>CADBNT010000107.1 GCA_902796125.1 uncultured Erysipelotrichaceae bacterium | reverse complement strand
GCATATATTGGTCATGAAAATACACGTAAAACTAAGCATTATGCTATCGATGCTATCAAGCTCATTTTTGAATATTTAGAGAAATCGGCGAATGAACCAGCTAACTTAGAATATAGAGTACAAATGCAAATTGCTGCTTATAAAGCAGGTGTAGCATTTACCAGAGCGTTTGTTGGCACCGTTCATGCTATTGCTCATGCCCTAGGCGGCAAATACAATGTCCCACATGGATTAGCAAATGCTATTATCCTTCCAATTATCTTGAAAGAATATGGAAAATCTGCCCATAAAAAACTAGCGGAAATCGCTGATTTAGTTAATATTGGAAAAGGCAAAAATAAGCATGAAAAAGCTAATCTTCTCATTGAAGAAATTAGTAAGCTCAATGAAAGACTCGGCATTACAAATACCTTCGGTAATCTCATTAAAGATGAAGACATTCCTTTCTTGGTGAACCATGCTTATAAAGAAGGAGCGATTATCTATCCAACCCCAAGAATTCTTTCTAAGAAAGAGTTAAAGAAAATAATCGTTGGATTAAAAAGATAAAAAAACGTTTAACACTTAAACTAAAATAAATATAATTATTTCGTAGTTATTTGTTGGTAAAGTATAACTTTTGAGGACAAATATATGGTTAAAAAAGTCGCAGTCTTAACATCTGGCGGTGATGCCCCAGGAATGAACGCTGCCGTTCGTGCTGTTGTTCGTGCTGGTATCAAAGCTGGTTTAACAATGTATGCCGTTTACGACGGCTATAAAGGTCTTGTTGAAGGCAAGATTGAAGAAGTTGATCGTAACTTTGTTAGTGACACTATTAATAGAGGCGGCACTATTCTTCGTACTGCTCGTCTTCCAGAATTCAAGGAAGAGCTCATCCAAAACATGGCTATTAAGCAACTTCAAGCTTATGACATTGATAGTTTGATTGTTATTGGTGGAGATGGAACTTTTAAAGGAGCAGCAGACTTATCTAAAAAAGGAATTAATACCATAGGTATTCCAGGTACAATTGATAATGATATTGCTTGTAGCGATTACACGATTGGTTTTGATACATGTTTAAACACAATTGTTGGCTGTGTCGATAAGATTAGAGATACAACAGCATCTCATAGGCGATGCACAATTATTGAAGTTATGGGTAATAGATGCGGTGATCTCGCCCTTTATTCAGGTGTCAGTGAAGGTGTTGAAATGGTCGTTAGCAAAGATATGCCAATGAGTGAAGAACAAATCTTTACCAAACTTAAATCACTTAAAGGTGGCAAAAAAGGTCATTATCTTGTCATTGTTTCTGAAAAGTTATTCGATAACGTCTATGATTTTGCAAAAAGAGTTACCGAAGCGACTGGAATTGAAACTAGAGCCGAAGTACTTGGACACCTTCAAAGAGGTGGATCTCCATCTGCTCGAGATAGAATTCTTGCATCGCGCTTTGGTGTAGCAGCAATCAACGCTCTTCTTGAAGGTAAAACTAGTGTGGTTGTCGCAATGCAAAATGAAAAGATTGTTACTGTTGATATTGCAGAAGCTGTCGCGATGAAACGTGAGCCAAATAAAGAGCTTCTCCACATTATTTCTACTATCAATAGATAGTAATTCTGAAATTGATAAGCCTCTCAATGAGAGGCTTTTTTCGTTAATTTGAGTTAAAGGGTTACCTATGGTATAATGTTTAACCTATGGACGAAAAACAAAAGCAATATTTAAGTGATAAAGCCAAAGAAGTTCGTGAGCAGAACCGTGTTTTTCGTAATAGAATTAACCAATTATTCGCGAAGAAATATCGTTATTCACTACGTTATGAAGACGCGATGATTGACGATGATGGGAAAGCTTATATCAACATCGATTTAACTAAGATTGATTCGCCATTTTCTATCTTCTCTTACGATAGAAGAATTGACCAAGAAATCTATGATTATATTGAAAACGAGGCTTTTTATTTAAGAGTTGCTATTCCTCTTGTCATTAACTTTGATGATGGTGGCAAATATAGCGATGAACTTAAAGAAAAAATTCGTAGAGCAGTCGTTCGTCATTACTCTCTTCAATATGAAGATAAACGTTTAGAATGGGAAAAAGGTCGCTTCTTTGGAGCGATTGTTCTTGCTATTGGCTTATTCTTCCTCGCAACTTACATTGTAATTTCAATCATTCTTTCTAATTACGGCATCGATAATATCTTTATTGAAATCCTTTGCATTATGTCCTGGGTTTTCGTTTGGCAAAGCGTTGATGCATTCTTCTTTAGTGGCCATCAAAGAAAAGTTGATGTTTATAACGCTGGCCAACTTGCCCTTGCTGAAGTGCGTTTTGGTGAACCACCAACTATTAAGAAATGAAAACATTAGTTGTTCATAATTCACTTCGAAATAACAAAATTAATTTTGTTAAAGATATCGTTGAACATATCGGTTTTTCTAATGAAGTTGTTTTATATGACGAAGCTAAACGCTTTGAAAAAAAGATGCTTGAAGGAGTGGATCTTGTCTACTTTTTATCTCACGATAGAAAAGCGCTAGAAATCAACAATCTAGCAAATTCTAATCAAATTGCTATCGCTTCTTTTTATAGCGAATTTAATAAACCAAGAAAGAAACTTTGGAGAAAGTTTTATCATTATGCGGATGTCATCCATTATTTAAGTGAAAAAACTAAAGGCGATTTTGAAGCGGTGGTAGGACCTACAAATAGCTATATCATTCCTTTTGAAGAGCCAGAACGCATAGTTAAAATGCTTTCTGAAGCTAGAGAAATTCGCGATTATAAAATAAAAACCGGTATTCATCATCGAATCATCTACTATAAAAATATCCTTAATGACGATTTTGCCGGTACTCGTATAAAGCAAAAACAAATTGATCAAAAGTATGTCTATGTTCATAAGAACATCTTTTATCGATTTATTTCTTTCTTCCTATATTACATAATTGCTAAGCCACTCGTATATATGGCATGCAAAATTAAAAGAAGAGTTAGGATTAAAAATCCACAAGTTCTTAAGAAACTTAAAAAGACTGGTTTCTTTATGTATGGGAATCATACTTCAAAGTTTGATGCAGTTACCCCTCAAAGTGTTGTTTCCAAAAGAAAAAGAGTCTACATTGTTGCTAATCCTGATGCGACATCAATTCCAGGAATTAGGACGCTTGTAAACATGTTTGGATGCATCCCTCTTCCAAGCGATGTTCATTCAAGCACTAATTATTTAGATGCGATTAAATATCGCTTTGAACAAAAAAGCATTATCATGATTTATCCAGAGGCTCATATTTGGCCTTTCTACACAGGCATTAGACCATTTAGCGATGCTTCATTTAGATATCCTGCTATGTTTAATGCGCCTGTCGTAGCAATGGTGACTACTTACCGTAAATCGCATTCAAAACGTAAACCGTTTATCGATATTACTTTAAGTGAACCAATCTATCCTCATTCAGGATATTCCTTAAAGGAAAATATGAAATATCTTCGTGATCAGGTTTATGATTTTATGAGCAAAATTACGAAAGAAACTCCTGATGTTGGCTATATCAATTATTTACAAGCTCCTAGCTCATCAGCAAAATTTGAAAAATAGGATATTCATTTAACAATTTATTTTGTTAAACTAAATATACAAAAAGAGGTAAAAACTTATGGAATTAAAAGGAAGTCAAACCGAAAAGAATCTCCAAGCTGCATTCGCTGGAGAATCACAAGCTAGAAATAAGTACACTTATTTCGCTAGCAAAGCTAAAAAGGAAGGTTATGAACAAATCGCAGCCATTTTCCTTGAAACAGCTGAAAATGAAAAAGAACACGCCAAGATGTGGTTTAAATATCTTGAAGGTGGCGAAATCAAATCAACAGCTGAAAACTTAAGAGCTGCCGCAGCAGGTGAAAACTTTGAATGGACAGATATGTACAAAGAATTCGCTGAAGTTGCTCGTAAAGAAGGCTTTGATAAAATCGCTTTTGAGTTTGAAGCAGTTGGCAAGATTGAAAAAGAACATGAAGAAAGATATCTTGCTCTTTTAGAAAAAGTTGAAGGTGGCAAAGTCTTTATTGCTGAAGACGTTGTTGTCTGGAAATGCCGTAACTGTGGCCACATCCACATTGGCAAATGCGCTCCAGAAATTTGCCCAGTTTGTGCACATCCAAAATCATATTTTGAACTTCGTGCCAAAAATTATTAATTAAGTTAATAACTAAGCAAAAATAAACGTTTAATATCTACTTGCAATTTTTATATGCATTATGGATAATATTAAACGTTGCACGGATCATTGGTCTATCGGCTATGATGCCTCCCTGTCACGGAGGCGAGACGAGTTCGACTCTCGTATGATCCGCCATC
>CADBNT010000106.1 GCA_902796125.1 uncultured Erysipelotrichaceae bacterium | reverse complement strand
CTTGTGAAAGGTTTCCTATATGCAACGATTGCATTCCAAAATGGATCAATTAAATTTGTGCCTAAAGCTTTCGCGACTTGAGTGCGGGAAGCATAAACTTCCTCTGTAAATCTAACGCCTAAATTGTTTGTAGCCATAAAATATACCTCTTGGCATTATTATAGATAAATCGATTTCTTATTTCAATAAGTAATTACTAATTTTTTACTATTTAATCACTAATCGTCGTCTTCGATAGATAAGACAGACATAAAGGCTTCTTGAGGAACTTCTACCGATCCAATGGCTTTCATTCTCTTTTTACCTTCTTTTTGTTTTTCAAGCAATTTTCTCTTTCGAGAAATATCACCACCATAACATTTGGCAAGAACATCTTTACGTACAGCCTTAATATCGGCTCTAGCGATAATCTTGCCATTTATGGCAGCTTGGACAGGAACTTCAAATTGTTGACGCGGAATGATCTCTTTTAATTTACGAACAACAACGCTGCCTCTTTCATAGGCACTTCCCTTATATACAATTGTGCTTAAAGCATCAATTGTTTCTCCGTTTAATAAGATATCCATCTTGCTTAGATTGCCTGCGCGATAGCCACTATATTCATAATCGAATGAAGCATAACCTTTCGTATAGCTTTTAAGTTTATCAAAGAAATTGTAAACAATTTCAGCAAGTGGAAGCTCATATGTTATGACCATTCTTGTATCGTCAAAATACTCTAAGTCGATATAAATTCCTCTTCTATCTTGACATAGTTCCATAACAGGACCAACATACTCCTTTGGAGTCATAATATTAGCCTTAACATATGGTTCTTGTATTTCTTTAACTAAAGTTAAATCTGGCAATTTTGATGGGTTATCAAGCTCAATCATATCTCCTTTAAAGAGATAAACGTGATAAATAACACTTGGAGCAGTAAGAATGAGATCAAGACCATATTCTCTTTCTAATCTTTCTTGCACTACATCCATGTGCAATAAACCGAGGAAGCCACATCTAAAGCCAAAGCCAAGGGCTTGGCTTGTTTCCGCTTCAAATACAAGCGAAGCATCATTAAGGCAAAGCTTCTCTAAAGCTTCTTTTAAATCAACGAATTTCTTCGAATCAACTGGATATAATCCACAGAAGACCATTGGGTTCATTTTGCGATATCCAGGCAAAGCCTGCGCGCATGGTTTTTCCGCGTTTGTAATTGTGTCACCAGGCACGACATCTCTAATGTCTTTAATTTGAGCAGCTAAATAACCGACTTCTCCTGCGCACAATTCGTCTTTCTTTAACTCCTTAGGAGTTCTAATACCGACTTCTGTAACAAGATATTCATGACCACCAGCCATAAGTTTGATATGGTCACCAACTTTGACTGTTCCGTTTTTAACACATATTAAAACGACGACACCACGATAGGAATCATAATATGAATCAAAGATTAGGGCTTGAAGAGGTGCATTAGCATCTCCTTTTGGAGATGGAATATATTTCACCACTGCTTCAAGAACGTCTCCAACGCCTTCTCCAGTCTTAGCGGAAACTAAACAAGCATTCTCGCAAGAGATGCCAATTTTTTCTTCAATTTCTTTTTTAGCCATATCTGGCATGGCACTTGGTAAATCAATTTTATTGATTACAGGAACAATTTCTAAATTATTGTCCACTGCTAGATAAACATTAGCGAGTGTTTGAGCTTCAACACCTTGAGTCGCGTCAACAACTAAAATGCAACCTTCACAGGCAGCTAAAGAACGGCTTACTTCGTAAGTGAAGTCAACATGCCCCGGAGTATCTATGAGATTGAACATATAATCATAGCCATCTTTCGCGTGGTACTTTAAAGTAACTGCGTTAAGTTTGATGGTAATACCGCGTTCTCTTTCTAAATCCATTGAATCCAAAAATTGCTCTTTCATCTCTCTTTTAGAGATGGCTTCAGTTTGCTCTAGAATTCGATCTGCTAATGTGGATTTACCATGATCGATATGAGCAATGATGGAGAAGTTTCGGATGTAACGTTTATCAAAATCCATATGCCGTATTATAACCAATTTTATTTATTAATAAACCAAAAATCTTTCACTTGGGCCTCAATATCTTCTTTTGAGGTGACCACTTCGTAGTGATTCCATTCATTCTTAAAGAGGTCTCTATAAGTCTGTGAAAGGAAGCGGTCATCAATTAATAAAACAATGCCTTTATCAGATTCACTTCTAATGACGCGGCCTACCGCCTGAGCTACGCGGTTCATACCTGGATTAACATAGGCGTATTCAAACCCATTATCTTCACCTTTGGCGAAATGCTCTTTAATCAAGTCTCTTTCAAAGCATATCTGTGGGAGTCCAACCCCGACAACCACTACTCCAATAAGACGATCGGACACTAAGTCGATGCCTTCTCCAAAAGCTCCTCCAACAACGCATAATCCAACCGTTGTTTCTTTTGGGTTTTCTTCAAACATGGAAAGAAAGCCTTCTTTAGAGATTTCATCCATATCTTTTTCTTGAACGATTAAACGATAATCTTCATTTTGAAGATATGGAAGCAAAGATTGAAGATATTCATAGCTAGGAACATAGACAAAATAGTTTCCTACTTTGCCTTTAATCATCGTGTTAATGTATTCACCAACTTGTTTTAAAGTCGCAAGTCTATTTTTATAGCGAATCGAGATATTTGGAGCAATTAATAAACGCAAATTTTCCTTTGGAAAAGGTGATGGAAGTTTAAGTAATGGCGCATTATCGTATCTGCCTATCGCATTCATGTAATATTCAATAGGTGAAAATGTTGCAGAGAAAATAACGGCCGATTTAACGCGGTTTAGCGTTGCTCTTAGATGAGTGGAAGGGTCAAGGCAATAAAGCGTTAGAATCGTGTCTTTTTTGCCTTTTTTGCTAACAAATAACGAGAACGTCTCGTCATAAAAGTCCATGAGCTTAGAAAATTTATTTAATTCAAAGAAGAAATCCATGAATTCATCAGTGACAAAGCCATGATGATGTTTGCTCACATCAGTCGCAGCGAGTAGATAGGCGCTTATAGCGTTAAGATTAGTCTGACTTAAACCATCGATGATAGTTTCGCCATCCGGGAAATCTTTATATAAATTGAATATCTTTGATATTCTCTTTTCTGCGTTATGGATTTTGCTATGTTCGAGATTCTTCACTGCTTTCTTGGCTTTTTTATAAAGTGCGCTAGATATGGATGCCGAATACATGCTACGTCCACGTTCAACAAGGTTATGAGCCTCGTCTACTAATACTAAAGTATTATTTCTTACTTCATCGAAATATCTTCTTAGATAAACTTGTGGATCGAAGAAATAGTTATAATCGCAGATGATAATATCTACGAATAAAGAAAGATCTAGAGATAACTCAAATGGACATATGAGATGTTTAGATGCAATCTTTAAGACTTCAGAAAGGGAGAAGATTTGATATTTCCTCACCGCTTCATTTAAAACTTCTCTTATCTTGGTGTAATAGCCTTTTGCGTATGGACATTCATCCGGATTGCAGGCTTTGCCTGGACAATAACAAATCTTGTCTTTTGCAGTAAGAACAATTGCTGAACCTTTGAAGCCTTTTTTAGCTAATAACTTAGTAGCTTCATACGCCGCTTCTTTTCCAGATGATTTAGCAGTCAAATAGAAAATCTTATCGTTTTCTTCTTTGGCAAATGATTTTGCAAAAGGATAAAGGGTGGACATGGTTTTACCAATTCCAGTAGGAGCTTCTACGAAAAGCACTCCACCTTTATTAGCAATTCCATAACAATATTTCGCTAATTGACGTTGCCCACTTCTAAAAGAAGGGAATGGGAAATCAAGCTTTGCAGCACTTTCATTTCTTTCAACAGTTCTATTGAAGATAAATTGATAAAATTCTAAGTATTCATGAATGAGATTTTTAATATCTTCTTCGAGTTCTTGAACGCTGAAGGAAAATGTTCTTGTCATCTTTTCATCGAACAATTGATGAATGTAAGTTAGTTGAACACCAACGTGATCAAGATTCTTTTCATGCGCAATCATAAGTGCGTAGCACTTTGCTTGCCCTAAATGCCATCTTTTATGTTCTTCAAAGTATTCATTTAATTGAACGATCGTCGACTTGATTTCATCGACAACATAATCATCATTAGAATAAACGATGATGCCATCAGCCCTACCATCGATGGTGACTTCAAAGCCATCCACTTCAAATGTTTCTTTTAAATAATATTCAGAAAGGTAGTTTCTACCTTGTTTATTTTGATAGAAGGAATGGATACGTGTACCTTCTGCCATTGTAGATTTATTAAAAATACGGTTATCAATATCTCCCGTTCTAAGTAAAAAATCTACTAGCTGGTGAACAGAAAGGTTTAGTTTCTTTTCCATAAGTAGATTTTAGCAAATATATAGATGATTAAAAATAATTAATTATTTTAAAATGACACCGTTTAAATTATGAGAGCCATTCGCGAAGGATTTACCATCCATCTTCTTTTTGCCTTCAAGCTGAACTTCAAGTAATTCAATTTCCCCATCAACTAGTTGAAGAACCGGAATCTTGGAGATGGAAAGAGTTCCAACCGGATTTGAAGTCTTCTCACTGATTTTCCTTGCTTTGAAGATTTTGAACTTTAGTTCATTTAAGAATAAATATCCGCCTGGAGTCTCACTTAAGGCACGTAGGTGACACATGAATTGATGAGTTAATTTAGATAAATCTAACTTTTCATCTTCTGGTTTAATCTTTTTAGCGATTGTAACAAGCGATTCGTCTTGTTCTACACCAGGAAGTTTATCTTCAAGATATAAAGGGAGTTTTTCTTTAACGAGTTTAATGGAGCAATTCACTATCTTTTCACAAAGTGAAGTGTAGTTATCGTCTTCACTAATATCGCACTCTTCCACCGCATACATTTTTCCAGCATCCATCTTGTCGACCATTTCCATTAAGGTGACACCTGTTTTTGTTTCACCTTCATAGATAGCTCTTTGAATAGGCGCTGCACCTCGATATTTTGGAAGAATTGATCCATGGAGATTAAGCGCTCCTTTAGTTGGAATATCTAATAGTCCT
>CADBNT010000105.1 GCA_902796125.1 uncultured Erysipelotrichaceae bacterium | reverse complement strand
TTCAACGTGGCTGCCATCTTGTTCGAAGTCGACTGATTTACCAATATCGTGTAATAAACCAGCGCGTTTAGCTAAGTTTTGATCTAAACCAAGTTCGGCCGCCATAATACCTGCTAAATAGGCAACTTCCATAGAATGGTCATAAGCATTTTGACCATAGGAAGTGCGGTATTTAAGTCTACCAACATAAGTTAGTAATTCTTTATTAATCTTTGGAAGACCAAGTTTGAAGGCTGCATCTTCACCGGCTTTTTGAATACTAGCGTCGATTTCAGCTTGAACTTTTGCAGTAACTTCTTCAATACGTCCTGGTTGAATACGGCCATCCTTAATAAGGATATCAAGGACACGTTTAGCAATTTCACGACGAATTGGGTTAAAGCAGCTAACAGTAATAACTTCTGGAGTGTCATCAATAATTAAATCAACACCAAGAAGTTGTTCTAAAGAACGGATGTTACGGCCTTCACGACCGATGATGCGTCCTTTCATTTCATCGTTTGGAAGAGCAACAACAGAGACTGTTCTTTCTTGCACTTCTTCTTGAGAGAACTTAGAAATCGCTAAACCAATAAGGTTACGAGCTTTTTCTTCAGCTTCGGCTTTAGCTTCATCTTCTTTGTTTTTGATGAAGGCTGAGATTTCTTGAGAGAGTTTACTCTCAACACGCGCGAAAATTTCTTCTCTTGCTTCGTTGACGGAAAGTTGAGCGACTTTTTCAAGTTCAGCAATGATGGAATCAATCTTTTGTTGTAAGACAGCTTCCTTCTTGTCACATTCTTTGAGTCTACGATTTAAGAGTTCATTCTTTTCTTCAATTGCGTTTTCTTTGGTAAGTAAGTTTGCATCACGACGATCAATATTTTGTTCACGTTGATTGAGTTTGTTCTCAAGTTGAGCATACTCTTGTTTACGTTCACGAATATCGCGTTCTGCTTCTTGTTTTAACTCAGCTACAAATTGCTTACCATCTAGCTGAGCGTTTTTCCTAATTTGTTCACCTTTAATTTCAGCATCACGGATAATTTTATCCGCCTTGTTGCTGGCATTTTTTGCCTTAATAGCAGGGACCATTCTAAGCAAGAAAAAGCCTACTGCAACACCGACCAATAAGGCGACAACAATCAGGACTATAGCGAGTACTGTATCCATCATTCGCTATTCCTCCTTTTATATAGTTAGATTGGCATTTTATCTAAAAGATAAACCCAACCAATAATTTGGATTATTACCGAAAAATCTAGCGTTAAGATAGATTATGTATGTAAACGGGAAACTCCCGAATCATTACTATATAGGTAATAAGTATCTTTTTTAGATACGGCATTATTATAGAATAATTCTTAAAGTTTTGAAACAACAAAAAAGTCCCTTATATTTCAAAGGGACTATTTAGACAACTATTCGGCAGATTTTTCTTTAATCTTTTCTGAGAGTTCATTCATGAAGTCTGGATGCTCTTCAAGATAGGACTTACCTGCTTCACGTCCGTTAGCGAATCTTTCGCCATTATATTCGAACCATGAACCTGATTTTTTAAGGATATCAAGTTCAACGCCTAGATCGAGAAGTTCACCGGTTTTACAAATGCCTTTACCGTAGATAATATCAACGGAGCAATTCTTAAATGGTGGAGCAACTTTGTTTTTAACAATCTTAACATTGACGGTATTGCCAATGATGGTTGAACCTTCTTTGATTGCTTCTGCTCTACGAATATCCATTCTAACAGATGCATAGAACTTAAGAGCTCTACCGCCGGTAGTAGTTTCTGGGTTTCCATAGATAACGCCAACTTTTTCACGGAGTTGGTTAATAAAGATAACTGTACATTCGTTGGTATTTAAGATAGCAGCGAGTTTTCTCATTGCTTTTGACATAAGTCTAGCGTGTAATCCAACTTGGTTATCACCCATAACTCCATCAAGTTCAGCTTGAGGAACTAAGGCTGCAACGCTATCAACAACGATAATATCGATAGCACCGCTACTAGCGAGCATCTCAACGATTTCGAGAGCTTGTTCACCACTATCTGGCTGAGAAAGGATAAGTTCATCGATATCAACGCCTAAGTTTCTAGCGTAAACAGGATCGATAGAATGTTCAGCATCGACAAACGCTGCTCTTCCACCTTTCTTTTGCGATTCAGCAATCGCGTGAAGTGCAAGAGTGGTTTTACCACTACTTTCAGGACCGTATATTTCAATAATACGACCTTTTGGATAACCGCCAACACCAAGCGCTTTGTCGATAAGTAAACTTCCAGAAGGAATTACATCAAAGTCAACGTGTGGACGTTCACCAAGTTTCATGATGGAACCTTTACCAAAAGCTTTTTCAATTTGCTTTAGGGTTTCATCTAATGACATTTCGGATTTTTTATTATCTTTCATATTTATGCCTCCACCTCTATATAGGACAGAATTTTCAATTTTGGCTTATAAATTTTCTAAAATGAAATCTCGCATCGCGAAGAACGTATTTAATCTTATCATAGAACGGTTTCCAGATAGATTAAGATGCTTTGCAAAATATTTATCACCAATAGCTAGACCAATGTATACTGATCCAACTTTCTCTTCGCCAGGTTCACATGTTGGTCCAGCGTTACCAGTAACGGAGATACAAATATCTACATTTAAAAGCTTTTGGCCTTTCTTAGCCATTTCTTCGGCGACTGGAGCAGATACAACTGAATGTCTTCTAATGGTTTCTTTATCAACTCCAACGACATTTTGCTTAACTTCATTTGAATAAGTGACGATAGAACCTTTGAAGACTTTTGATGCTCCAGAAACATCAGTGATATTAGAAGCAAAAATACCGCCAGTCATCGATTCAACTGAACCAATAGTAAGGTTTTTCTCACTAAGTTTTTTAATCAATTCTTTCATACTATTTGTCTTGTTTCAAAACCATTCGGTTTTGGTACACATAAATTATACCAGATATTAAAGACATAATGGTAGCAATATAAAAGAAAATATTTGAGATATTTAAAAACTCCGGATAGTTCGGATTATTTTGATATAAGAAATAGAATGGCCAGTCATTTAAAAGCATCATTGGAATTGCGATCATTTGAAGGACTGTTTTAAGTTTTCCAAAGATGTTCGCAGCGATGACAATATTCTTCTTAACAGCAATAAGTCTAAGAGCATCAACGACTAAATCTCTTCCAATCATTAAAACGACACAGAATAGAAGGATAGTTAAAGCCATTGGGTCTCTTCTTTGACTTAAAGCATAAGCTTGAGGGACTAAGATAAAAATCATCATTCCATCATTGAGAAGCTTGTCAGCGATTGGATCCAAGAATTTACCTAAATCAGTAACGAGATTACATCTTCTTGCGATTTGACCATCGAGGCAATCTGTTGCGGCAGCAATTATAAATATAATTGTCGCTCCAAGATAAACCCAGTTGATACGAGAATCGCCAACATTTGGGATAGCTAAATTAGGAATGCAAGCAAGCACTAAAAGAGCGATGAGCATTCCCACGATAAGAACGATTCTACTGACTGTAATTTTATTTGGTAAATTCATATTGTTTCCTTTTTGAGTATCCGACCCTGTAAGCCATGTTTTGTCTAGGATAATAATTTATCTATGCAATGCATGCTAGTTGGAATTCGTTTCTTCCTTCTAACCTCCCCTACCATATTTTGGGTTTCTCGCTTGTGGGGTTTACCAATCGTTTCACTCCACCGTTTCCAGTGGCTTCGTCACTGTGGCACGTTAAGGAACATCATCATGACCGAGGTTTTAGACTAGTTCCGCCGTTATGGTCTCCACCATACCCAACATTATTTTTTCTGTTGGCGCAATCACTACCATCATCACAGATGGTGCGAGCATGGACTTTCCTCTACTTTCGCAGCAATTATCCAGGTCGGATTTTATTTGATTTTTGTAGGGTCAACACCCTTTTGATATAAGGCTTTTTCTAACTGAGAAATTCTTCTTAATAGATCAATGTTATTGCTATTAACATTTGCGTTTCCATCAGCGTTAAGATCTCTAGATCTATTATTGAGTCTAGCAATCTCAACTTCCTGATTTCTCACAGTGTCTTTTAACTTTTGAACATCGGTCTCGAGTTTACGAATATATTCCGCGGACTCCTTGTGATACTTCTCATAACTATCGTAATCTTCAATGGCCTTATCAAGGGCTTTATCGACCTGATAAGGATCATATCCTTTTACGTTTTTTGTGAACTTCACATCAAGG
>CADBNT010000104.1 GCA_902796125.1 uncultured Erysipelotrichaceae bacterium | reverse complement strand
CTCTTGCAGACTTAATGACCATTGAAGATGAGTTTGGTAAAACCAAAAATCTTAAAGTTTCCGTTATTTGGGCTATGGCAACCACCCACAAAAAACCAATTTCAGTTCCAGTTTCTCAAGTCTTACTTTTCCCACGTTATGGAATCGATGTAACACTCGCTTATCCAGAAGGTTATGATCTTCCAGATTGGGTTATTGAAAAGGCTAGAAAGAACGCTGCTGAAAACGGTGGTTCATTAACCATTACTCATGATATGGATGCTGCTTATAAAGATGCAGACGTCGTCTTCCCAAAGAACTGGGGTTCATGGGTTACCAACCAATCTACAACTGTTGTTGATGATGCTTTACTTGCTCTTAAAGCATGGAAGTGCACACCAGAAAAAATGGCTTTAGCAAAACCAACTTGCCGTTATATGCATGCTCTTCCAGCTGACAGAGTCAACGAAGTTGTTGATGAAGTTATCGACGGACCACAATCAGTTGTTTATCAAGAAGCAGAAAACAGAATTCATACTGCTAAAGCAGTTATGGCTCTCTTTGTTCACGATAAACTTCCAAGTGACAGACGTTAAGATAAATAGTTAGTTCTATTTAATAAATAGCGAGGTTCATTGAATCTCGCTTTTATTTTGAAATTAAATGTGTATAATGATTTCGTATGAAATCGCTTCGTTATTTATATCGTATAGGTAAAGGACCTTCTAGTTCCCATACTATGGGTCCTGAGAAGATCGCTAATTATCTTAAGAAGAAATACCCAAACACCAAATCTGTTTCTGTTTCACTTTACGGATCCTTGGCTTTAACCGGTAAAGGTCACTTAACAGATAAGGCTATTATCGATGTTTATTCACCGATTCCCGTTTCTATTTCTTTTGATATAAAAACACAGGTTGATTTTCCTAATACACTAGATTTTTATATCACCCTTGATGATAACTCTTTAATTACCAAAAGAGCCTATTCATTAGGTGGCGGTGCAGTGCGTATTGAAGGCGAACCTGAAGAAGATGAAGTCGATATCTATCCAGAGAAGAATTTCGCTGAAATAGTTGAGGTTTGCGGAAAAAACGGCTGGGATTTAGTTGATTATGTGCGTCATTATGAAGGTGATGAAATATTCGATTATCTCAAACAAGTTTATAAAGTCATGTCTGCAGCTATCTCTCGTGGTCTTGGTGCTGAAGGAGTACTTCCAGGCCGTCTTGGTTTAAAAAGAAGAGCATCAGAATTTATCGTTTCCAAATATGATGAAGAAAGCGACGTTGGACGTTCATTTAGAACTATTATGGCGTACGGTTTTGCTACCGCTGAAGAAAATGCTGCTGGTGGAACAATTGTTACTGCTCCAACATGTGGCTCTGCTGCGACATTACCTGCTGTTTTGAAGTTTTATGAATCTGAATATGGAAAATCCCTATCTGATGTCATCAATGCTTTAGCAGTTGGTGGTGTTATTGGAAACGTCATCAAACAAAATGGTTCTATCTCTGGTGCGGAAGCAGGCTGTCAGGCTGAAATCGGTTCAGCTTGTTCGATGACTGCTGCGGCATATGCATATTTAAAAGGACTTTCATTATCACAAATTGAATGTGCTGCTGAAGTAGCAATGGAACATTCACTTGGTTCAACTTGTGATCCAGTTCTTGGCTATGTCCAAATTCCGTGTATTGAAAGAAATGTTGTTGCAGCAAATCGTGCCATTACCGCTGGTCGTCTTGCTGAATATGCTTCTGATACGCATACAGTGTCATTTGATACCATCATTCAAACTATGCTTGAGACTGGTGTTGATTTATCTAGTCGCTATCGAGAAACAAGCGAAGGTGGTTTAGCGAAAGATTACAAAGTAAAGGATGAACAAAATGGAAATTAAGTTATTTAATTCACTTAGCAATAAAATTGAAGTGTTTAAGCCTATTAAAGAAGGCGAAGTTTCCATTTATTGTTGTGGTCCAACTGTCTATGGAGACGCTCACGTTGGTAACACTCGTCCAGTTGTAGTTTTTGATACTCTCCGTCGTTTTCTTGAACATGTTGGCTACAAAGTTAAACTTGTTTCTAACTTTACAGATGTTGATGACAAAATTATCAACCGCGCTCTTGAAGAAGGAGTTTCTGAAACAGTTATTACCGACCGATATATTAGTGCGTATCGTGATGTATTAGCAAAGCTAAATGTTAATCCATACTATGATAATCCTCGTGTTACTCAGTATATGGATAAGATCATCAAATACATTGATGAATTAGAAAAGAAAGGCTCTGCTTACAACAAAGATGGGGATGTATTCTTTAGAATATCTTCAATTAAAGACTATGGTGAACTTTCTAAAATGAAAGTAGACGATTTAGTTGTCGGTGCAAGAATTGAAGAAAACTCTAAAAAGGAATCACCTTTAGATTTCGCGTTATGGAAAAAGACAGTCGCTGGTATTCAATGGGATTCTCCTTGGGGTAAAGGTCGTCCAGGATGGCACACTGAATGCTGCGTTATGATAAATTCCATCTTTGGTGGAAGAATCGATATCCATGGTGGTGGTTTTGATCTTAAATTCCCACATCACGAAAATGAGATTGCTCAGGCTAAAGCTCATGATGGAAATAAAATTGCCAATTATTGGATGCACAATGGTTTCATCAATTTTGGTGATGAAAAGATGTCTAAATCACTTGGCAATGTCGTATTGGCAAAAGATGCTTTAAAAGAATATGGCGGAAACGTTTTACGTTTGCTTATTCTTTCAACCCACTATAGAGCTCCTGTTCAATTCACTAAGGAAACAGTTGAGTCAACTAAAAACGAATTAGCAAGAATTCAAAAAGCATTCAATCAACTCGCTGTTGCAATCCAGCTTAAAGGTGGGAACTTAAACGCCAAAGAAGGAAACATTGATTCATTCCTTTCTGCATTAGCAGATGACCTTAATACTTCAAACGCAATTGCAGCAATTTTTGAAGAACTTAAACAAGCAAATATCGCTTTAAGAAGTAATCCACAAGATTTAGCAAAGCTTGAAACATTGTTTGCAAACCTTAATGCGATGCTTGATATCCTTGGCATTAAATTAACATATCCTCTTTTAAGTAAAGAAGATGTGGATTTATATAATAAATATCTTGCTTATAAAGCAGAGAAGAACTTTGCGGAATCAGACAAGATTAGAAACGTTTTGCTAGCAAAAGGTATCTTATAATTACGAAGGATTTAAAAATATGTCAAACTATGTCTATGGAAGGCTACCTTCGCTAAATTGCCTTGAAGCTAAAACCGCAAAAAGATTATTTGTTCAACGTGGTTTTTCTGACGCTCGCATTTTAGATGCGGCAAAGAGCAATAACTTACCAGTTAAATTCGTTGATATAAATGAATTAAATAAAATGGCCGAAGGTGGAAATCACCAAGGCGTAATAGTTGAGGTTGAAGAATTCAAATATTCAACCCTTGATGAGATTATCTTGTCAGCAAAAGATAAAGCTCAACCATTAGTCCTAATATTAGATGGGGTAGAAGACCCACATAATTTTGGTGCCATCATAAGATCTGCAGATGCTTTTGGCGTCGACGGAATTATTATAAAGAACCGTAATCAGGTTCCAGTTAATATGACTGTTTCGAAGGTTTCTACTGGAGCAATTAACTATGTTAAAATCGCTCAAGTTAGCAATCTAAATAACGCTATCAATACGTTGAAGGATAACGGTTATTGGATTTATGCTAGCGATGGTAGTGCCAAAGACAGCTATGCCGATATCAAATATGATGGTGCGATATGTCTAATTATGGGCTCAGAAGGCGAGGGAATTTCTAAACTTGTTTTGAGAAATTCTGATTTTATTATCAAAATCCCAATGTCTGGACACGTTAACTCGTTAAACGTTTCGGTCGCTACCGGAATTTTACTTGCAAGAATTAGAAATTAAGCCTCCCGAATAAGGAGCTTGAAATGAAAAATAATAATTGTCTTTTTAATGCAAGCGATATTGCACTTTTTGAATACGCTACTAAGGGAGACGAATTAGCGTTTAAAACACTTTATCTTCGTTATAAGAAATACGGAGAGAGACTTGCTAAGAAGGAGTTTACAAATCGAGGTTTTACCAAAAACGTAATCGATGAATATCTACCAGAAGTCGACTTTGTTTTTCTTAATACTTTTCGTAACTTTACTTCTAATAAGGGAACGTTTCGTGCTTATTTTGCGGTAGTTTTACTAAATAGTGTTAAACGTTACATAGGTAGAGTTGTCCTTACAAATGATATCCTTAGACAATGCATTTCTTTGGATACTGTTAAGAATGATTCAACTATATATGAGGCAGTCGCAGATAATAGAGAAATTGATCCAAGTGAGTATTCGATGATTCATGATTTAAAACTTGCGATTTCTTCTCCAAGTAAAGATAGAAAAAGCTATAACGTTAATATTGCAAAGAAAGTACTTGTTTTAAAACAAATTGGTTATTCGTTTACTGAAATAGCAAAACTACTTTCCACATCTAGAAGAAGAGTAACTAGGCTATATAACATCATCATTCATGACCTGTCTCTTAAAATGCATTAAAAAGGTAAACCTTTTGCAATCACTTAAATAAAATGCATAATTATTAAATGAGGTTTTAACTATGGTAGATTGCAATCATGATTGTGGAAGCTGCAATGTTGAGAATTGTAGTTCCAGAGAAATTAAAAAACTTGAACCTAATAAGTTATCAAACATCAAGAAGACCTATGCAATTATTTCAGGTAAAGGTGGAGTAGGTAAATCTTTAGTCACATCTTTACTTGCTTCAATGCTTAGAAATAAAGGCAAAGAAGTCGCGATTATTGATGCTGACGTAACTGGTCCATCTATTCCGAAAGCTTTTGGTGTAAATGGAGTTATGGCAGGAAGTGATGGCACTAATCTTTTTCCTGTTATGTCTAAAAAAGGTATCAAGATTATGTCTGCAAATGTTCTTTTAGAAGATCCTGAATCTCCAATCATTTGGAGAGGACCTCTCATTGCAGGCTTTGTTCAACAACTCTATACCGATGTCGCGTATGGAGATGTTGATTATTTATTAATCGATATGCCACCTGGAACAGGTGATATTCCTTTAACCGTCTTTCAAATGATTCCGGTTGATGGCATTATCGTTGTCACATCTCCACAAGAGCTTGTTTCAATGGTTGTCGCTAAATCAATCAATATGGCTAAGATGATGAATATTCCAATCGTTGGTGTTGTGGAGAATATGTCCTACATCAAATGTCCAAAATGCGATGAAAAAATTACTGTTTTTGGTGATGGAACATCAAAAGCACAAGTAGAAAAGCAAGGTCTAAAGGTTCTTGCTGAACTTCCAATTGATCCAAAACTTGCTAGTTTGGTTGATAAAGGATGCGTTGAAGATTATAAAACTTCCGATTTGAATCAAATCGTCAATATCTTAGAAAAAAACTAAAGCAAATAATAAATTGCTTTGACTATCTTTGCGCGGTGTAATATGATTTGTATCACAAGATGTTAATAGGATAACGACTAAAATGAGAAAGAAAGTTATTTTAATTTGCTCTGAATGTCTTGCTAGAAACTATACAACTAGTAAGAAGGAAGGCGAAACCAAACGTCTTGAATTAATGAAATACTGTCCACACTGTAATAAGCAAACATTACACAAGGAAAGTAAATAGGAGGCTAATGTATGGGTGTTAGAAAATATGCATCAGAAGTCATCAAAGAAGGCAAACGTGTTCGTTGGCCTAAGAAGGAAATCTTTTTTCCTACATTATTAACAGTCATCGTTATTTGTGTTTTCTGTGCTTTAGTTCTTTCAATCGAAGACTGGGCAGCCGGAACACTTATTGGCCAACTAAAAGAATTATTTAAAGGTCTAGGCGGTAATGGCGGCGGCGGTGGAGAAGCAAGCACTTCAGAAGCTGCAGATGCCGCTATTAGAGTCATTAGGAATTTATTCTAGGAGGTAAGTTATGGCGCAATTAGGCGATAAACAATGGTACATTGTCACATGCCAATCTCAACACGAGAGAAAGGTTGCAGACAATCTTAAAAAACGTATCGATTCAATGGGTATGCAAGATTACATCTTTGATGTACTTGTTGCTGAACAAGAATTTCCAGTCTTAAAAGATGGACTTCCAACTGGTAAGACTAAAATGAAAAACCTCTATCCAGGTTATATCTTCGTTCAAATGATCATGACTGATTCCATTTGGTATAACGTAAGAAACGCTCCAGGAGTTACTGGTATTGCTGGTTCTGCTGGTGGTGGTCAAAAACCTACACCTGTTCCGAGAGAAGAAATCGAACCTGTCCTTAAACGTATGGGTAAAATCGATGAATCTATGTATGAACACTACAATGTCGGTGATAGCGTCAAAGTTATTCACGGACCTCTTGAAGGAACAGAAGGTGTCATCTTATCTATTGATAAGTCAACAGGCGCTTGCCGCGTTGAAACAGTCTTCTTCGGAAGAAAGACACCAGTGGATGTCGATTTCTCAGAAATCGAAAGAATCTAAAAATACTTGCCTCTTAATTGAGGCATTTATTTTGCTTGAATATATGAACGGATATTCATATAATATAGAAGCTATGAACAAGATGAGTGAAGAAACATTATTAAATGTTAGTAGACTATTCGCTATTGCAAGCGATCCTACGCGTTTAAAAATCATGCGTAGTTTAATTAATAATGATTTATGCACGTGCGATTGCGATGAATGCTCTAACTGCAATCATCTTTGTTGTATGGTGGAGAAAAGCGTTAATGAGATTGTGGTGGACACAGGTGCTTCTCAATCATTAATCTCCCACCAATTAAAAGTACTCAAAGACGCTCATCTAGTAAAAACGCGCAAAGAAGGGCAGAAGGTTTTCTATTCTCTTAATGACGGACACGTAAAAGCTCTTCTAAATATTGCAATAGAACACGTGGAGGAAATGTAAATGTCAAAGAAAGTTATTTATCATATTTCCGGATTTGATTGTCCAAACTGTGCTGCTAAGACAGAGAGACATCTTAATAAAGATGAAAACATATTGGATGCCGTTATCGATTTTCCAAACGATCGATTATTTATTACCTACAAAGATAGTCCATATTCAATTGATGAATTAAAGGCAAAGATTAAAGAAGTAGAAGATGATCCAATTCGATTAGAGCACATCAATAAAAACTCTCGAGAAAAGATTAAAATCTTTAATCCTGAATTTATCTATAACTTAACGCGTATTCTTGTCGCGACCATTTTATTTGTCACAGGCATGATTCTTCATCACACAGGTGTGTTAGAGGAATTCGCTATTCCAATGATTATCATGTATGCACTTGCACTCGTGCTCGTACTATATGACATCGTTTGGAAAGTTATTTTGAACATAGTTCACTTAAGAAACCCTTTAGACATGAACCTACTAATTACGGTTTCTAGTCTAGGCGTATTTGTTTTAGCGTTCTTAGTTCATTACGAAGTTCTTCCAGACGCGAGTTTTGAAATTGATATGCATGATGGCGTTATGGTTATCATCCTTTATCAAATTGGTGAACTCATCGAATCCTTTGCTTCAAGCAAATCAAAGATTGCCATCTCAGATGCGATTGACTTAAGAGCTGATACTGCTAATTTAGTGTGTGATGATAAGATTGTTCAGGTTAAACCTGAAACCTTAAAGATTGGCGACACGATTATCGTTCGTGTTGGTGAAATTGTTCCAGTTGATGGTGAGATTATCGAAGGACAAGGAACACTCGATATGTCTTCTTTAACAGGTGAGCCTTTACCTTTTGATGCTGTAGTAGGACAAAAGACTTTAAGTGGATCAATACTTAAGAGTGGTTCTTTGACAATTAAAGTTAATACTGTTTTTGCTGATTCAAGTATTTCTAAGATTCTTGAACTTGTTAAATCAAGCGGTGAACGTAAAGCTAAATTTGAAAAATTTATCGATAAGTTTGCAAGGATTTATACTCCGGCAGTATTCGCTATCGCTGTAGCCTTTATTGTTATCTTTGGACTTGTTACACAGCAATGGACCGATGCCTTCTTTACAGGCCTTGCAATCCTTGTAGTTTCATGTCCATGTGCTATCGTAATTTCAGTCCCATTAGCCTTCTTTGCAGGTATCGGATTAGCATCCAAGCGTGGCGTTATTATCAAAGGCGGAAACTACATTGATTCCTTAGCAAAAATAGGTGTCCTTTTTTTAGATAAAACAGGCACTTTAACATACGGAAATTTTGAGATTAAAAAGGTTGTTGTAAAAGGCGTTTCTGAAGAGGAATTTTATGAAGCACTATATGCAGCAGAATCTAGATCAAATCACCCAATTGCAAAGGCTATTACATTGCATAAAAATGTTTCTGAATTAGCTCTTAAAGCAGAAGACTATGAAGAGCTTCCGGGACTTGGCGCAAAGACCTCTTTTGATGGTCATACAGTTTTAGCAGGAAACCATGCATTACTCGAGAAATATTCGGTTTCTGCTGGAGAAATTGAGTCTCCAGGCACGATTATTTATGTAGCAAAGGATAGTAAATATATTGGTTATGTTGTCCTTGAAGACGTCATTAGAGATAAAGCGAAAGAGCTCATTAAACTTCTTGATAAAAATAATATAAAAACAGTCCTTCTTTCTGGCGATAAAGAACTCAATGTTGAAGCTGTTGCAAATGCTGTTGGAATTAGAGAATTTAGGGCGGAACTTTTACCTCAAGATAAGACAGCAATTTTGGAAGAAGAAATTGCTAAAAATAATACTAAAAAATTGATTGCATTCGCAGGCGATGGAATTAATGATACACCATCAATTATTAGAGCCGATGTTGGCTTTGCCATGGGTGGCATTGGATCTGATGTTGCAGTAGAGAATGCTGATGTTGTTATCATGCAAGATCACCCACTTAAGATTTTCGATGCAATCAAGATCTCAAAAATGGTCAGATTTGTTGCCATGTTCAACATCATCTTCTCTATTTTAGTGAAGGCTACTGTTATTGCTTTATTAATTGCTGGTGTACTCAAGGACTATTCATTCTTAGTTGCAGCATTTGCGGATACCGGATTAACGGTTATCATGATTCTTCATTCACTCTCAATCTTTTATAGAAAAATTAAATATTAATTTAAATCACTAATCACCTTTGGTAGAATAAAAATACGAGGTAATTATTATGAAAAAAATTGCATTTATTGCTCTTTTATCTGTTTCAGTTTTAACCATAGCTGGATGTGGTAGAACTAGAACACAAAAAGGAAAGCTCCCATCAGGTGGAACCGAAGTTGATATTTATTCCGAAGAAGGACAAAACAAACTTATGGATATCAAGTCTGCGGTTGCAGATAAGTATTCAGAAAACTTACTTGATAGTTTCGGAATTGATGCTTCAATAAGCGATGTTAACTATCGTGTTAGTCTAGATAATTTTAATGCCGCTAATACATTCGTGTCGCCAATGAGCGCATCGATTGGTATGGAAAATTTAGGTGCTAATCTTTCATTCAAAGCTGCTAAAAATAGTGAAGGTAATGTAGACGCTAGTTTAACATTAGATAACGTTAAAGGCTCTTGTAAGATTCAAGCTAACGTTCCTGATTTTAATGGCAATCCAGGTGACAACCATAATCCTTTAAAAATTAATTCATCTTTGGATTTTTCAGGTGCAAAGGCAGCCGCGTATTATCAAGGCGAATATGTCTTTATTGATGCTTCTGGATTAGATGGTCTTGTTTCAAAGGCTGAATCTTTTGCAAACGAAATTATGGATGACTTAAATCAATCGTTTGTCGCTCCATACTTACCTGCAGAAATTCTTTCATTCCTTGATGGAGATGGTCATTTACCACTAAGTCAATATTGGGATAGTTTATTTAAAGATGCCCCAAATAAGAAAATGGCACTTTATGCAGGAGTTACTGAATGGTTCTCTGAAGAAGATCAAGCCGCATTAGTTTCGGCATTACGAGATGTTGATATCGTTAGTTTACTTGACTCCGCAAATGAAGTTGGCATCAATACTTCAATGGTTGTATATAAAGAGGGAACATTTGGTTTCGAATTAAGTATTGATAAAGAAGTTTTACTAAGTGCTGTTAGTGGTCTTATCAATAGCATTAGCGGTGGCGAAGCACCAGCATATATCTTTGATATCATTAGCGAATCGGTTAATAAATTCGATGTTAGTCTTGCTATCTATTTCGAAGATTACTTACTCACAAACGTTTCGCTTGGTGTAGATGTCCTTGTTAGTGCATCAGACTTATCACAATTTGTTCCTGCTGAATCAAGGGCTGAAGTTGGAATTACTGGCTCTGCATCCATTTCATTATCAGGTGCAATTTCCGCTGATATCAACTATCAAAATGTCAAGGTTTCTTTCCCAAATTTCTCTGATTATGTCGTTGTTGAATCAGACAGTTTTGAAGACGCACTTGATGATCTAGAAATTGGCGAATTGTTCTAATTTAGCTAATTAAAATTAAAAAATAAGGCTCGCTTAAGTGCGAGTCTTTTTATACTTTGTATAAAGTTTTTCTAATTAGTCAATTTTGCTTTAACTTATAAAAATTATTGTTGCATACGTGTACACGCTTTGCTAAACTTGAAACGCATATTTTCGTCACGGTGAGAGCGTGCGTTTATGTGTATATACGTTATGTGGAAGAGCTCGATTTGCTCATTAAACCACATCACGGACTAATCTAAAAAGAAGGAGGAAATGTCACGTGAGTAAAAGAATCGTCAAAGTTGTGAAGATGGAACTCCCTGGTGGCGAAGCTAAACCAGGACCAAAACTCGCTTCTGCCGGTGTTGTCATGCCAAAGTTCTGTACGGACTTCAACGCAAAGACCGCTGATAGACGTGGAGAAATCGTTCCAGTTATCATCACAGCTTATGAAGACAAATCACACGATTTCGTAATCAAGACTTCTCCAGTTGCAGGTTTAATCCTTAAGGCTGCAGGCGTTAAGAAAGGCAGTGCCAATCCAAAAGTCATTGTCGGTCATATCTCCAAAGCCCAACTTAAAGAAATCGCTGAATACAAATTACCTGACCTTAACTGTGACAACATCGAAGCCGCTATGAAAGTAGTCGCAGGTAGTTGCCGCAATATGGGTATCACGATTGACGACTAATTATGAAGTATTCAAAGAATTACAGAAAAGCTGTCGAAGCAATCGATGCCAAAAAGGTATATTCAATCGCGGAAGCGTGCGAACTTGTCAAGAAAACATCAACCGTCAAATTTGATGCCACAGTAGATGTCTCGTTCCATATGAACATTGACACCACAAAAGCCGATCAACAAGTTAGAGGAACTCTCATTCTCCCACATGGTAACGGCAAATCTAAAAAGATCTGTGCTATCACTTCAAAGGTTGAAGAAGCAAAAGCTGCCGGTGCGGATTTCGCCGGAGGTAAGGAATTACTTGAAAAAATCCAAAAGGAGAACTGGTTTGGTTTCGATGTCATCGTCGCTACACCAGATATGATGGGTGAACTTGGTAAAGTCGCTAGAATCTTAGGTCCTAAAGGCTTAATGCCAAACCCAAAAGCTGGTACAGTCTCGGTCGACATTGCGAAAGCTATTAAAGAATTCAAACTTGGTAAGGTTGAATACCGTCTCGATAAGAATGCAAATATGGCTCTCTCAATTGGCCGTGTTAGCTTCTCATCTAAAGATCTCCAAGAGAACCTTGAAGCTCTCACATCTACACTTGTTAAGGTGCGTCCAGCTGCCGTTAAAGGTTCTTACATCAAAACCGCTGTTGTTCACACAACAATGGGCCCATCCATCAAATTCACATTTGAAGGAATGTAAAGAGCACAATATACCAAAGACTGCAACGACCAAGGGGTTTAATAATGTTGCACAGGTATAAAACCAAGTATATTGGAGCCTCTAAAAGACTTTTAAAGAAGGAGGTAGAACAATGAATCCAGAAACTCTCAAGTCAAAGCAAGAGATTGTTGCAAAGATTACCGAATCATTCAAAAATGCCGGTTCACTCGTCATCGTTGAATATCGTGGTCTTACAGTCGCTGAGCTCAGTGAACTTAGAAAGTCCCTCAAAGCCGTCAACGCTTCATTCAATGTTTACAAGAACACTCTTGTTACAAAAGCAAGCGATAATCTCGGTCACAAAGATCTAGATCAATACCTCACAGGTTCTAACGCCTATGTCTTCTCTAAAGAAGTTGTAGACGGACCAAAAGTCCTCGCTAAATATGCCAAGAAAAATGAAAATCTTGTCATCAAAGCCGGACTTGTCGAAGGTAAAGTGGTTGATGCTGCTGGTGTTAAAACCGTTGCTGCATTACCAAGTAGAGATGGCTTAATCTCCATGTTCTTATCGTGCTTGCAAGCACCTATCCGCAAATTTGCTTGCACAGTCAAAGCAGTCGCGGATAGCAAAAATTAATTGCCTAGGAGGATTTTAAAATGGCAAAGTTAACAAGCAAAGAAATTATCGAATCCTTAAAGGAAATGTCAGTCCTCGAGCTCAACGAACTCGTTAAGGCTGTCGAAGAAGAATTCGGTGTTACAGCCGCTGCTCCAGTTGCAGCCGCTGCCGCTGCTCCAGTTGAAGAAGAATCTTCTAAAGGACCAGCTGAAGTCAATTTAGTTCTCAAAGCTGTTGGTATGCAAAAAGTTGCAGTTATCAAAGCTGTTCAAGCCATCACAGGTCTTGGACTTATGGATGCTAAGAAGCTCGTTGATGGAGCTCCTTGCAACATCAAAGAACACATTTCACCAGTTGAAGCAGAAGAACACAAGAAAGCTCTTGTTGCTGCTGGTGCAGAAGTCGAAATCAAATAAATTTGATTTTGCAATTATCTAAGTTAAAGAATGTCGCATTATTTTATAAATGATGAAAGCTTAGTTTCTAAGCCAAGACAAGTACACTACGTTATAAATAACGTAAGCTTCTCTTTAACTTCAGATGCCGGTGTTTTTTCCAAGAATGAATTAGATAAAGGGAGTGAAATCCTAATTAAGACTTTACTCCCTCTAAATCTTGGGAAGAATATTCTTGATATCGGGTGTGGTATAGGTCCGATTGGCTTAACTCTAGCCTACTTCCACCCCGAGTTGAACGTTACTTGTTCAGATATCAATACGCGCGCCCTTGCATTATGTAAGAAAAACGCGCTCTCGCTCTCGTTAAGCCAACGAGTCACCTGCCTTCAAAGTGACATCTATGTAGAGATTGAAGGAACATATGATTCAATTGTGAGCAATCCTCCGATAAGGGCTGGTAAGAAAGTTACCTATGCCATCTACATCGGAGCGAAAGATCATTTAATTGATGGCGGTTCACTCTACGTTGTCGTGCGCAAGTCGCAGGGTGCCTTATCCGTCAAAGCTTATCTCGAAGAAATATTCGGTAATGCCGAAGTTCTCGAGAGGAGCAAAGGTTATTACATCTTAAAGGCAACAAAAGTGAATTAAACAAAAAAGGAGCCATTACATGAGCAATACTTACAAAAATTATCCAATGCTTCCAAATGATCGAATTAATTTTTCGAAGATTTCTGGTAGCTTGGAACTTCCAAACCTTGTAGAAATCCAAACTGATTCTTACAAGTGGTTCCTTGAAAAAGGGATTGACGAAGTCATGAAAGAGGTCTTCCCAATCGAAAACTACACTCAAAACGTTTTTATTGATTACGTTAGCAGTGAACTCAAAGAACCAAAACATACTTATCTTCAGTGTAAGGCACACGATTACACCTATAGCTCCCAACTCCGTGTCAAATTAAGACTCCGTTTTAAAGACACAGGCGAAATTAAGGAAGAAGAAGTCTTCATGGGCGATGTTCCATTAATGACTGAATCTGGAACCTTTATCGTCAATGGTGCAGAACGTGTTATCGTTAGCCAAATCGTCCGTTCACCAGGCGCTTACTTAAGTAAGACAATTGATCCAAAGACAGGTAAGTTAACTTACAATGCTGACTTAATTCCAAGCCGTGGTACTTGGTTAGAATTCGAAACTGACCAAAAAGGCTTGATCAATGTTCGTATTGATCGTCAAAAGAAAATGCCAGCGACAATCTTACTTAAAGGTCTTGGATTAACTGACAAAGATGAACTTATTAAATTGTTTGGTAATAACGAATTGTTACTTAACACATTTGAAAAGGATACTGACAACATTACCGCCCTTGATGCTCTCACAACTATTTTTAGAAAGCTCAAACCAGGCGAACCAATTACCTTCGAAGGCGTTGCCAACTTCCTTGTTCAAAAGTTCTTCGATCATAAGCGTTATGATTTAGGACGCGCTGGTAGATTTAAATACCGCACAAAATTAGGAATTTATAACCGTTTAGCAGGTCGTATCCTCGCTGAAAATCTTAAAGATGATAACGGTGAAATCCTTTACAAGAAGGGAACTCTTCTTACCAAGGCTGACGTCCTTAAATTAATGGACGCTGAAGTCTTTGAAAAAGGCGCACATAAGAAAGTCATCAAAGCTAATCCTGCACTTAAGGAAGCTGTTGACCGTGCTGCTCCAAAAGGTAAAGAAGACCAAGAAGTTAAGCAAGTCTTTGCCGGAAACGTCAATATCGTCAAAGTATACGTTGACGATAAGATGGATCAAGTGCAAAACATTATCGGTACAGATCTTAATCTCACCGTTCAATGTGTCACCTTCTCCGACATCATTGCTATCTTCTCCTATTTTATGAATATTATGGCGGGATTTGGTGACGTCGATGATATCGATAACCTTTCCAATAGACGTATCCGTTGTGTTGGTGAACTTATTCAATCACAATTTAGACTCGGCCTAACCAAGATGATTAAGACCGTCCAACAAAAGATGTCTATTTCCGATATGGCATCCACTTCGATTAAGTCACTTGTCATCAACATCAAGCCACTTACATCTGCAATCCGTGAATTCTTTGCGTCTAACCCACTCTCTCAATTCATGGATCAAACAAACCCTCTTTCCGAGTTAACAAATAAAAGACGTATTTCTGCCTTAGGTCCAGGTGGTATTACTCGTGACCGTGCCTCTATGGCCGTTCGTGATGTCCACCCAACTCACTATGGTAGAATCTGTCCTATTGAAACTCCTGAAGGCCAAAACATTGGTCTTATCAATAACTTAGCGACCTATGCGAAAGTTAATAAATATGGCTTTATTGAAACTCCATACCGCATTGTTGAAGCAGGCGGTAAGGTTACCGATAAGAGCGAATATTTATCCGCGGACGGTGAAAAAGATCACTATATCGCGCAAGCTAACGTTAACATCGACGAAAATGGCTACATTACCGATAAGTTAGTCGTCGCTCGTCACAACGGCGAAAACGTTGTCGTTAAACCAGAAATGGTTGATTATATCGACGTTAGTCCAAAACAAATCGTCTCGATCGCTGCAGCGTGTATTCCATTCCTTGAAAACGACGATAACACTCGTGCTCTTATGGGTGCGAACATGCAACGTCAAGCTCTTCCACTTCTTAGGCCAACTGCTCCATTTGTTGGAACTGGTCTAGAATCTAAGATTGCTAAAGATGCTGGTCTTGCTGTTATCTCCGCTAGTAACGGTACTGTCAAATATGTTGACGCCCAACAAATCGTAGTTAAAGAAGCTAAAGGCGAACGCGTCTATCAACTTCAAAAATTCGAAAGATCTAACCAAGGTACATGCATTAACCAAAAAGCTATCGTCAAAGTTGGCGACAAAGTTAAAGTTGGTGATGTCCTCGCTGATGGTCCAGCCATGCAAAATGGTGATTTGGCCTTAGGTCAAAACGTTACCATCGCCTTCATGACTTGGGAAGGTTATAACTACGAAGATGCTGTCATCATGTCTGAAAGACTTGTTAAGGATGATACATACACTTCTATCCACATCGAAGAATATCAACTCGACTGCCGTGACACAAAGCTCGGTCCAGAAGAGATTACACGCGATATTCCAAATGTTGGTGAAGAAGCGCGCGCATTCTTAGACGAAAACGGTATCATCATTCCAGGTACCGAAGTTCGTGAAGGAGATATCTTAGTTGGCAAAACTACTCCAAAAGGACAAAGTGAGCCAACTCCAGAAGAAAAACTCCTCATGGCCGTCTTCTCTGAAAAGATTAAAGACACCAAGGATAGCTCCCTCCGTGTTCCACATGGCGGTGCAGGTATCGTTCTTGACGTCAAGATCTTCGATAAGAAAAACGGTGATGAACTTCCACCAGGCGTGAAGAAGTCCGTCAGAGTCTATATCGTTCAAAAACGTAAAATCCGTGAAGGTGACAAGATGTCTGGTCGTCACGGTAATAAAGGTGTTATTTCAAGAATTCTTCCAGTCGAAGATATGCCATTCCTTGCAGATGGTACTCCAGTTGACATCATGCTCAACCCACTCGGCGTTCCATCTCGTATGAACATCGGTCAAATTCTTGAAATCCACTTAGGCCTTGCTTGTAAGAAGTTAGGACTTAAGATTGCCACCCCAGTATTCGATGGTATTTCTAACGAAGAGATCTTTGATCTCATGAAGAAAGCCAACATCGCTGAAGACGGCAAGACAATCCTCTATGATGGTCGTACTGGTGAAAGATTCGATGAAAGAATCTCCGTCGGTGTTATGTATATGATTAAACTTGTCCACATGGTCGATGAT
>CADBNT010000103.1 GCA_902796125.1 uncultured Erysipelotrichaceae bacterium | reverse complement strand
CGCAACCCTCTCAAGGTTGAATCGAGAGTTCGATTCTCTCTAGGGTCACCAATATTAAATGAATAACTCGTCGTAAGGCGAGTTTTTAAATATCTATAACTTTGTTATTGAATATGGTAAAATTTTTCTATGAAAAATGTAAAATTATTTTTCTTGTTACCGGCCGTTGCTTTACTTATTGGCTGTGTAAACGAAGATAATTTAACTACACAAGTTACTTCGGCTGACCCAACATCACAAGTTACCTCAATTTCTTCAGCAACGACTGTTGATACTTCTTCGGCATCGTCTGCTCCAACAACAAGTGTGGATTATAGTTCTTGTCCATACATAGGCACAGGATCTCAATATTTTGCTGGTGCTGGAACGGGCGATACCTATCAAACGATGCAGTTCTTTTTTGATCCAGACGGCATTGGTGCTTGGGGCACAACAAAAACCGTTAATGGAGAAATGGTTAGCAACTTATATATGTTCTATTTTTCCATAACTGGCGAAGTTAATGTTTCTTGGATAGAAAAAGAAAGTCGCGAAACAGGAAGTGGTTTCTTTACAACCGATTATTCTGGTCAAGTATTTGTTTGTGAGGGAATACACTTTACAAGAATTAAATAAGATCTTTTGATCCCATCTATAATGAGAGCCCTATATTTATTTAGTGATAAAACAGGTTTATCTAGACCAAAGAACTTTCAAGAAAGAATTATTAGAAAGTTATCTCTTTCATATGATTTAACTGCTAAAGCTACTAAAAGTAGAGAAGAGTTTATTTTAGAATGTCAGAACGCTATTTCTAATGGATATGAAGTAGTGATTATCTCTGGTGGTGATGGAACATTCAATATGGGATGCTCTGCTATTGCAGCACTTCCAAAAGAAAAGCGTCCAATTATTGGATATGTCCCAACTGGAACATGCAATGACTCAGGTAAAACTCTGGGAATTAAGGGTGTTAGAAAAGCTCTAAAGATATTAAAAAATAAGAAGATTGTTGATTACGATATTTGTAAAGTTAACGATCAATATTTCACATTTGTGTGTGCGATTGGTCAATATTCGGATATCGCTTATATAACTGAACGTAGAGAAAAGAAGTTTTTCGGAAGACTTTCTTATTACCGAATTGCCATTAAAGAAGCTTTTAAAAAGAAAAGAGTTCAGGCAGTGGTGGAATGCAATGACAACAAATATGAAGTTATCACCCCATTTGTATTAGTCATGTCTGGATTAAGCGTTGGAGGCTTCAAAGTTAATTTCAAGAAGTCTTACAATGATGGCCTCTTTGATATCTATTTAACTAAGCCTGGCTTATTCAATGGCTTACTTCATTATTTGTTTTTCAAGGCTCGCACGCTTCATATAAAAACAAGCGCCGCTAAAATTCATACTGATCAAACTGGAGAGTGGTGTATTGATGGTGAAAGAGGTATGAAAGGTGACATTGAAATTGAGTGTCTAAAGTCTCATTTAAGAGTAATTGGATTAAAAAAGTAGCCGTAATTTGTGGCAAAATCAATGCAAATCTCAAATAATTTTTGAAATTTCTTTTATATTGTATTAAAATACAAACTAAAGGAGCAAACGCATGCATAAATTACCATTAAAAAAGGCTCTTGCATTGTCAATTACTGCTATTAGCATATTTGTCATTGCTGTTGCTTGCTTATATGTTGCGCCATTTCTTGATGGAGTAGTTAATGGTACCTTCGTTCCACTTTTTGATGTGATGAACGTTCTTTCAAGTTCGTTTACATATCTATTCCAGTTTAGTAGCACTATTGAAGATTGCTATGTTCAAATTCTCATCGTTGCTGCAGCTGGAGTAAGTGTCGCGTTACTTATTTTCTATTTCGTCATGCTTTTGGTTAAAAAACAACCTTTGCACCTTATTCCATTCTTCCTAGGACTTATTAGTGGATTAGGTTTTGTTGTTATCGCAACATTCTATTTATGCGGAGTAATAGATAGTTCGTTCTTACTTGACTGGTTATTCAAGCAACTATCTAATAACGTTTATTATGGCGCAGTAATTCTTTCAATTGTTGCTGTCATTTTAGCGGGCATTGGACTATTGTTCGTTTGGGCGCTTTCTATTCTTGAAATCATTGATCTATTTAGATTTGAAAAGAAAGCAGAAGCTAAAGAATCAGTGCCATTCGATGCTGAAAATCTTCCAAAAGATGAAGCAAAAGAGGCTGAACCAGTTCCAGTTCTTGCTGGAGAGAAAGCTAATGAAGAACCAGCTGAAGAACATCTACCAATGTTTGATGAAAGACCTGCGTTATCCGCAGAAGCCGCACCAAGAAGTTCTAGTCAATTTAGTAGAGTCGAAGAGAGAATTGCTCAAATCGACGATGAAGCTATTCGTAGAATAGTACATGAAGAAGTTGAAATACTTTATATTAGACTTTTAAAGTATCGCCTTGTCGATATCGCTAAGGAGGAAAAAGAAATGCTTAAAGACGAAGACAGACGCAATCAAAGAAGAGAATCAGATGAAGAGTACTACAATCGTATGATTGAAGAACTCCCAATGTTCAATCGCAACAGAAGACCTGCTGCAAAACCTGCACCAGCTCCTCAACCTGCACCAGCACCAAGACCAATTCCAAGACCAGTGCAACCAGCACCTGCTCCAGCTCCACGTCCAGTGAGACCAGCACCTGCACCAGCTCCAGCACCAGTTGCTAAACCAAAAATCATTCGTATTCCATTTGAGAAGAGAATCGCAACTGTTGATAAAGTTATGAAGGCTCACTTCAATGAACTTAAGAGCGATATTCTTGCATATGGTGTTAAATCACGTGTTAGTAATTCAGGTGATACCTTTAGATTACATACAGTTACATATGTTAAGATCACAATCGCTGGTAAGAGTTTAAAACTCTACTTAGCCCTTGATCCAAAAGATTATAAGGATACAACCATTCCATTCGCTGATGCTTCCCATAAGGGAATCTACAAAGAAATTCCATTTGTCTTCAAAGTCAAATCCGAATTATCATTACGTAGAGCAAAACAACTTATCGCTGACGCAATGGCTAAAGGCGGACTTGAACAAGGTCATGTTGAACCACATGACTGGGTCAAAGAAATCGTTGGTAAATAATTAAAAATTTATTCACAAAAAGCAGGCTAGATAATAGCTTGCTTTTTT
>CADBNT010000102.1 GCA_902796125.1 uncultured Erysipelotrichaceae bacterium | reverse complement strand
CACCATAATAACGTTTATGTGGATAACCTTCTGCATATTTATTGGTAAGAATAGATGCACAGGCTTTACGTACTTCTTTAGAAGCGTAGTTCTCACTTGCAATTAATTCAATGCCAACATTTTGTCTTCTTGTTTCTTTATTAATTAAACCAAAAATCTCTTTATCCATATATGTGTCCTCTTAAAAGTCCTCATTATTATATATGAGAACTTCTCTAAATATAATTACTTTTTAAATAAAAAATGCCCGAGGGCATTAATTATTACCAACCGAGACAGCCGTGTTTCTCGGATCGCTGACTTCCATCCGCTAGGGATGCGCCGTGGTCGAACGCTGACTTTCCACCTTTGGTAATTTTATTTTACATCATTTTTTGATTTTATCAAGTTTAATAAATTTGGTTGGGAATATTGTAATAATTGTCTCTTCAAATTCTCTTTTTCCCTTAACAGGCGATGTTACTATCTTTAATAAAGTCTGATTGTCATCTCCTTGTCTAATACCGTAATAGTTTCTATATAACTTGTTATCAGGATCAGAGCAGCATATTTTTGGATGCATCAATATCTTTGGAATACCTTCGATATCTCTTACTTTGAGTCTATGGGTCTTTTTAGCAATATGTTCTATTCCACTTTCTTTTCTTGCATAAGACCTTAAATAGAATTTTCTTCCTAAATGACCAACAATAGGAAATTTCAATTTATTTAAAGCCTCCAGTGATTAACTAGAGGCATTATCTTATTTCTTAACTTTTTCTAGGAATGTATCTGGATGATTTTTATCGAACTTTTCATTCGCCCACATGATGGTGATGAGCTCTTCAGTTTCAGATAAATTGATGATGTTATGAGTGTATCCAGGAAGCATGTGAACTGCCTGGAGGTTATCACCACTTACTTCAAATTCAATTATTTCATCAGAGTCAATTCTTCTTTCTTGGATTAAGGCATGACCTTTCACCACAATGAAGAATTCCCATTTGGAGTTATGCCAGTGATTACCTTTGGTAATACCTGGCTTAGATATATTCACTGAGATTTGACCAGCACTATCAAATTTGAGTAGTTCAGTGAACGATCCTCTTTCATCAAAGTTACCTTTTAAAGGAATACAGATCTTTTCCTTTGGAAGATAACTTAAATAAGTTGAATATAATTTCTTTTCAAAAGAACCATCTGGAATATCAGGAACTATTAATGTATTTGGTTGATCTTTAAATTTATTAAGAAGTTCAACTATTCTACCCAAAGTAACCTTATGAGTAATTGGAGCATAATAGAACTTACCTTCTTCAGAAGGAATAACATCAAGTCCCTTGTAATCACATCTATTTCCTTTGCCTTCTAATAAAGAAATCATTTCATTAACTAAATCATCGATATATAGGAATTCAATTTCAGTAGATGAATCATTGACTTGAATAGGAAGATCATGCGCGATGTTATAACAAAATGTTGCGATTACAGAATTGTAATTTGGTCTACACCACTTACCAAATAAATTTGGAAAGCGATAAACGTAGACTTTGTTGCCTGCTTCTTTTTCAATTTTAAAGAATTCATCTTCTCCAGCTTTTTTACTTCTTCCGTAGTCGTTATCGTATCTACCTACTAAAGTAGCTTGTAAAGAAGAAGAAAGCATAACTGGGCATTTATTGTTATTTTTCTTAAGAGAATCTAAAAGGGTATTAACAAAGTCATGATTAGCTTCCATGAACTCTTTATTGTCTTTCGGACGATTCACTCCTGCGAAGTTGAAAACAAAGTCGCATTCTTTAGTAAATCTCTCTAAATCTTCTTTAGAAGAGGTAATGTCATATTCAAAAACTTCTTTAATAGATAAAGATGGATGAGTTCTATCGAAATTATTCTTAATATTGTTTAAGGCACATACGAGGTTTTTACCAACAAAACCTTTCGCGCCTGTCACTAAGATTTTCATTCTTTTCTCCAAACCATCTTATTGACTACTCCAACATAAGATTGGATTAGTTTTACTACTTTATCAGAGACATTTTCATCAACGTAATCTCTAACTGGTTTACAACCTTCTTTATTTAACACTGCGACTTCCACGGCTTGAAGAAGATTCTTTTCATCAATACCGGCAAGGACAAAGCAAGCATTATCTAAAGCTTCTGGTCTTTCAGTGGATGTTCTAATACAGACTGCGGCAATTGGTTTACCAATAGAGGCATAGAAGCTTGATTCTTCTGGAAGAGTGCCTGAATCAGACACAACTGCATAAGCATTCATTTGAAGGTTATTATAATCATGGAAACCCAAAGGTTCGTGCATAATAACTCTCTTATCAAGTTTAAAGCCACTGGCTTCAAGTTTCTTTTTACTTCTTGGGTGGCAGCTATAAAGAATAGGCATATCGTATTTCTTCGCTAAAGCGTTGATCGCTGAGAACAAAGAATTGAAGTTTTTATCAGTATCGATGTTTTCTTCTCTATGCGCGCTTAAAAGGATATATTTACCTTTTTCTAATTTGAGTTTATTTAAGATATCACTATTTTCAATAGCTTTAAGATTCTGATGGAGGACTTCCGCCATTGGAGAACCAGTGACATAGGTTCTTTCTTTTGGAAGACCTGTGTCAGCAAGATATCTTCTCGCGTGTTCGCTATAAGCGAGGTTCACATCAGAGATGATATCAACGATTCTTCTATTTGTTTCTTCTGGAAGACATTCATCTTTGCATCTATTACCAGCTTCCATATGGAAGATTGGGATATGAAGGCGTTTCGCACCTATAACTGATAAGCAAGAATTTGTGTCACCAAGCACAAGGACAGCATCTGGTTTAATCTCCACCATCAGTTCATATGATTTAGCGATGATATTACCCATAGTTTGACCAAGGTTATCACCTACTGCATTTAAATAGATATCAGGATCTTTGATACCAAGATCTTTAAAAAAGATACCATTTAATGTGTAATCATAATTTTGTCCTGTATGAGCGAGTAAACAATCGAAATATTCGCGGCACTTATTAATTACAGCCGCTAAACGAATGATTTCTGGTCTAGTACCGACGATGATGAGAAGTTTTAATTTTCCGTTATCTTTGAATTTCATAACTTACCTCCTTAGTCGTGTTGTCTAACAGGACCACCGAATAATTCAAGTTTCTTTAGAAGTTCTTCCATTCCCTTAACATCGAGTCTATGAGTGTTATGAGAATGGTATGATTCTCCAAGGTTAAGATGCTTATTACCTTTAGAGAAGTACTTATCATAGTTTAAATCACGGTTATCAGCTTTGATACAAAAGAAATTACCCATATCAACGCTATGAAGCATTTCTTCTTGAGTCACTAAAGTTTCATAAAGCTTTTCACCATGTCTAGTTCCTATATAGGAAATACCTGTCTTTGAGTGAGTTAAATTGATGACCGCTTTCGCTAAAGTCTCAATTGTGGCAGCAGGAGCCTTTTGAACAAATAAATCTCCTTGTTCACCTTTTTCAAAGGCATATAAGACAAGATCAACTGCATCATCAAGAGTCATCATAAATCTAGTCATATCTGGATTAGTAATAGTAATTGGTTTTCCATCTTTAATTTGTTGAAGGAAAAGAGGAATAACTGAGCCTCTAGAGGCCATGACGTTACCGTATCTAGTAAGGCAAAGAACTGTATCACCTTCAAGAAGTTGTCTACTTCTAGCGATGACGTTCTTTTCCATTAAAGCTTTGGAAATACCCATCGCATTGATTGGATAGGCAGCTTTATCTGTGGATAAGAAGATTGCTTTTTTAACTCCGTTACGGACACAAGCAGTAATAACATTATCGGAACCAATAACATTTGTTCTTACTGCTTCCATTGGATAGAATTCACAAGATGGTACTTGTTTTAAAGCTGCAGCATGGAATATATAATTAACTCCTACCATTTCATCCTTAACACTTTGAAGATTTCTAACATCTCCAATATAGAAAGTAACCTTCTT
>CADBNT010000101.1 GCA_902796125.1 uncultured Erysipelotrichaceae bacterium | reverse complement strand
TACATTGTGAACTATGACGAAAGAAAACACTTCAAAAATATTGAATTCACTGCAGGAAAATTTATTGGCGTTAGTGTTTTAGGGAACGATCAAGAACCCGCCTTTACCGGCTCCGCATTCTTTGCATCAAATGAACAATTCGAACAAAAGATGGAGATCCTAAGAAAATATTGTGAAGGCAAAACTGATCAAATGGGAGAACAAAAAATAATGAATTCTACTGAATTTTTGAAGCTCTCCTGAGGCGACATATCTTCTAAATTCTGCGAGGCTGTCGATCGTGAGTATGGTAATGAATATTATGTATACCCTATCGACTTCTATGATGATTGCGGTATTTTTAGATTCTATTCTTACTTTGATGGTTCTATCAAATTAATGAAAATCTATTATACTCATGATGAAGATGGTAACATCACATTAGGCCGCATCACTGAAACACATGTTGTCTATGAAGATCTCGACGTAAAAGAAGATACAGGCGATAATTTTGCAACCGATTCTGATAACTTTGTTAATGATTCTGAAAACTTTGATAATGATTCTGAACATTTCGAAGCTACTCTTAATGCAGGGGACATTAATTATAGCACAGTTACTTCCGTAACAACAGAAACAGTTCAAGGTACTATTCATAACGTATACCCAGAAGCTGATGTAAACGCTCAAGTCGCTACAAATGAGAAAGTGAGCGCAGTTAGTGAAGACGAAAATCAACAAGAAACTTCAAGTGCTGCCTCATTTACTGAAAGTGAAAGAGCAGAACTTGAAACACTTAAAAGAGAGAAAAAAGTAGCTCTCATTGAAAATTACGAGAAATACTTATCTGCAGAACAAAAAGAACAATTCTTAAATACTATTGATGACTACTCCTATGAAACATTAGAAGTTGCCCTCTTAAAAGTTTTTAAAGAATATCAAGAATCTCAACCAACTGAAGAAGAAGATTTCTCACAAACGGTTCCATTTGCTGTTCCAGAACCACAAAAACCAGAAACAGCAGAAAGCAAAATGAATTCTTACATTCGTAGAATGTTAAAGAAATAATGAGGTACGCAATACATATGGCATTATATGATTTATTACCAACCTTCCACTACATTGAAGCTAACAACCTCAAAGCCTTATTACCAGGTTTCGTTGTTGCTCAAATGGAAGTCGCAGAAAGCGCAAAATCTGCACTCTGCGTTCAAGACGGAAAATTCATTGAAAACGGCACAATTTGCACAATCTCTGAAGAAGGTATCGTTGCATGGAGCGAAGGCAAACCAATGTTCATGGTTTACAATGATCCATTAAACACAATCTTCAATGATGACAAATATTATGCCACAGAAATCGCAAATGAAAATCCACGCTTAGTCTTATTAATCCCAGGCGATGAATGGATGGCTGATGGCGAAGTCGCAGACCACAAAGGTTTACAAGCTGCTATTACCGCTGGTATGATTAAAGAAGTTTCATCTGCAAATGGTCAATCTGCAGACGATTGGTTCGGCGTTGACACAATGCCAAATGGCGATGCCGGCAAACATTACTTATTTATTGGTAAGTAGTTGAGAATGAGGTAAATAATTATGACAAACGAATTTAAATCATTATTAGTTAAAGCCCTTCAAGGTGCTCCAACAACTGAATTCTCTGCTGAAGATGTTAATGCCGCTGCAATTAAAGCCATCATGGCCGAATGTGGTTTAACAGAAACCTCTTCTGCAAGAGATTATCGTGCAGTTGAAGATAAAGCATTTGCTTTAATCGAAGAAGTTATCGATGAAATTCTTCCAAAGAAATTAGAAAACGTTTTAGGCGGTTTCGCAGAAGTTAAAACTTTTGCTCGTGATGCTGAAGTCATCTTCGACATCGAAAAAATAGGTAAAAATAGAGCAAAACTCACAATTAGCAAAGGTGCCCGTGGTGGTATCTATCGTGCAGCTAGATTAGCCAACAAGTTCTTCTCACCAGAAACACATGTTGAAACAGTCGCTGTTTACGTTACATTAGAAGAAATCATCCTTGGCACAATGAGCTTAGGTGAATTATACTCAAATATCCTCGAAGGCTTCGAAGAAATCGTTTATAAAGAAGTCTTCAATGCCTTAGCTTCCGGCACAGCAGTCGCTGGTTATGGCAGAATTGGCGAAGAATTAGCCCCAATCGCAGTTCCAGGTGCAGACCTTGGTTCCGCTATTGATAAAGTTATGCCACTCGTCAAACAATATGGTATCCCAACAATCTTTGGTTCCTATAGTGCTTTACAAAACCTTTACAATCCATTAGCAGCTACTGTCCCAGCAGGTGGCTATCCAAATAGTCAAGATTCTATGGACATTAGAGAAAAAGGCTTTGTCCAAGTTTACAAAGGCGCAAGATGCGTTGAATTACCAAACTACTTAGTCGACAATAGTAACAAAGAATGGTTCTATGATACTCACTATGTCTTCGTTCTTCCTTCAGGTGCTAAGCCAGTTAAAGTCGCTCTTAAAGGTGAATTATATCTCCAAAAGAACGGTCACGCTGTTGGTTCCGAAAAATGGGAAGCCCACAAGATCATTGGTGTCGGCTTAGCAATGGCTAACAACTACGCAGTCATCCGTGTTGAAGACGGCGATAGCGACAGCAACTAGTTAATAACTCTAATTCAAAAGTTACCTACGGGGGAGGGACTTCCCTCCCCTTTATTATTTAGTTTTATAGAAAGGAAAGCTTTATGCCAGAACAAGCTAAACAATTTATTCTTATTAAGACAAGCCCAAACGATGTCTTATTCACATTGCGTTCAATTAGTAATCCTGCCTTAACCAGACAAATTCACTTAACACGCAAACACCCACAACAACCATTACCAGTTGAATGGGCATTAAGTATTATTGCAGACCAAATTCTCTATGGTATGTTTAAGAAAGGTTATTTCACCTTTGATAGACCAGAAGAATTAGCTCAAATCGCATTTGAACAAGGTTATTGGTTTGATGCAAAGTTCGATTTCACACCTGCTACTAAAGGTGATGAAAACTTAATTTTCTCTATTTTAAAAGTAGGAAATCGTGCTAAAATTGAAGAAGCAATCCAAAAATATGGCTCTAACCGTGTTAGAGACATCGCAGTCGCACATCTTTCTGATTTAACTCAAAACGTTATTCAATTACTTGAAAAAATGTTTAAGGTTCAATTAGTTGTTGATGGTGTTGACGAAGATATGCCAGTTGATGGCGAATAATTAGGAGGCATTTATGCAATACTGAGACGAGGTTTTATATCCACCATTCCGTGCCACAATCCGTGGTCAATATTATGGCTTCATTTCACAAGACGATATGGATGAAGAATGTTTTAATCTTGCTCGTCGCGCAGTATCTGCATTTAAATTTCCTAAAATTTCTACAGAATATAAAACTTTCCATGCGATAAGAAATAAAGATAATCAAATTGAAGAAGTTAGTTTAGAAGATTATCCAGATGCAATTCCTCATGCTTATTTCGTAAATGATTTAAACTATGAAGAACTTGAAATCATTATCGCATGGATGAAGTTTTATTGAGCTGAACTTCAGATTTCTAATGCGGATAATTTTGAAGAATTATATACAGATGTTAATGTAAAATCTTATTCTCGTGCTAATGCTACTGAAAAGAATATGAAACTCATGGCTGAATATCGTGCATATGCCCGTGAATTAGAAAACCGTTACAGTCGTGTTAACGAAGAAAGAAAAGCTTCCTTAGGAGATGTAAACGAAGATGAATAGTTTTGAACGCTTTAAAAATAAACAACGTCGTCGTGACTCTGCAAATGAACATTACAATGCGCAGTTTATTTTTAATGCTTACAATTCAACCATTATTCATAATGATGAAGTTGAAGTGCAAGCAGCAGTGGTTTCAAAACAAGAAAAAGATCAAGGTTACATCTACACCCATTATAATGATACTCTCGAAGTAGGCAGTATTTGGGAAGTTAATACTTTACATTGGCTTATTGTTGAAGAAATTATCAGCATTAAAGATACTGATTATCATAAGTATTTTGCGCTATTATGTAATGTAGACCTCGGTATTACTTGGGGTTATTTTAAGTCACGTCTTGGTATTCGTAATGAACAAGACACTGCACTTGAATCAACTCAAGAACCACAAATTACGTTACCAGCGCATTTTTTAGACTATCAAGACAAAATTGTTTTAGATGGTCGTGCCTGAATTGTACAAGAATGAGATTCTATCTCTAAGCCGGGCATTACTTTTTATTCTTTACAAGCTTCTACTATTTCTAAAGATGAAGCGCAAGATAGAAATAGTTATATCGTTGATGTAGTTCGTGTTGATCCAGAAGTTACAACAGAAGAAATCGACATTACAGATACAGCAAAAGGTATTGGACATAACATTCCTATTACACTTGCTACTGAAGGTGGTTACTTAAAATATATTGGTAACTTAAAGATTA
>CADBNT010000100.1 GCA_902796125.1 uncultured Erysipelotrichaceae bacterium | reverse complement strand
TTTATATTTATCATGGCTCATATGAGAACTGCCAACCTAATTTAGTATCCGCGACTTCTCCAACTACTGGAAAGCCGTATGTTGATGCTGTTTTCTTAGGACACACTCATCATTATGAGTCAGAAGAGCTAAATGGTGTTCCATTTACTCAATCCTATCAACATGGTGCCTCTTTGGGTCATGTTCAACTTGTTGTAGAAGAAACGGGTGTACATTACACCTATAAGAGTTCTTATGAAGATAAAGAAGAAAATGGATACGGTAATGGAGTCAACTCCATTTATCAAGCAAGTGAAGATACAAGTGTTAAAACTATAGTAGATTCATATCTAACATCATCATTTATTGAAACCAGAGACTCTGTCGCAGGTGCAGTTTTTAATGCACCTTCATCTATAAGCAATGAAGTTGGTGGTATGCTTGCATACGCGACTAATGACTACATCAATTCTCTTAAGTCATCTCATCCTGAGATAGGTAATATTGATGTCATTATCAATAATGGTAATAGAGATACAATTTCTTTAGGCGGTGGTGGAGAAATAACAAATGAGAATATCTTCAATCTCATCCCATTCACCAATAAAACCATTATTGCTAAGGTAAAAGGATCTGATATTTGGAATGAATGTGTTCGTTATTCAAATTCATATTATCTTCCAGGTGGCACCTCTTTAGTGCTCAATAGCAATACTGAATATACAGTCGCCTGTATCGATTATCTTTTGTTACACAAGAATGCATATCGTAACTATAACTATTTCCCATCATATGGAGAAATTGCTAATAATCCTATATATGTAATTGATAAGCTTCCATTTGAAATACTTAGAGATTATATGCTTGAGCATCATACATATGATTTATCTATTCAATCTGGAGTAGCGTTTACAGGTCTTTCATAAAATGAAGTTAAACTATAAGCCGTTTAAAGGAATATGCACCGATTTATCTTTTGAAGGTAAAGGAGTGGTCAAAACTCTTTATGGAGTCTGTTTTGTCGATGGCTTATTTCCAGGAGAAGAAGCCGAAATTGAAATTGAATATAAAAGAGCGGGTTCTTTCTTTGGAAAAGTAAGAAGACTTATCGCTAAATCTCCGGACCGCATTCAACCTCTATGTGGAGTGTGCACAGCCTGTGGAGGCTGTCAGTTCCAACAATTAAGTTATCCTGCCCAATTAAAATATAAACAAAACAAAGTTTTTAACGCTTTAAAAAGACATTTAGATAAAGAGATGGATGTTCTTCCTTGTATCGGAATGGATGATCCATATCATTATCGAAATAAAATCCAAGTTCCTATTGGAAGAGATCCGCATGGACATATCGTTTCAGGCTTTTATCGTTCTGGTACTCATAAAATCATTCCAATAGATACTTGCTATATTGAAGATAAAAGAGCCTCTTCCATCATTAGAGTTATTAAAGATTTAATGAAAGAATTTAAATATTCTCCTTACGATGAAGACACTCGCCATGGTCTAATTCGTCATGTCTTAGTGAGAACTTCTTATCACTATGACGAAATCATGGTGACGATTGTCACTAATCAAGATGAATTCAAAGGAAAGAACAACTTTGTAAAAGAACTTATTAAAAGATGTCCAAAGATCAAATGCGTCGTTCAAAACATCAATACTAGAGACACGAATGTTATCCTTGGTGAAAAAGAAAGAGTGCTTTATGGAAGTGGAGAAATTAAGGATTCCATCTTAGGAGTAGATTTCCTTATCTCTTCTAAATCATTCTTCCAAGTAAATCCTATTCAAGTTGAAAAGCTATATCAGACTGCAATTGATTTTGCTAATTTAACAAAAGATGACATCGTATTCGATGCTTATTGTGGCATTGGAACAATAGGGCTAATTGCTTCTAAAAAAGTTAAAGAAGTAGTAGGGGTCGAAATTGTAAAAGAAGCCATTTTTGACGCGAAAAAGAATGCAAAACTCAATCAAATTGAAAATACGACTTTCATTTGTAACGATGCATCAGATGCGATTGAAAGATTCGCTCAAAGCAAAAAAGTTTTTGATTGCGTATTCGTTGATCCTCCTAGAAAAGGACTTGATGAAAAATTTGTTAATTCACTTCTTGAAACTAAACCAAAGAAGATTATCTATGTCTCATGCGAACCAGAGACTCTCGCACGAGATTTAGTGTTACTTTCTAAATCATATGAGATAAAAAAAGTTCAACCGGTTGATATGTTTCCTATGACGCATCACGTGGAGACTATTGTGGGATTATTCTTAAAGGATATCAAGCGATAAAACAAAATCATTAGTTTAAATATCAATTAATATGTGGTCATTTTTTATATCATTGGTTGTTCTCATTGGTGGATATCTTATCTATTCTAGATTATCAGAAAGAATTTTTAAGATAGATGGGAGAGACACTCCTGCAATTAGTTCTCCTGATGGAGTGGACAAAGCTCCTCTTCCTAAATGGAAATCGTTTTTAATTCAATTACTTAATATAGCTGGTACAGGTCCAATCTTTGGCGCGATTAGTGGTGCCTTATTTGGTCCGATTGTCTTTTTATGGATTGTTTTTGGATGCTTATTAGGTGGTGCTGTTCACGATTATTTCTCAGGAATGTTATCAAGCCGTAATAATGGCGATTCTATTGTTAATTTATCTCGCAAATATATCGGTAAAGTATTTGGAGTATTTGTAAGAATATTTTCTATTGTTTTGCTAATACTAATTACCGCTGTATTTGTTGTATCACCATCTGCTTTACTCACATCATTAACTAATGGTCATGTAGCACCATGGATATGGATGATTATCATCCTTGCCTATTTTTTGTTATCAACCTTATTTCCTATCGATAAGATAATTGGCAAGTTATATCCAATCTTTGGTGTTGTGCTTATTGTTATGGCGTTAGCAGTAATTGGAGGAGTTCTTTTCCAGCAGCAAGAATATCCAATGATTGAACTTATTAACAATATTAGTGATTTTTCTAAGGCGAATGGTGGTTTGCCTTGGTGGCCATTTATGATGACCACTGTTGCTTGTGGTGCGGTGAGTGGATTTCATGCGACCCAATCTCCAATGATGGCAAAATGTATCAAAAGTGAAAAAGAAGGTAGGCAAGTTTTCTATGGCGCGATGGTGGCAGAAGGTGTTATAGCCTTGATTTGGGCAGCTGCTGCAATGGCTTTTTATCATGTTGATACATCTTCTGGTTGGCAAGCTTTAGAATCTATCGGAGGCGATTCAACTTCTGTTCAAGAAATATGTTCCACACTTTTAGGACCAGTTGGCACCGTATTAGCGGTTGTCGGTGTAGTTATTTGTCCAATAACAAGTGGTGATACTGCTCTTAGAAGTTGTCGATTAATCTTAGGAGAATGGCTAAAAATTGATCAATCAAAAATTAAAAATAGATTGTTATTAACCATTCCTTTATTCGCTATTGTTGTGGGTATAAGTGTGTGGAACTTTTTAGATTCGCATAATTTTAATTTGTTATGGAGATGGTTTGCTTGGTCAAACCAACTACTAGCTTCTGCTTGTTTATGGGTAAGTAGTGCCTATCTATTAAAAAGAGATGACAACAAGTTTAAATCACTATTTACTTCTATTCCTGCTATTTTCATGACAGCGGTAGTAACAACTTATATATTTGGAGAACCTAATATTGCATTAGGCAGATTTATTCCTATGTGGGTAGCCTATATTATTGGAGGTTCTATTTCTTTAATCGTGTTTGCGATATATCTATATCAATTACTCAAAAAGAAGAAAATTGTTGTTGAATAATATATTAAGCAAAAAAGTTATTTATATTAAGTGGTTCATTAGATAGTTACACGTTACTAAACAACTTTATTCAAAACACCGAAAATAATTTATTCAAAACACCGAAAATGTTTGATTTTTATTCCTATTTATATGCAAAATATATATGAGGTTATTCGCCATGGCAAAAATAAAAGATTATATTCCCCGTCTTGTGGAAAATTCATTAAGAAGAAAACTTAAATCATCTGGATGTGTGGTTGTTAGTGGCCCTAAGTTTTGCGGCAAATCCACTTTATGCGAAGAGTTTGCAAAATCAGTAACAACGTTGAAGACCACTAACGATATTGAAATTGCTAATGCTGATCCTTATTCAGCTTTAAAAGGAGATAATCCTCATTTAATTGATGAATGGCAAAAAGCTCCCGAAATATGGAATGTCATAAAAGAT
>CADBNT010000099.1 GCA_902796125.1 uncultured Erysipelotrichaceae bacterium | reverse complement strand
GCCTGCTGATCAAAACCTCTTTGAATGTCGTTGTTCACAATGTTTGGAGTGCTTCCCATACCATTACCCCAACCATTGCCCATCCAAGCAAATAAGAATAGAATAATGATCCAGAAAAGACCTCCTTCACCAAACCAACCATTATTGTCCCCACACATAGGACCTACTGGCATAACCATTCCGTTTCCGTTTTCACTAAGTGACATTTCGATACTTCCTTTCTTTATAAAAACAATAGATTTTTACAAGGTAGGAATTAGTCACAAAATAAGAAATAGTGGTAGGTATACTTAATCTTGGCCAAAGAATTAGTATTTATTTAATAAACTGCTGAAAAGATTGGGCAATAGAGCTAAGTTGATTAAATTGTTCCTGGCTCATTTGTCCACTATTAAGAAGGTTCTGAACTTGCTGTTTTGGATCTCCTTGAAACGTTTGTCTAAACTGGTTAAACTGTTGAACCATTCCTGAAGAAAATGGCCCATTTTGATTATTAGATCCGAGTATATTAAATAAAGGATTCATCACTTGGCTCCTTTCTTAGCTTTATTAGCTAAAGTAAGATTGGACATTTGAGATGCAACTTCAGTACTTATAAAGTCCTTAATTACTTCATAGTCGATTTCCGGAACTTTTTCAACTTTCGCTTCTTCTGGCTTTTCGACTCTTTCGACTAAATCATATACCGTAAGAGGCATCGGTTTACCAGTAGTATCAGCAGATTTAATATACACAACCGGTTCATTACTATCCATCAGCATAAGTTTATTTCCAGGGGCGACTGGATAGGCTTCTGCCCCTGCTTTACCTTGAACCCATATTATAGATCCGTTTCCCTGTTGGGGTACGTTCTGAACATAATACGGAATTCCACTATAACCATTAACCATTTGACATTACTCCTTTCTCCAATAGAACAAAGGAATCATATCGCCTGTGTCACTAGTGTCATAGTAATCGCCGTCTATAACGGCTACTACATGTCCATCAAGAGCTAGTAGAAATCTTCCTATAGGAAAATCTTTACAAAAGTCTTTTATTGTATAACAATCAGGACACGTATCTGGAAGCGCAGTACGTCTATAACCATTATTATATAGATACTCACCCCAGACGTCGTTATATGACGGCATCTTATGAAGTAAAAAGCCTTGGAAACATATCATTAGATATGTCCAATTCCAAGACTGATCCATAAGCTTAGATATTCCTCTAATCACACAATCACCAGTATTAATATGATCAGGATTAGGATTATAGTAAATATACATTATTTATTTCTCTTCTTTTTCTTCTCCTTATTCCAAGAATCCGATTCTACCGATTTTTCAAAGTATTCATCAAATAATTTATTTGATTTAGTGTTTTTATCAAAGTCTTTTGTACTCCAATCTTTTGATGCTCGTTCTTTTCCGGCTTCGATTTCTCTTAAACTCTTCTTTAAATAGTCTTCATTAGCTCTAGCGTCATTACGACGTTGCTTATCATGAGATCTTACAGACTTTTCAATCTGATTCAATTCATTCAATCTTTCTCTAGCAACTTTTAAATCGTTCTTTGTCAATTTAGACTGAAGCCTCTGAATATCGACATCCTTATTACCAGAATCAATGATAGCATCGAGAACTTTTGAAGATGCATCTTCTTTTTTGTATCTTTTATTATCTTTTATTAATTTCTTTAAATCATTTACCGTTCTATATGCATCAACACCACTGCGAACAAAAGAGTTAGCGTCGTTAACACCTTTTGTTAGGTTTGTTATTTTATCAATCGGCCTCGGATTTTGTGCCCTAACTAATTTAGCAAGTTGTGTCTCAGTATTAATACGTCTTATAGCATCGTTAAGTTGCTGCTCAGACAATTCGCTCTTTCTCTCGTAAATAGCTTTAGCGTCGCCAGATTTAACAAGCTTATTAAGTTCTTCTTTTCTCTGACGATTTGTCTTTATTTCTTTTTCAACTCGTTCTTTTGCTTCTTTAGACTTCTGATTTCTGGATTTATGATTTTTAGACTTATTAAAACTTGCCGTATCCGAAGATTCTTTAGAAGATTTTTTAGCAGCTCCGACTTCTTTTCCACCTTTTCCAGACTTTCGTGGTATTAAAGAATATGGTTGGAATCTTCTAACACCCCAACGCATTCCAAGAACTCCCCAATGAGCTAAGAAGTCGTTGTCTACCATCTTTTTAGATAATGGCTCATTCTCTAATGGACCGTATATTTCCATTATTTCACTAATTGGTCTATTTTCCATCTTTAATCTCCTCAGCCATAATATTCATTCTAAATTCGTCTTCGAACATTCGATCCTGATAAGCTTTTAGTATAGAACTATTATTTGGAGGATCGAAAGCGTTCTTAACATCCAAATATATCCACTCTTTTACCATTTCAATATCGTCGTATTTGAAATCATCCCAAGTTTCAGTATCGTCTTCTATTTTAAATGGTTTATCATCTGGACCAACACCAAGTTGCCATAGCTTAGTAAAAGCAGCGTTGATAAAAATCTTAAGATCTAGATCGAAATGTGTTTCGTCTTCAACTATGCCGCCAAGCATATTACGAATTGTTATTAAAATACTAGTTTCATCCATATCGTTTACCTATTTCCAAAGACATGTATCATTTAATGTTCTAACTATTGGTTCATCATCTATTAAAAGCATTTCATCTCCATAATGAATTGCATCATGAGTTTGTTTTGTTACGGTTATAAGATACTCTGGATCTAAAAGGTATTCTGTTGAATATCTTATATCAGAAACGGAGATCGGATTCATATGATGAATGAAAGCTTTAATACCTGGAGGTATTTCTCTATCATAAATTCCCAAATCGCATCCTCCATCTCGGACTAAAATATAATTTCGAATGTCTTTCCACTCTTTTGATCTATAAAACTTTTGATTTAAGTATCTATCAAAACCGAAAGTTTCTTCTCCTACTCGATCGTTTAATTTTAGATAGTTATACCTTTCGTAAAAGGTTGGGAGTTTAATCAACTCCGAGTATGTACGGATCTCCATCAACTTCCTCCGCTATTCCCATATATGTTCTCATAGCAGCAATTGCTTTATCGTACATTTCATCAGTTCTCTTACTCGATTCGAGAACATCTCTCTGTGCTTTTAACTTTTCTGTCTCGTTCTTTAGTTTTTCTAATTCGAATTTCGTTTTGGCAGACCCTGCTCTGATCAATGCTGTAATTTCTTGACCAGAAGCAGTACCATCTCGTAGACGTTGTTCTGCTCTATCGTATGCTAGGGCGATCAATTGCGCCTCACGAGCTTCCATAGTAGCTGCTGGGCGCGATTTCTTTTTCGGCTCAGCAGAATCAATTCTTCTTCGAGCCATGATACGACCCCTTTCTTTATACTTATAATCTCTTAGACATCTTTCAGGAGGACATAACACAGTAATAGCGAGACATTCTAACTACTTTTTAACCCTTGAAAGGAGCAACAAAAACCAAAATCGTTTATGTCCTCCGGAAAGATGTCTAAAATATAACAAAAATATGACCCCCGGAGAAAAATTAAAG
>CADBNT010000098.1 GCA_902796125.1 uncultured Erysipelotrichaceae bacterium | reverse complement strand
GCAAGATCAAATTATTCATTATGTTGAAAACATCAAAAAGGCCAAGAGTGTTGAAGAAGCCTTTAAAGCTGAAGTTAGTATCGCTAGCAAGATTCAACTTGAATCATTACCTTCTTGTGTCTTCTTTGAAAAGAATATTGAACTTAGGGCCTTCATTAAACCTGCTAAGGGAGTAGGTGGAGACTTCTATGATTATTTCTTCATCGATGATAATCACCTAGCATTTGTAATCGCGGATGTAAGCGGTAAAGGAATTCCAGCTAGCTTATTTATGATGCGTTCTAAAGAATCAATTAGAAGTGCCGTCATGAATGAAAAAGATTTATCAAAAGCATTCTATAAAGTTAATAACGCTCTTTGTATCAATAATAAGGAAGGTTATTTCGTTACCGTCTTCTTAGGTGTCTTAAATACAAAGACATATGAATTTGAATATGTTAGCTCTGGACACGAAAGACCATTCATTAAACGCGGTAAAGACGCTAAACGTATCGATGTTGATTCTAACTTTGTTTTAGGTCTAGAAGAAGACTTTAGTTTCAATAAACAAAAACTTCAACTCAAAGAAGGAGATTCGATTGTTTTATACACCGATGGACTTAATGAAGCTATCGATTCAAATAAAGAAGAATTCGGTTATGAAAGAATCGCGAAATCTCTACAAAAATCGGATATTTTAAGTCAAAACATCGATAATTTGATAAACGATGTTGAAGAATTTAAAGGTAAAGAAGAGCAATTTGATGACATTACTGTTCTCTCCTTTAAGATTAACAAAAATACCGTTACTTATTCTTATTTGAATCCTACTTATAATGACATTGATGATTTAACAGGCAAGGTTGAAGAATATCTCGATAACCTAGATGTTAAAACGTTAAGCAAAATTGGTGTCGTTATTGATGAAGTTATGAATAACATCATCTCTTATGGTAAAACAAAGGCTAATAAGACACTTTCTGTCTCAATTGAAAAGCTAGATAAAGGTGCTATCTTGGTGTTTGTTGATAACTCTCATCCATTTAATCCGCTTTTAAAAGAAAAACGCACCGTGCAAGAAAATCTTGAAAAAGGAATTGAAGGCGGACTTGGAATTTCAATTGTAAAAAGCATTTCAAACGAAACTGAATATGCTTACGAGAATAACAAAAACATTTTAATTATTAAGTTTTGATTGAAAGGAGAAAATTTATGAAAATCAAATCATTAATCTTGATGTGCGCATGCTTAGGTTGCTTGGCAGGTTGTAATCAATCACCTGATCCAACAACTGCACCAAGTAGCGTTGATCCAGCAACATCAGTTCAACCATCCGGTCCTAAGTATTTAACATTCGTCGCCGAAGGAAAACTTAGAGTCGATGTGTTTGGAGTATCAAACGTTAACTTCAGTTATGGAAACTCTGCTCTTCCTAATGGCGTGAATGATAATATTGACTTAAGCGACTCAGTCTCGTTCACTGTTAACCAAAATGATGCAGAAGACACAGTTTATAACTTTATTATGATTGGTGAAAATAACTCTCGCCAAGCAACATCTGTTAACTTAGGCATCGAAGGCAATGAATTAATTAATTATCTTGAGATTGATAAGAGCGATCTTCGTGGTATGACACGTGGATACGTTGCCATCTCATTTGGTAATGAACCATTATGGACAAAAGGCCTTAACGCTAACCTCGATGCAGCGATTAATGCTTTAATCCCAAAGAAATAACTTGAACAAGGCCAGGTTTCCTGGTCTTTTTCTTTAAGTCTCATTATATGAGTGCTACAATACTTTTATAATCTAAAAAGGAGTTAAATATGGCTAAAAATTTAGATGAAAGAATTTGTATTATTGGTGGTGGCCCAGCTGGTCTTAGCGCAGCTATGTACCTTGAAAAGAAAGGCTATCACAATTACGAAATCTACGAGAAACTCAACAAAGTTGGTGGTAAATGTTTTTCACCAAAGATTAAAGTCTCTCATAATGGCGTTGAAGAAGAAAAAACATTTGAAACAGGCGCTATCATGGGTGCTATCACCTATCACGCAGTAGGCGAAATGGAAGAATTTGGTGGATATTACCATAAAGGTCCTGATTTCAAACCGGGCGAGCCAAATATGCGCCGTGAATTCAGACAACTTGATGGAACAGTTTATGAACCATTCAATCCAAAAGCTGATTTCTCATTCAAGAAACTTAGAGGTCTATTAAAGCTCAAAAAGCAAATGAAGAGACTCAATAAGTTAATGCAAACCAAATATGTTGGTTATGACTGCTATGGTCACTTAGGCGTTGCTAAAGGTGAATACTATGGTATTTCAAAAGGTGTTGATGGACACTGTGGTGCAGTGAAAGAAAATTCATTCCCAAATTACATCAAAGGTCATAACCCAAATCTTAAGGATTTAGCGTTACCATTCTCAGAATTCTGCAAACTCAATAAAGTTGAAGAAGTCCAAAGAATTTGGATCGCACCATTCACAAGTTTCGGCTATGGATATTTCGATGAAATTCCTGCCGCGTTAGTTATGAAGTATCTTGACGTTACAACTGCTCTTGAATTCATTAATTTAAGACTTTGGACCTGGCAAGAAGGTACTCAAGAAATCTATGTTCGCGTTAATGCTAAACTCAAACAT
>CADBNT010000097.1 GCA_902796125.1 uncultured Erysipelotrichaceae bacterium | reverse complement strand
TGTGCTGCATAAGCATAACCACCATCAAGAACTCCTAAATCATAGAAGTATTGAATTGGGGTAACACCGTATTTTTGAACACACTCTTCAACTTCCTTTTTGGTTTCACAAGCATGGAACTCAATTGGGAGTTTAAGTTTTCTATTTTCTTTAACGGTTTCACTAACAAATTTTGGAGTGGTTAAATACTCACTATGGAATGATAAAACACCTTGAATTAGCTGGGATTTGACGGCATTTTCGATGCAAATCGGGAATTTATTGACGCCAAGTTCTCTTTCTAATTCTTCATCTGGATTTAGCTCTCCAGAGAGGTTTTTAGCAACGTTTAAACACTCATGAAAACGAACGCAATCTTTCATCTCAATAGGTTCAAAACATAAGCCGGTGCGACAAATATTTGATCTCATTTTTGCCTTAGCAGTTACTAAAGCAGATGAATATGGAAAATCATACATATTTGCGAATGTAGTTGTGCCACTCGCAAGCATTTCGCACATCGCAAGTTGAGTGCCTACTTCGACATCTTTCGGAGTAAGTTTTGCTTCAATTGGGAAAATAGATTCATTTAACCAATCTTGAAGTTTTTTACCACTACCAACTCCTCTAAGAATTGTCATCGCAGAATGGCCATGCGCATTAATTAATCCAGGAATAAGAAGATGTTCTTTAAGTTCTTTAATAACATCAAACTTACCCTTTGGTAATTCTTTTCCAATATAAGAAATGAGATCATTATCCACGCCTAAATAGGCATCATGAAAGGTCTCAAAGATACCATTATTCTTTACAAGAATATCAACGTGAGCAAATAGTGTTTTCATATTTATTCTTTTTCAAAATCAGATGCTGGATGCTTACAAATTGGGCAAGTGAATCCATCAGGAAGCTTTTCACCTTCATAGGTATATCCACAAATCTTACAAACCCATTTTGTTTTCTTTTCTTCCACTACTTTTTTAGGTTCTTCTGGAAGTTCGATCTTAGCGCTTAAGATATCGTCTGCTAATTTATTAAGTTTCGCGTCGCTATCTTTATCCATAGCAGAAACAATAGTGACTGCATCAGGAATAATAACTAAGTTCTTTTGATTTGCTAATTTATCTTTGATAACTTTAAAAGCATTTGGAGCCCAGCTACCATTTTCAATAACGCCAATAATACGGTTTGAATAGTTTCTTTCCACTAATTGATGAATGAAATCATTCATAAATGGGAAAATACCCATATTAAATGTAGTAGTTGCTAAAACAATATGAGAATACTTGAAAGCATCCTCGACACTTTCAGCCATATCTTCTCTAGCTAAATCAACAATAGTTGTCTTTGGACAGCCTTTAGCTTCTAGTTTCTTTTGAAGAAGATACGCTGCTTCTTTAGTGTGCCCATATACAGATGTATAGAAAATAGCGACACCTTCAACTTCAGGACGATAGCTAGACCAAGTGTTATATTGACCTAAATAATGTTCTAAATCTTTATCAAGAACTGGTCCATGAAGTGGGCAGATAACTTTGATTTCGTAGTTAGCAACTTTCTTTAGAAGCATTTGAACTTGCGCACCATATTTTCCAACGATGCCAAAGTAATATCTTCTAGCTTCGCAGTCCCATTCTTCTTCTACATCTAATGCCCCAAATTTACCAAAGGCATCCGCGGAGAAGAAAGTCTTAGATGATTCATCATAAGTCATCATAACTTCTGGCCAATGCACCATAGGTGCAAAGACAAAGCGAAGAATATGATTACCTAAGTTTAAAGTGTCTAAATCATTAACGACAAGTTTATGCTTTATTTCTTTATGGAAGAATTGATCAAGCATTTTAAATGTCTTAGCGTTTCCAACTAAGAATGTATCTGGATATACTTCAAGGAAACGCATGATATTCGCGGAGTGGTCAGGCTCCATATGTTGAATGATAAGATAAGTTGGTTTTTCGTTTCCTAAAACTTCCTTGATGTTTTTCATCCAAGGTTCAAAGAAGTTTTTATCAACGGAGTCGAATATAGCGATACATTCATCTTTGATGATGTAAGAGTTATATGCCATTCCGTTAGGAACAATATAGTGACCTTCAAATAAATCAATTTGATGATCATTTACACCTACATAGTAGGTATCTTTATTAACAAGTTTCATTATGCGAGTACCTTTTTAAGCCAAGCTTTGAGTTCTTCATCGCAGTTATCAGCGTCATGTCCACGGCACGCAAAGCCAGATTTGATGATAGCG
>CADBNT010000096.1 GCA_902796125.1 uncultured Erysipelotrichaceae bacterium | reverse complement strand
CAAAAATATTTAATTGCTAATCTAAAAGATTATTCTCGTCTAATTATTATTGATGATGTTCAAGAACTTGATTATCTAGAAAGAAAAGAAACGCTCGATATAACTTGTTGGCAGCTTCTACCGAATAACATTAACGCATCTATCGATGAGCTTGTTCGGGTCGCTTTAAGAAATAACCCAGATTGGATCATAGTTGCCGAAAGTAGAGGTAAGGAAATGAATGAACTCATGAATAGTGTGATGAGTGGTCATCCGATTATTACAACTATTCATGCGAAAGATTTAAAGAATATTCCTAATCGAATGGCTAGGATGATTGAAATGGTGAAGAAAGGAGAGTCTCACGAAGATATTCTTTCTGATATTTATGAACACTTTGATGTTTTTGTTCAACTTCAAAGAGAAATTAAGCCAAATGGTGAGATAGATCGATTCGTTTCAATGGTTGGCGAAAGTGAAAAAGACCATATCAAAGTTATATATGAAAGGAAGAAATCTTGATGAAGAAAATCGATATCATCTTTCTAGTCATATCATTTGTTATTGGTGCAATTTCTTTTGCTGCATCAAATAACGTCTTTTTTCCAATCGGAACTATTTTAGTTTTTGAACTTTATTACTTTGTAATAGCTAGAAAAATAATAAAGAAATATTTATCAAAAGTTAATACAATTCATTGCTGTTATCATTTTATAAATTCCTTCATCATCACTTTATCGGTCAAAGAATCTTTGGATGATGCCTATGAATCAGGAATAAGGCTTGAAAATAAGGAATTTAATGAAGAGACATCAAATCTAGAATCAATGCCTATTTATGATAGGGTTGTTTATCTAAGAAAATACTTTAATCTTGCTGTATATAAGATGTTTGTCAACGTCTTAGACTTATATCAGGATCAAGGCGGAAACATATTAAACATTTCTGATGCTTTAATGAGAGAAACTACTAGAACTGAAAAAGCTTTAGCGGATTCAGTGTCCACAGGAGAAAAGCATCTTTTTGAATTTATCATTTTATGGTCGCTAACATTCTTAATTCTGATATTCCTTAGGTTTGGAATCAGCGAGTTTTATATGACGATGCTTACATCGCCTTTATTTATGGCGTTACTTATATTTTTCTTTGTCTTAATTCTTGCCTCAATTCATATATTTTTAATTCGCTTTTCCAATATTACTATCAAGGAGGATTCTGGAGTATGAAACGCCTCAAAGAAAAGATAATAAAACTAGGATTATCTTATAAAAAAGAGATGGTGTTTTTCCTTCTAGGAAATCTAGTGATTATATCTTTGATAGTTGTTCCATTTATATTCAAGAATTTAATCCTTTTTATTCCGGTAGTCATCTTCGTTATTATGTTTAATTTTGTCTTCTTTTACCGTTATAAAGTAGTGGAAGCAAAACAAAAAGAAGATACCTTAAGAGATTTTGTTTACATCTTTAACTTTTTTAGAATCTATATTCGTAACGGCTATAGCGTTTATTCAGCATTGAAAGAAGTAAAGTCATTCGCGAATGATTATCTTAATGAGATGCTTGAAACTCTTCTAAACGAAATGGATGAAGATAAAAGCATTACTCCTTTTATTAAATTTGCACGAAAACTTAATGACTTAGTTATCGAAGAAATGATGATTTCAATTTATCAAATGATCGATGACGGAAATAATTCATCATACTTAAATCAATTCGAACTTATCTTTGATAAATATTCTTCTTTAATGCAAGAAAGCGAACTTAGAAGTAAAGATCGTAAATTAGCAATGATGAGCTATGCGCCTTTAATAGGTTCGGGTTGCCTAATCATAATGGTTACGATTGGTGTTATTTCTGTAATAGGAGAGATGATAAATGGCTTATAAAGTTGGATTTCTGCTCTCTCTTATATTTATTGTGGAGTTATTTGTATTAGCAGGTGACTTGCTTGCGGTTCAAGTCATATATACAAACCTAGACGCTGTCTCTATAACAGCTGGTGAAATCATTTCTAGAAAAGGCGGTATAACTCAAGAGGTGATTGACCTAGTGGAAGAAGAGGCAGGGGCGACAATCACTGCGGTAGGAGACAATTCGCCACTTTTCGGTGCGGCTTTTAGGTACCGTATCGCAAAAGACTACGATCCGTTTCTACTTCCGAGTGACAATCTCGAAATTGCTGTAACCCGCAGTGTCGTCATAGGTTATTACACCTAAAGAAAGGAGAAATTATGTCAGAGATTAAAGGTCAATTACTTGGAATTGTTTTAACTATTGCTGTGTTTGGCATTGTGTTTGCAGCGATGACAGTTGCCTTCCAAAAAGTTTCCCAATCTGTTGAAGAAAAAGCAACAAGCGCTGTAGGTGCAACCGTATCAAGTGCTTCTTCGACTTTATCAGGTAAACCTCCACCATACGTCCTAATATATTAAATCAACTGAAGAGACAATGTCTCTTCTTTAAAGGTTAAGAAAGCAAATCTTTAAAGGCGAGACACTTTCACATTAATGTGATACAATAAAAAGCCAAGGAGATAGTTACTATGGATAAAATTGCAGAGATTAGAAGTAAATTAGCCGCGGCAGCGAAGAAAGATTCTCTTGCTGATGATGATAAGCTCCGCGAATTAGGACTTGACTCCCTTGATATCGTTGAAATGCTCCTTCAATTAGAAGAAGAATATGACATTCATTTTGATGATGTTGATATGTCAAAGCTTGTCACTGTTAAAGATTTGTTAGACGCAATTAAAAGCCAATTAAAATAAAACACAATTTCTAATTGTTTTTAAATTATTCTTTGTGTTATTATTGATAGCGTCGCCTACCTAGCTCAGTCGGTAGAGCAATCGGCTGTTAACCGATCGGTCGTGGGTTCGAGTCCCTCGGTAGGCGCCATCTGGCCTGTTGGAGAAGTGGCTTAACTCATATGCCTTTCACGCATACATTCATGGGTTCGAATCCCGTACAGGTCACCAACTTAGTCAAATAGGATTGATACAAAGTGTCAGTCCTTTTATTTTTTTGTTATCATTAGAACATGGAAAAGAAAATACATTTAGAGAAAATCCTTTGGGATGAATGTGATAAAATCACAAAATTAAAAGTTAAGAAAGATCAAAAGTCTTTTGTTGCACCAAACGCCGATAGTTTAATCGATGCATATTTCGCAATAACAGAAGAAGGAATAAAAGTATATCCTTTTGGAATTTATTATGGAAAGAAAGCAGTGGGATTCATTATGATTGCTTATGATTGTCCGTGGGCTACAAAATATTATGGGCTTCCAGAAAAGTATTATTATATT
>CADBNT010000095.1 GCA_902796125.1 uncultured Erysipelotrichaceae bacterium | reverse complement strand
TTTAAATCAAGTTGTTTTGGGCAAGGTTTTCCTCTTGCCATATTTAGACTTACTTTATCGCTCATTTATGAACTCCTAAGTGCTTTTTATTATAGACGCGAATAAAAAATAGTCAAAGCAATTGCCTTGACTATCTTTCTAATAAATTAAGCCTATTGTTTATTTTCAGCGTTGAATTCTTCTGGAGAAGTATATGAACGGATGATTGATTTTAGTTCATCTTTAATTTGCTCGTTATCTTCCATATCGAAGACCTTTTGAATTTCAACGACTTCTTTTTCAATTGGATACACTGTTTGTTTAGCTTCGATGAAGATCTTTTTATTAGATGTTTTTGTATGTTCAGTAACATCAAGAAGAAGTTCTTCATAAATCTTTTCACCTGGTCTAAGACCAGTAAACTTAATTTCAATATCGTAATATGGAATATATCCAGCTTGACGAATCATCTTTTCAGCGAGGTTAACAATCTTCACTGGTTTACCCATATCAAGGATGAAGATTTCTCCGCCTTTTGCGAACAAACTTGATTGAAGAATAAGTCCGACTGCTTCAGGAATTGTCATGAAGAAACGAGTAATGTTTTTATCCGTAACTGTGACTGGTCCGCCTTCGGCGATTTGTTTTTGGAATAAAGGAATAACTGAACCATTTGATCCAAGGACGTTACCGAATCTAACTGCACAATATTGGGTCTTCTTTGAAGTAGAGGCGAAATATTGAATAACTGTTTCGGCGAAACGCTTTGTCGCACCCATGACGTTTGTTGGACGAACTGCTTTATCAGTCGAAACAAGAAGCATCTTCTTAACGCCATATTTATCAGCAAGACGAGCGACGTTATAAGTACCAATAACATTGGTTCTAATAGCTTCCATTGGAGAATCTTCCATTAATGGAACGTGTTTATATGCTGCTGCATGATAAATATAATTTGGTCTATATTTCTTTAAGATTTGTTCCACACGTTTTTCGTTATATGTAGAGCCAATCAAAGTGATGAGTTCAACATCGTTAATATTTTCATTTCTCATCTTACGCATCAAATCTTGTTGAATGTCATAAGTAGAGTTTTCATAAATATCAAAAAGGATGAGTTGTTTTGGACGAACCGCGAAGATTTGTCTAACAAGTTCAGAACCAATGGAACCACCAGCACCTGTAACCATGACAACTTGGCCGTTAAGCATATCGTGAATTCCAGAGTTATCAAGTTTTACTTGTTTACGATTTAAAAGTTCGGTGACGTCAACATCAATGACTTTTGTGTCATTTGGACCATTCATTTCAGCTAATAAAGGCATACGTCTGACTCTAACCATACATGGTTCAAGATAGTCTAAGATTTCTCTAAGTCTTTCTTGGGTTAAATCAGAAATAGCAATGACAACTTCTTCTATTTCATAGAAATCAATGATTTTTGCTACATCAGAGATAGGACCTTTAACAGGAATACCTGAGAAGTTTCCGCCAATCTTATTTGGATCATCATCAACGATAACGATAATTTTGTTATGAACGCTTTTATTGTTGATGGTTTCGTTATAGTAAACTTTTGCACTTCCGCCTGCACCAATAACGAGAGTTCTTACTTTATCTTTTCTAAAGATAATGTTCGCAAGGATGTTAACGCCAATAAGAACAAATCTAGACAAAGGAAGAAGAAGCGCAAGCAATAAGGAAGCAAATATACGAGTGCTAATATTATCTCCCATCACAAGAAAATCATCAGGAACAAATTCAAGAGGAATTAAGCCAATGAATTGAACAGCCAAAGAAATAACGACCATTCTTACATAGTCAAATACACCAAACGACTTTGGAATGACGCCATAAACACCAAACGCTAATAAAAGTAAAACAGTAAGGAAGGAAACAACGAAGGTATAAAGAATCATTCCAATCCACAATGTAGGAGTCGGTTCATTCATTGCGCCTGCAGCAAAGAAGGCGATAACAGTTATTAGAGCAACTACGATAAAATCAATAGCGGCATAAATTATAGGAGAATATTTTGATGCTCTTTCGGAGCGCTTTTTATTGTTGTTCATAGGGTTATTTCCTGTTTAAGACTACAAGTGGTCTTACACGTAAATATAATTATATTCATTTTCTCCAAGTAGTGAATAAAAACTTTGTTTTTTGATGTTTTGTTACGTTGC
>CADBNT010000094.1 GCA_902796125.1 uncultured Erysipelotrichaceae bacterium | reverse complement strand
GAATGTCACTACGGACTCCACCTTTCTTATTATGGAAAGCGGCTTTAATGTCATAGCCAAGATTTTGTTCATTGCTAAAAGCAACTGCTTCTTCGTGCATTGCTCTAACGCAAAGGTTTGCAAGTTCAGCATCTAAACCAAGTTTAGCGTTAGTAGAACCAATCTTAATATGTTTAATTTCATCAGTAGCAGCAGCATATTGAGAACGAATTGAGCTGACTTTTTCTTCTTCTACTAAACCTTCACCGAAATCTAAAGCATTCTCTAAGCCTGATTCATCAATGTTTGTCTCAACTGCTCCGCTTTCCTTATTGATCTTAAGTTGAACGTGAGCAATATCGACGCCATAGTCTTGAGTAGCACTATAAACGACACCTGTTCTAACTTCGAATTTAGCAGCGTGTTCGTGTCCACCAAAAGCAGCATCAACACCGCTAACGGTTGGCATTGCACCAACGCTATTATGACTTGACCAAACAACGATATCGCAGCCTTCTTCTTCACGAAGACGATTAGCTTCAGCGGAAACAACGTTAATTTCGCTTTCAAATTTATAATTAGCGATAGCAGATTTAATAATCGAATATTCAACTGGTCCAATAGTGCCAATAATACCAATCTTATAATCTCCTCTTTCAACAATAGTTGAAGGTTCAACAAAATCGGCAAGTTTACCAGTTCTTGTATCAGTCAAGTTCGCACATAGAAGTGGGAAATCAGCAATTTCACCATTCTTTTTAATCCATTCATCAGTCCAGTCAAATTCGTGGTTACCTAAAGTCATGGAATCAAAACCCATATAGTTCATGGATTGAGTAACAACGTAGCCTCTAGTTAAGTTAGAATCTGCGCTACCTTGCCACATATCTCCACCAGAAAGAACAACGACACCACCTGGGTTATCTTCTCTTCTTTCTAAGAAATAAGAGGATAAACGGCCAAGACCTAATTTAACTTCGCTTGATCCTGGTTCATAATTAACCGCACCATGGAAGTCGCTTAATTCATATAAATCGATGTAATCATACGTACCATCGGTTTTGATATCGCCTTCATTAAAGGTTGGTTTCTCTGGAAGATTGATTTGAAGATTTTCAACATCAACAACAGGGATTTCTAGTTTTCCACCACTAGAGCAAGAAGCTACTAAGAAGGGAAGGACTAATAAAGGAATAAATTTTGTGTTTTTCATTTATTTCACCTCGACATTACTATAGTAAAAAATTTTCTATTCTATTGCAAATGACATATCCGTCATGATTATAGACATCTCTACGATTATATCTAATTGGTCTACCATCAAATTTAAGAAGTAGTCCACCAGCTTGTTCAACGATTACTTGCATAGCGCATGTATCCCATTCTTTGGTATTAGAGGAGAAACGATATGACATCTCTGCATCGCCTTTAGCAATGACGCATCCTTTAATGGTTGCACCTTTTACAACTTGATGTTTGATTTTATCAGCGTGTTTTAAAATGGTTGTTTGTTCTTGCGCGTTAGAATGGAAACGCGAGACAAGAGTAGTTAAATCTTCAGTCTTATCGTTGACGTGAAGTTTTTCAATCTTGCCGTTATATAGGCGGTAACTACCAAGACCATAAACTCCACAATAAATCTCTCCTGTAACCGGAATTAAAACAACTCCTAAAACAGCAACATGTTTATAAGATAAACCGATATTTACCGTGAATTCGCCATTATGTGCAACAAAATCCTTCGTGCCATCAATTGGATCAACAATCCACACGAAATCCTTTTCTAAACGAGATAAATCGTCAGCAGATTCTTCAGTTAGCATCCCATAATCAGGGAAGTTTTTATGTAATATGTTACGGATAATTTCATCCGCTTTTTTATCAGCTTTGGTAACAGGGGAATTATCATCTTTGATTTCAACACCAAGATTTCCTGAATTATAAATATCAAGGATAACATCTCTAACGGCACGAACAGCTTCAAGAGCTACTGATAATTCTTTTTCAAATTTCATTCAAATTTTCCCTCTGCTAATTTATCAAGGTCAGCAACAATCTTTTTGCAAAGTTCAAAATCCTTTTGATTTTCAAGTCTTGCACCTGCTGCATGTTCATGTCCACCACCGCCATATTTTTTAGCGACTAATTGGACACATGGACCATTTGATCTAAATTCAACGCGGATTTGTCCTTCAGGCGATCTAGTAAATAAAACCCAAATTGGACAACCACGAATATTGCCAATAACGTTAACGTTTTTAGAGATTTGATCGTAAGTCAAATTGAATTGAGTGTAGTCATTAACATCCGCAAAACAATAAATAACGTTATGTTTAGTTCTTTCAAATTTGGAAACAAGCAATGCTTGATATTTCACAAAGTTTTCATCTGATTGATATAAAATATCAAACATTGGTTTTGGATTGATGCCAAGATCATAAAGTTTGGCGACAATTTGGTGTGTTTTAGCATTTGTTGGAGCGTATCTAAATCTGCCAGAATCAGTGCAAATACCAAGGTAGAGTAAATTTGCAGCTAATTTAGATATTTTCAGTTTATAGTGGAAAGCAAATTCCGCTATCATTTGGGCGCAGGCAATCGCATTTGTGTCGACCCACTTCACACCAATGAATGGTTTAGATTCAATGTGATGATCAATTTTAGCTATTTGTTTAGCCAAACGAATTCTTTGTTCAGAGACTCTATCAATCTCACTGCAGTCACATTCAATCGCAAGCGATTGTTTGATGACATCATCGCTTACTTCATCATATTTGGTGAGTAAGTCATAAAGCTTTTCAGTGCCAAATCCTAAAGCGTAAACTTTTTTATTTTTGAAGTTATCTCTAATAATTTCACGTAACGCTAAAGAAGAGGCATAGCAATCACAGTCAGGATTGATATGGCCATATAAAGTGATAATGTCGTTTTTCTTAATTAAACGATATATGTCTTTCATTTGGCTATTTGACATGTATTACCTCTTAGAATTCCTCGTCTGTTTCAGAAGATGTTTTCTTTGAATCGAAATCGAAGTCATCTGATTCTTCTTCTAAGCTTTCTTCTGATGTCTCGCCAAGTTCTTCTTCTTGGAGACGTTGTTCTTCTCTATCAAAATCTTCTTCCTCATCATCCTCATCATCTACAATGATATCATCTGTAGAAACATGATATTCAGCAAAAGTGTGTCTACTTCTTAAATCCCATGAATTACCTTCAAGGCTGGTAAAACGGGAATCGATTGTTAACTCGGTATAGAGTTTTGACATATTTTGGCGAAGCGAATCAGCAGGAAGATTTGCTAATTTAGCAACCTTATCAAATAATTCCTTAAAAGGAAGGGCACTCTTCGATGCTGATAATACATCGAATGCGCAGTCAATAAGTGATTTGTGTTCTGGCATAATATTTTCCTCGATTACATATTATCTGGAGCAGAAACTCCAAGTACGCTTAAAGCGTTTCTTAAAACAATCTTGCTCGCTTTTACAAGAGCGAGACGGGAACTGGTGACATCCAAATGGTCACGATCTATAACACGACATTCAGTATAGAAAGCATGCACATTGGCTGCTAAAGATTGAATGTACGTTGCTATTAAATGTGGAGCGCGTTTATTTGCAGCGCTTTCAATAACTTTTGGGAACTCAATTAAGTGTTTAAGAAGTTCCATTTCAGTCTTTTCCTTTAATAAAGGAGCTTTAACATCAATATTAATATCACTTGCGGTAGTTAATACTTTTGAAAGTCTTGCGTGTGCGTATTGTGCATAGTACACAGGATTATTAGAAGATTGTTCCTTGGCAAGGGACATATCAAAGTCCATGTGCGATGATTGAGCACGCATTGCAAAGAAATATCTCATTGCATCAACGCCTACTTCTTCACAGACTTCTCTTAACGTAATAGCGTCACCGCTTCTTTTAGAAGCTTTGAATTCTTTACCATCTTTAATGAAACGAACCATTTGAATTAGTTCAATGTCCAAGACTTCTGGTTTATAGCCATGCATCATAAGAGCAGATTTCATACGGTTAATATAACCGTGATGATCCGCGCCTAAGACATCAATGAGTTCATCAAATCCACGTGACATCTTGTTAACGTGATAAACGATATCTGGAAGGAAGTATGTGTAATCACCATTACTCTTAACAATGACTCTATCCTTGTCATCAAGGAAGTCACTCGTCTTAAGTAAGGTCGCACCTTCTTCAACGTATGTGTAGCCTTTTAAGAACTTAAGCTCTTTTTCCACTGCATCATTACTTCTAATTACTTTTTCAGAAGTAAAGACATCATGTTTAACTCTAAAGAGTTCAAGATCTTTAACGATACGAGATAGTTCAATCTCCATGCCTCTTTCTTTGAAGAATTCTAAAGAATCTTCCATACGAAGAGCTTTATCACCAATCTCATTTTTGATTTGTTCAGCGATTTGATAGATATCTGGTCCAGCATAACCATCCGCTGGGATTTCTTTTTCAATACCGAAGAGATTCATATAACGAGCTTGGATAGATAAACCAAGGTTAGTAATTTGAGCACCAGCATCGTTAATGTAATATTCTCTAGTTACATCGTAACCAGATGCATCAAGGATTCTCGCTAAGCAATCACCGATAGCTGCACCTCTAGCGGTGCCAACATGAAGAATTCCGGTTGGATTTGCGGATACAAATTCAACGTTTACTTTACGATTCTTCCTTGGTGCTCTTCCATAGTTAACATCTTCTTTAATGATGTTTTCAATAGCGGAATTAATAGCATCTTTCTTTATAAAGAAATTGATAAAGCCAGGGCCAGCTATTTCAATGTGGTCGATTTCAGCTTTATCAATATTTTTAATAATAAAATCAGCGAGATCTCTTGGGGATTGACCAACGCGATTCGCGAACTTAAGCGCGACGTTACTCGCGTAGTCACCATGCTTTGGATCACGGCTATTTTCAATGATGACATCGTTAAGTGAAAGAGTAAGGCCAAGAGGCTTTACTGCTTTGATGATTTTTTCCTTTAATGTAATTTCGATACTCATAAATGAACGCATTATTATACTTATGATATTTTGCTTTAGCAAGAATTAAATTTTCTTCATTAAAACAATCGATGAAGCTTTGATTGCTTTTGCCTCTCCAATTGGGCCAACTTTATTAAAAGACATGGCCTTAATTGAGACGTTTTCTAAATCGGTTTTAAGTAACTTTGCAACATTCTCTCTCATCTTAAGAATATGAGGAGCGAGTCTAACGCTTGCAGAAGCAACTTGGATATCGATATTGTTAACTTCATAGCCTTTATTAGAAGCAAGTTTCATAACTTCTTTCACTAAAAGTGAACTATCAATATCTTTATACTTTGGATCATTATCAGGGAAATGAGTTCCTAAATCTCCTAAAGCTAAAGCGCCTAAGATAGATTCAGCGACAGCATGTAACACTACATCCGCATCGCTATGTCCGTCTAAACCAACTGCACCATCAAAATAAACGCCGCCAAGAAATAATTTGCGGCCTTCTTTTAATGGATGAATATCTTCACTAAAACCAATTCGATACATATTTATTAGACATTGAAACGGAAGAAGACGACATCGCCATCTTTCATTTCATATGTTTTTCCCTCCATTCGAATCTTTCCTGCTTCTTTAAGAGCTAGTTCGCTACCATAGGTATGAATGTCTTCATAAGAATAAACTTCGGCTTTAATAAAACCTTTTTCAAAGTCGGAGTGAATAATTCCAGCACATTGAGGTGCAAGCATGCCATTTTTAAATGTCCACGCTCTACATTCATCTTCACCAACGGTAAAGAAAGTAGAAAGATTAAGTAATTTATAAACGGCTTTGATAACTTTATCTAAGCCAGATTCAGACGCTCCTAAAGTTGCTAAGAATTCTGCTCTTTCTTCTTTAGGAAGAGACGAGAGTTCATATTCAATCTCACAAGAGATAGGAATAACTTGTGAATTTTCTTTAGCAGCAATCTCTTTAACTTCATTTAAATATTTGCAGTTTTCTAAATCCATATAATCGCTGTCAGAAACATTCGCGACATAGATAATCGGCTTTAGGGTTAATAAATGATAATTCTTAAAGGCAAATTCATAATCTTCTTTCTTTAAAGAAAGCGATCTAGCAGGTTCACCTTTTTCAAGAACTTCCTTAATTGGTTTAAGAATTGAAACTTCATAGATGGATTCTTTGTCTTTATTGATTCTTGCTTTAGTTTCAATTGAAGATAAACGCTTTTCCACTGTCGCTAAATCAGCCATGGCAAGTTCAAGATTGATAGTTTCAATATCACGCTTTGGATCAACCGATTCATCAACGTGAACAATTTCATTAGAATCAAAACAACGCACCACTTCAACAATCGCGTCACATTCACGAATATGGGAAAGGAATTGGTTACCAAGACCTTCACCTTTAGATGCTCCACGAACTAAACCAGCGATATCATAAAATTCAAATGTGGCTTGGATTTTTCTTTTTGGATTAAATAAACCAGTTAAAAATTCCAATCTTTCATCTGGAACATTTACAACACCTGTATTTGGATTAATGGTCGCAAACGGATAGTTGGCAGCTTCAACGTGTGAATTTGTTATTGCATTGAAGAGTGTTGATTTACCTACGTTTGGAAGACCGACGATTCCTGCTTTTAATGACATATGAATTACCCTTTTAAGTGGTTATATATTATATAAGTAAATTTAGAATGTAAAGAAAAAGCCTCGATAATACTCGAGGCTTCTATTAAAACGACTAGATTAGCTGATTTTTTTCACGTTAGCTGCACGTGGGCCACGATCGGTTTCGACAAGCTCGAACTCAACCTCAGTATCTGGTTCGATATCTTTGAAGCCATCCATGACCAAACTCGAATAATGGAAGAAAACGTCTCTTTCGTCATCACCTTTAATGAATCCGAAACCTTTATTCTTGTTAAAACGAATTACTTTTCCTTTCATGTTTTTTCTTCCTTTGGCTAAATAATATATTATTTTTTAGTTTATGCATACTAAAATTTTTTACTTATGATTTGTTTTGGCTTTAAAACTGGCTTTATAAGCCACCTTGTTACAAGCAAACTTGTGAGTACCGACATGATGATTGCAAGAAGAAAAGTGACCCCTAAAGGATAGATATTTAGTTTAAATTGGAGATTACCTCCAAGAGTGTCTTTTAGAGCATAAGAAATAACAAAGTCTACTACCACAATCTCAATTGCACTTATCACAAAGGATATAATTCCCTGGATTAATGACTGAACAACAAAAGTTGAACGAACGTCTTTTTGAGTTATACCAATATAGCTCATTAATTTAATCTCATCTTTACTCTCTAAGACATTAAGTAATATGGTTGTTCCTAAAAGGAGCACTGATATTAAAGAAGCTAAAATTGAAAAACCAATCAATATCAAATTCGCATACTCTAAAGTTGAAGAAATGCTCTTTGATACTTCCTCGATTGGACTAGTGAACTTGTAATCATGATAGGTTCTATTTAACTTTTCTATTAATTTCGATGCATCTATATCTTGATCCAATTCAATTAAAACCGAGCTAGGGATAAGCGAAAATGCACTTACTCCAAGTTCATCTCTAAAGAAGGAAATAGACCAATTGCTATTATGATAAAGATAACTTTGTTCTTCATCGATAATACCTGTAATAACAACTTTTGTTGTTTTGTATTCTTTTTCTATTTTATTTTCATTTAATCTTTCTTCTTTAATTCCTCCAATGAACAAATAACTTCCTAATCCATAGTTTTCACTTAGCAAAGCTTCACCAAGTCCTTTTGAAATTGCTATCTCTCCATTATGAGTTGGCATTCTTCCTGCTAAAAGAGCTTTTGGGTGAGAAGAAAACCTTAATCCTCCAGTTAATGAATTTAGGTAATTACCCATCACCACTCCTGGAGGAAGATTAACTTCAATGTTTGATTCTGTAATTTGTGAATCGCTATCAATTGCTTGATCAAGACTATATTCACTAAGTGACACAAAGAAGTTTTTGGAAAACCCATTCATTAATGCTGATGCATATGAAGAATAACCATAATCGCTTATTAAAATGTAATCTTTGATTGATGGATATAATTCGATTAAGTGATTCAAGTGTGAAAGATTAATTGAGTTCTTATCAACATAGTAAGCGTAGACTCGCCTCTCATCGCAGACGCTATTCACGTTACAAAGCAACGGATTATAATCGTAGCTTGTCCGTTCAAAAACAAAGTCATATAAGTCTTCATCATATAATGCAGTATCTAGAAATTTATTTGGATCTTCCTTTGTTTTTACATAGTAAAGCTTTACCATCTCCCACGGAAAAGATGTATGTGTGGTGTCACTGCTAGGAAGTCTCATCATATTTTCAAATACGTCCTCATTCCATAAAGAGTTCGTATGAAAGATAACTGGTGAATTTGTCTCAATAACTCCCTTCAATGTAAAAATCTGCTCATCATCATATTGCCAAGAGGAGTTTTCAATCATTAGATAAAGAAATAAATCG
>CADBNT010000093.1 GCA_902796125.1 uncultured Erysipelotrichaceae bacterium | reverse complement strand
ATTACGTAAATATCTTGATTTCCAAATTGATGTTGTCGAAAGAAGAACAAAGTTCTTACTCGCTCAAGACGAAGCTAGAGACCACATTGTTAATGGCTTACTTAAAGCAATTGAAAATATCGATGAAATCGTCAATACAATCAAAGCTGCTGCAACTCCAGAAGACGCCAGCAACGCTTTAAAGGAAAAATTCGGTTTCTCCGATGAACAAACTGCTGCTATTTTAGCAATGACCTTACGTCGTCTCACCGGCCTTGAAGAAGGCAAGTTAGAAGATGAAAAGAAAGAACTTGAAGCTAATATTGCTAAATATAACCACATCCTCTCTTCTAGAGAGAACGTTACAGAAGTTGTTGTTCAAGAACTTCTTGAAATCAAAGAAAAATACTCTGATGAACGTAGAACAGACATTTCTGATGAAGCTGCTACAATCGATGATGAATCTTTGATTCCAGAAAAAGAAATCGTTATTACTCTTACATCAAATAACTATGTTAAGAGAATGGAAGCCGACACATTCCGTACTCAAAATAGAGGTGGACGTGGTGTTAGAGGTATGGCCACTAATGAAAACGATGATGTTGCAATCATGGTTCATACCAGAACTCACGTTGATATCTTATTCTTCTCTAACCTTGGACGTGTTTACCGCTTAAGAGGCTACATGATTCCAGAGGGTAGTAGAATTTCTAAGGGTTTACCAATTCAAAACCTTCTTAACCTCGAAAAGGGCGAAAAAATTGCATCCATTATTCCAATTGACGAATATAAAGATGGCGATTACCTCTTCTTCGCTACAAAAGGTGGTATTGTCAAACGTACCAACATCAAAGAATTCGAATCCATTCGTAAGAATGGTAAGATTGCTATCTCATTAAGAGAAGGCGATTCTTTACTTGATGTTAAACACACCGACGGAAATACTGAAATTGTCCTTGCTACTAACAAAGGCAAACTCTGCCGTTTCCACGAAGAACAATGCCGTCCACTTGGTAGAGCTGCTTCTGGTGTTAAAGGTATCGACTGTGGCGACGCTCCAGTTATCAGCCTTTCAACATCACTTGAAGGTAAATTTATCCTTGCCATCACCCAAAAAGGTTATGGAAAGATGTCACCATTTGAAGATTACCGTCAAACCAAACGTGGCGCAAAAGGCGTTCTTACACTTAACACCACAACCAAAAACGGTAAACTTGTCTGCTTAAGAGCTGTTAATGGTGATGAAGATCTCATGATGGTTACATCAAACGGAACCGTCATTAGAATTCCTCTTGACCAAGTGAAAGTTTCAGGTAGAAACACTCAAGGCGTTAAGGTAATTCGTCTTGATGATGACAAGCAAAAAGTTTCTTCTATCACTGTTGTTCCACATGAAGACGCAGAAGAAGGAGAAGCTGAAATCGAGGCAGTTGAAGAGGGCGAAAACTCTGCAAAAACTGAATAATAATGAAGATTTGTGTCTTTTTTCAACCAAAAGATAAATACGATAATTTCGAGGGAATGCGCCTTAGAAAATCTATTAAAGGCGCCCTCGAACTTGTTGATGTTCCTTATTCGAGAAATCTCATTGATAACTACGACATCATTCACTTTGTTTCACCGGATGATGAACTTAAAATCAACGATGCGAAAGAAGAAGGGATTCCAACTGTTTTCAGTGCTGGTTTAGCTGAGACAGATAATTCAACAAGATTATTTGAGTTAAAAGGAGACACTCACGTTATTACCTCGCGTGCGTTACGCACATTAAATAAAGTAGATTTAGTGCTTACTTCCGATGAAGTTATTAAAGACTTACTTATTAAAAATGGTGTTCATACAAGAATTGAAGTAGTTCCTCTTGGAGTTAACGTTGCTCGTTTTGAAATGACAAGCCAGCTCCAAAGCGATATCTTCTACAACTATTATCAACTTAGTAAAGACACTAAATTCGTGGTTTCCGTAGGAAGTTATGAAGATAAAGATAAGTTTAAAGCTTTCTTAGAAATCGCTAGATTCTGTCCTAACTATAACTTCTATTATTTCGGAAGATCTAAGTCGAGAAGAAAACCTCCTAAAATTAAAAATGCACCGCGCAATATATCGTTCCATTTATTTGTAAATGATGAAATATATTGTTCGATGATGAAAAACGCCAGTGTGTTCTTATCATTTGATAATAGAAGACACAATCCGATTACATTATTTGATGCTGCTGCATCTAAAACTCAAATTGTTGCCTTATCGCCTTTATACAATAACAAAGAGCTTCTTAGAGAACTCAATGCTTATGTTGGTGATAGCACACCTGAAGTTGCAAGCATCATCACCAAAATAATGAATGGGGAGTTAGAAACTAAGACTGAACTTGCTTATAAAGTTGCTCAAGATAACTCACTTAGAAAATTAGGTATAGCATTAAAGAAAAATTATGATTCTCTTTTGAAAGGAGAAGACGAAAATGATTGATCAAAAATTGATTATTGAAAATCCAAAACTCATTGCTGAAAAACTTGCAAAGAAAGGTTGTATTGTTGACTTTAAACCTTTCCTTGAACTTAATGAAAAACGTCATGCTTTAATCCTTAGTGTCGAAGCTGCAAAAGCTGAAAGAAATAGGCTCTCTGCATCAGTTCCACAAGTTAAAAAAGAAGGCGGAAATGTTCAAGAAATCTTTGCAAAAGTTAAAGAAATCGCTGCAAAATCAGCAAAAGATGAAGAAGAATTAGCAAAGGTTGAAGAAGATATTAAGAACTTTTTACTTCCACTTCCAAACCTTCCAGACGACGATCTTCTTCCAGGCGGAAAAGAAAACAATAAAGTCATTCACGAATATGGAAAACCAATTAAGTTCGATTTCAAGCCACAAGCTCATGTTGAACTTTGCGAATCGCTTGGACTTATTGACTACGCTCGCGGTGCCAAGATGAGTGGACATGGAACCTGGGTTTATACCGGTTTAGGTGCTCAACTTGAATGGGCTTTATTAAATTTCTTTATCTCTGAACACCTTAAGGATGGCTATAAGTTCATTCTTCCTCCTCACATCCTCAACTATGAATCAGGCTTTGTCGCTGGACAATTCCCAAAATTCATTGATGATGTATTCTCATTAGAAAAAGTTGAACCACGTAAGTTCATTCTTCCAACTGCTGAAACAGCACTTGTAAACTTACACCGTGATGAAATTCTTAATGAAGATGATTTACCTCTTAAATATTTCGCTTATACACCTTGCTATCGCAAAGAAGCGGGCGCATATAGAACCGAAGAAAGAGGCATGATTAGAGGATATCAATTCAACAAAGTTGAAATGTTCCAATATACTACCGAAGAAGGCGATCAACCAGCATTTGAAGAGCTTGTCACAAAAGCAATTCGCTTAATGGAAAAACTTGGACTTACATTCCGTGTTTCGAAACTTGCTGCAGAAGATATTTCTGCTTCAATGGCGAGAACATACGATATTGAAGTTTATCTTCCAAGCGTTGGCATTTATAAAGAAGTATCAAGCGTATCAACTGCTCACGATTATCAAGCTAGAAGAGGCAAAATTAGATACCGTGAAAAAGCAACTGGCAAAGTCAAATTTGCTCACACACTTAATGGTTCAGGACTTGCTACTTCAAGAATCTTCCCAGCCATTGTGGAACAATTCCAACAAGCAGATGGATCGGTTAAGATTCCAGAAGTCCTAAGACCTTATATGGGTGGTCTTGAATACATTAAACCAATCAAAAAATAAAATAAGGCTGAGTGAAAACTCAGCTTTTAATTTGCTTTTCATCATTATTTCATTATAATGATTTTGCCATCGCGATATTTTACTGCGAACCAGGTCAGGATAGGAATATAGCAGCCTTAAGCAAACTAAAATATGTGCGATGGTTTATATTTATGAATATCGACGAGAAATACATGAAAGCTGCCCTTCTTGAAGCAAAGAAGGCATATAGCAAGGATGAAGTTCCTGTCGGTGCTGTTATCGTTAAAAACGATAAGATTATTGCTAGAGGACACAATCTTCGTGAATCTAAAAACGATCCAACTATGCACGCTGAAATAGTTGCAATTCGTAAAGCTTGTAAGAAGGCAAATTCTTGGAGACTTGAAGACGCGACGATATATGTTACCGTTGAACCATGTTCAATGTGCGCTGGGACTATTCTCTGGGCAAGAATGAAAAGAGTAGTTTATGGAGCAAGCGATCCTAAAGGTGGAAGCCTTGGCGGATCATTTAATCTCTATGAGATGCCAAACTTAAACCATCATCCTGAAATCACTGGTGGAGTTCTTAAAGAAGAATGTGGTGAATTAATGAGCCAATTCTTCAAAGGAAAGCGCAAGTAAAATAGATAAATAAGAATGAAGGATTTATCCTTCTTTTTTATTATTATCTTTTACAGTGTATATATTTATTATATACTTAATTAAGTATTTCATATGTCTACGAAAGAGAAAGAATTAAAGATTGAAAAGAAGTTAAACCAGTCAAAACACATTGATTGTGATTTAAGTGTTGGCTTAGTTGATAAAGACGTTCAAGACAGAATTGAAAACGGCTTAGTAAACAAAATGCCAAAGCACGTTACCAAGTCTATTTGGAGAATTCTTCGCGACAATGTTTTAAATTTCTTTAACTTGCTCTTGCTTACCCTCTTTGTGGTTATGTTAGTTGCTCAACTTCCGTTTACTTATTATTTGTTCATGGTTGTTATTGGAGCAAACATCACTATTGGTGTTATTCAAGACTTAAGAGCTAGACATTTATCAAATAAATTAAGAGTTGTTTCATATCCTGTTGTAAAAGTTCTTAGAAATGGAAAAGAAGCCGATATTGCAGGAAATGAGCTAGTTTTATCGGATATTGTTTTATTAAAAGCAGGTGATCAAATAATCGTTGATAGCACTGTTATGGAAGGAACAATTGAAGTGAATGAATCGATGCTAACTGGCGAATCAGTAAACATCGTAAAGCATCCTGGAGACATTATTTATTCAGGTTCTTATGTTACTTCTGGTAACGCTAAAACTAGAGTAGATCAACTTGGTAAAGCTAACTATGCTGAAAAGTTAACAATCAAAGCTAAACAAATTAAAAATAGAAAATCTGAAATTTTACGCACACTAAACGTTACATTTAAGATTATTTCATTCTTCGTTATTACCATCTCTATTGCGATGGTTGTTACGTACATCCTTCAAGGCAAATTTGATAACTATTCTGAGTTCAGAGAAACAATCACAAAAGTTGCTGGTTCGCTTGTTACTATGATTCCAGCAGGAATGTATCTTTTAACATCACTCACTTTAGCCGTTGGTGTTATTCAACTTGCAACAAAGAGAATGCTCGTACAAGAAATGTATTGTATCGAGATGCTCGCTAGAGTAGATGTTCTTTGCTTTGATAAGACCGGAACTATTACTGATGGTTCTATGAGAGTTAAAGAAATTTCCCTTTTAGGGAAAAATGAGAAAAGAGAAGTTGAAAAAATATTGCATACTTTAGTAACCGCTACAGGCGATTCTAATCCAACTGCAAACGCGTTATTAGATGCTTACAAAGCAACTCCAATACTTCATTTCCATAGTTCGGTCGCATTTAATTCGAAGAGAAAATTTTCTGCAGTAATGCTTGAAGACGGAAGATCTTATGTTTTAGGTGCAAGAGAATTCCTTCCTCATAAAGATAAAGATCTCGATAAACTTTGCGAAGCTTATGAAAAACAAGGGTTACGTGTCATGCTCCTGGCAATGGCTAAGCGTGCCATCTCAATTGAAGATGATTTACCTGCTTTAGAGCCTGCTGCAATTGTTGTGCTTGAAGATCATATCCGTGAAGATGCAATTAGCAATATTCTTTGGTTTAAAAATAATGGAGTTCAAATCAAAATCATCTCTGGAGATAACCCAATTAGTGTCTCTGAAATTGCTAGAAGAGTAGGCGTTGAAAACGCTGAAAAATATATTTCTCTCGACGGAATTAGTTTGGAAGAAATTGACAAAATAGCTGACAATTACACAGTTTTTGGCCGTGTTTCGCCTGAACAAAAAGAAGCCTTAGTGCACGCATTGCAAAAGAAAGGTCACAAGGTTGCAATGACTGGCGATGGCGTTAATGATATTCTCGCTTTAAAAGCAGCTGATTGTTCTATCGCAATGGCTTCTGGTAGTAGCGCTGCGCAAAACGTTTCGCACATCGTTTCGCTCGATTCCAATTTCTCTTCTCTTCCTGATGTTGTTTCTCAAGGAAGAAGGGTAATTAACAACCTCCAAAGAACTTGTTCATTATTCTTAGTAAAAACAGCATTCGCTATTATCTTATCTATATTCTTCCTTATTGGTGGTTGGATCAACTCGAGCATCATTTTCCCATTTGTCACAAACAACGTATATGTTTGGGAATTCTTCACTATTGGAGCCGCAGCGTTCTTCTTGTCGTTCCAGCCAAACAACGAGCGTTTATCTAAATCGACATTCCTTGCCAATATTGCGACTAGATCAATTCCTGCCGGTTTAACTCAATGCATTATCGTAATTGTTTTCTATGTACTTTATATAAATGGTGTTTTAGATCATGATGCATTTGTTGTTTATTCTGTTTTAACGTTCTCCGCTGCAAGCTTTATTGTCCTATTTAGAGTTTGTATGCCGTTTGATATTTATAGAGTTTTACTCTATATAGTGTTAGTT
>CADBNT010000092.1 GCA_902796125.1 uncultured Erysipelotrichaceae bacterium | reverse complement strand
ATATCCATTATTAAGTAAAAAAACAGTCATGACATTGTATCAAGACTGTAGTTAACGATTGGTTGCGGAGGCAGGATTTGAACGCTGCGACCTCCAGGTTATGGGCCTGACGAGCTACCGGGCTGCTCTACTCCGCGATGTGGTTAATATATTAAATAATATCTTTTTTGTTTGCAAGTATAATTTGTAAATAAAAAGAGCCTGTCGTCAGGCCCTTTCATAAGGTTAATCCTTTTATTCTTTAAACCAGAAAATACGGTTGAAGAGAATAATCCACACTAGATCAAGAACCCATCCGACTGTTCCAGCAAGAACAATCCAAAGAATTGCTAAGACAAGATGTAACCAGTTTTTGTTCTTAACAGCACCTAAGATACGGTAAACCGCCCAGGTGATATCGAGAATCCAAATGCAAAGGATAATCTTGACTAATCTAGAATGGCCATCCATCCATTTAATATATCCGTCCATAGTTTTCCTTCCCTTCGTTCAATATTATAGAACAATTTTATAAATTGTTAATAGGTTATTTATTTTCTTTTAACAAGCTATATGCACTTCTTGCGTTAGCGAGGAAATGCGCGGCAACATCGAGGAAATTGATGCCGTGGATTTTGCCTTCTCCACGGTAATGCTTAATGTTCGCGACTAAATACCACTGTAACGAAATATCAATTCTCCATAATGCATAACGTTTCAAAGCATCTTTACATGGATCAAGTTTAACGTATTCTTCGAGGAGTTTTTTACCTTCATAAACATCTTGATTACCAAATGTTGCAATATCGTAAAGTGGGTCGTTATTCGCGGCAAATTCATAATCGATGAGGAAATAGTTTCCATCTAAATCACGAATGATATTACTTCTTTGACCATCGTTATGGGCTAAAACACGAGGCTGAGATAGTAAAAAATCTTTATTGTCTTCAATAAGCTTATATAAGTCATAGAAATCTTCATCGAATCTTTTGACGAAGCTTTCAGCTTCTTTTTTATAATTCACCAGTCTTCCAAGTGGATCATAATAGACACTGGCTTTCTTTTTTGAGCTATGTAATGTCGCAAATAATTTGGCGATTTTCTTATAATCAAAATCATCCATGTGATTAATAGAATCACCTTCGATATAACGGTTGATTTTGATACCATTTTTTAAATCGAAATAAATATTCTCGCTTGTAATACCTAAGCTAAAAGCAATATTCTGTGTTTCTTTTTCAAGATTACGGTCCACCATTTCATTTGCTTGCGCAGTAGAAATGTAATAGACGAATCTTCCTTTTTTAGATGAAACGACATAAGCTTCGTTCATCATTCCGCCTAGTAAGGCGTGTTCAACAACAACATCTTCACCAACCTTAGATTTCAATAAATCTAGATACTTTTGTTCCATATTGTTACCACCTATTTGTTACTTTCTCGGCAAAACCTGGCAAGTTTTCAAAGTATATTTCTTTTCCTTCAATTACAAAGTAGCCACTGAATAAACCAAAGACTTGATTTTGTAACGATTTTAAAACGAGTAAATTCATATTCGCATGACGGTTAAGGATCGGAGTAAATGTCATATTGATATCTCCAGTCGCACTACGGAATTTCCATTCTTTCATAAAATCATCATTCCCATATTTAGAAATAGGAATATCAAAGTGGACATCGCTCATCTTAAATACTTTGTCATCATAGAAAAACATGTTTTCAGATGCCTTTGAGGTATCGCCAAATCCATAGCCAAGATTAAAGCCAATACGATGACCTTTATAAGATGAATTAAGCGAAGACCAATACCAGGTATTCGAGTAAGTCCAAACACCTCTACCCCAGTCAAGGACACCATAGGTGTCTTCACTCATACCGATCAAATTATCGCCAAACTTCATATAGCCGTTTGAACGAAGCAAGTTAATCTTTTGGTTATAGTAGAAATGTTTGTCTTTTTTAAATGGAGTGGCAATGACCATTGATCCTTCGCAAGTCTCTTCTAGAATAATGTCTGCTCTTAAGTCTTTTTTATCAGCAAAATTCTTATATTGAAGTTTGATGTGTCTTTTACCATTTTCATGAACAAAGGAGATATCAATCTTTTTGTTTTTAAAAGAAACATCACCGCTTTTAGAAGAACTTGGTAAGCCAAGTTTGCCTTTCGTGAAAAACTTCATCACACTTTTAGTGATATCAATCTTGTTTTTAAAATCTAAAAATGAGACTGAAATTAAACCCATATAAGAGTTATCCGCTATAGTTAAAGCAAGACCATAGTCTTTATTGCCGATATAGTAATAATCCCATTCTTTAATACGTGACTTTCTGGCTTT
>CADBNT010000091.1 GCA_902796125.1 uncultured Erysipelotrichaceae bacterium | reverse complement strand
TGTTCCCATCCCGAACACAGAAGTTAAGCACCGTAGTGGCGAAGGTATCTGATTTATCAGGGAGAATAGCGAGCTGCCGGGCTTTTTCTTTTTAAGGCCATTTTGTTATAATAAAATCATGAAAATTAATTTTATTTATTTACGTAGTAAAATCTCTACAGATCAAAGATTCTATGATAAGGAAAAAAATGAGTTTTTAGCTAAACTCAATATCAATAATGATATTGTTTTTGCTAAAGACGGCATGAATGTTTTCTTTATTGAAACAGGCGGAACTGAAGAAGAATTCCGCGAAATATATAAGGATTATAAAGAGCCTTATTATTTACTTGCTACAAATGCGAATAATTCACTTCCAGCCTCTTTAGAAATCGCTTCATTTTTGTCTAAAAACAACAAAAAATTTGTTTTAATTCACGGCACTCCTGAAGAGATTCATGATGAACTTACTTCCCTTAATGAGAATAAAAGATTGTCTCAATATAGTCTAAATAAAGACTTTAAATTATTAGAAAATAAGCGTTATGGCGTTATTGGAAAGCCATCAAATTGGCTCATTTCAAGTGATGTAGATTATAAGAAAGCTAAAGAAAAATTCGGGTTAGAACTCGTCGATATTGAATTTGAAGAATTCAAAAATGAAATTGATAACGCGAAAGACATCGTTTCAGATGTTACTTTTGAACATCTTTTAAATGAAAAAGTAAGTCGTGAGGTTCTTGATGGTGCGCTTAAGATTTATAGTGCACTTAGAAGTATTATTGTTAAACACGATTTAGATGGAATTACTGTTCGTTGTTTTGATCTTCTTGGCACGTATCACAATACATCTTGTTTAGCTCTTGCGATGCTAAATAAAGATGGATATATTGCTGCTTGCGAAGGCGATATTCCTGCTATGTTAACTATGGCAGTGGTACGTGAAGCATTCCATAAATCCTCATTCCAAGTTAATCCTTCTTATGTGAACGTTAAGGATAGATATGGCTATTTTGCACATTGCACGTTACCACTTGATATGTGCCTTGATTATAAATTTGACACTCACTTTGAATCAGGCTTAGGAATTGGCATTGTTGGCCGTCTTAACCTTGGCAAAGTTACTATTTTCAAAGTTGGCTCAAGCTTAGATGAATTTGAGTGCTATTCAGGCAAAATATCCGCAAATCTCCACAAAAACAATCTTTGTAGAACTCAAGTAAAAGTCGAATTTGATGAAGAAATTTCTTCACTTTTATCTTCTCCTCTTGGCAATCATTTACTCATTGTAATTGGTGATTTGAAAGAGAAGATTTTGGCTTTACTTTCGAAGTAAAACTTCGCCACTTTTTGATTTATTAGAAATCTTATGATATATTACATAGCAAGATAATTTTGATTATCTTTATATTTAAATATGGCTCTTAGTAAAAAAACCGCATTAGGCGGTATCTCAATTTCAAATAAAGCGATTGCAAGTGTTGTCGCAAGTGCCACCATGGAATGCTATGGTGTTGTTGGTCTTGCTGCAAAAACAGCGGTTCATGAAAAAATTTATGATCTTCTTAAAAAGGATGATTACGCCAAAGGCGTATTTGTCACTAATGATCTTAAATCTTTTTCAATTGATTTATATCTTGTTATAGCTACTGATGTGAAAATCACAGAAGTGCTTCGTGAAGTTCAAAAAAGAGTTAAATTCGTTGTTGAGAAACAATTTGAAGTGAAAATTAAAGCTGTCAATGTGTTTGCTCAATCGTTAAAGAGGGTGTCTTAATATGGCTAGATCAATAAACGGTCGCGAATTGAAGGAGATGCTCTTATCTGCTTCAAATAACCTATATAACCACTATCCAGAAATTGATGCGTTAAACGTTTTCCCTGTTCCAGATGGCGATACAGGTATGAATATGAATTTGACGCTCGCTAGTGGTGCTAAAGAAATTCAAAATAGAAACGATGATGATGCATATACAATCGTAAATGCTTTCTCCCGTGGTCTTTTAATGGGTGCTAGAGGTAACTCTGGTGTTATTACTTCCCAAATTTTCCGCGGTTTTTCATCATCCTTAAAAGATAAAAATGTCGTTAAAGTTCAAGACTTCATCGATGCGATGGCTAATGGTGCGACTGTCGCCTATAAAGCTGTCATGCGTCCTGTCGAAGGCACAATTTTAACTGTTATTAGAGAAGCAAGCGAAGCTTTGTCTGATCAAGCTGATAAATTATCAACTTTAGAAGATACACTTGATTTCTTCTTAAAAGAAGCTCGTGCCTCCTTAAAACGTACTCCAGAATTACTTCCTGTTTTAAAGGAAGTTGGCGTTGTTGACTCTGGTGGTGCTGGCTTAGTTAGAATCATCGAAGGTATGACTCTTTCTATTCATGGAAAATTCGTCGAAAAGAAAGAAGCTACATCTGTTTCAGCTCCAAAGGAAATCAGCGTTAGCCAAGCTGAATCTGATGAACTTGGTTACCGTGTTGAATTTGGTCTTGCTTTAGGTCCAAGCGACACTAAAAAGCCTTATATTGAATCTAGATTCAAAACTGTTCTTGAATCACGTGGAAGCGATGTAATGGTGGCTAAAGAAGGCGACATCATTAAAGTTTGCATTATTTCTCAAACTCCAGGTGCAATTTTAACCTTTGCTCAATCTTATGGTGAATTTGTTAGCATCAAGATTGTTAATCTTTCTGAACAAGTTCTCGTTAAAGAAGTTGAAACTCCAAAAGTAGAAGAAAAACATGAGCCAAGCAAAGACTTTGGTTTAGTTGCTATTAGCGCTGGTAAAGGCGTTGATGAAATCTTTAGAGAACTTGGCGTTGATGAAATCGTTAGTGGTGGTCAAACTATGAACCCATCCATTGAAGATATTGTTGGTGCAATTAGAAAGACTGATGCAAAAGATGTATTCGTCTTCCCAAATAACTCCAATATCGTCATGGCTGCTTTACAAGCTAGTGATGTCCTTGCTGATGAAGTTAAAGTCCACGTTGTTGTTACAAGAACTATTCCTCAAGGAATTGTTGCGGCATCTGCCTTCTCTCCAGATTTATCTGCTGATGAAAACTATAAGAACATGAAAGAAGAAATTAAACGTATTCAATCAGGTTCTATTACATATGCTATTAAAGATACCGTTATCGATGGCGTGGAAGTTACCAAAGATTACTATATGGGTATTAAGGATAAGAAGATTGTTGTTTGCGAAAAGAACATGCTTAACGCATTATATAAACTTCTTGCCGAAATGATTAACGATGAAACATTCTTAGTCACAATTCTCATTGGTGAAGGCGTTGATGAAAAACAAGAAAAAGCCTTAACTGAAAAACTTAAAAAGAAATACGAGAATGTTGAATTTGATATCCGTCATGGAGATCAACCAGTTTATTCATTCTTAATCGGTGTTGAATAAGCACTTTAAAGGCCTTTGGCCTTTTTTTATTTAATTATGTTTCAACCATCAAAGTCACAAAGAATAAATCAAGCATTAAGGAATATGTCTATTTATTCCTATTATGATGTTATTTATCATCTTCCAAGAAGATATGATGATTTGACTCCTACTCATGAAAGAAACCTCATTAATAAAGAGCGAGTAGTGTTCGTTGGTCATGTTTCAGGAGCGATTATTTCAAATCGCTTCTCTAGATTAAGTGTTTCTAAATTTACATTTGTTACTAAAAATAAAAACATCTTTCATGTTGAAGCTTGGAATAGACCTTATCTATCTAAGATTTTAAATAACGAAGATATCTATACTTTGATTGGAAGTTATGATGCAAAGAAAAATAAGATTAATTTAATCAACATCTCCAAAGGAGAAGTGACTGACGGAGTCTATATTAAGCCAATCTATTCTTTAGTTCATGATATTGATAATTACGAATACGTTCGTTTAGTGGACAAAGCCTTTAAAGAAATCCAAAAAGAAAATGTTTATAACCACATTCCAGCCTACTTTCAAAAGAAGTATCGACTCTTAGATAAATACGATGCCTTAAAGCTCGTTCATCAGCCAAAAGATGCGAAAGATGTCTACCAAGGACTAAGAGTTCTTAAATATGAAGAATGTCTTTTATTTACTTTAAAAACTCAAATGATTCGTAATCTTAATAAAGAACTTGTAGAACACGAAAGATGTCATATAGATGAATCGAAGGTATTTGATTATATAAAATCATTAGATTTTACTCTTACAGATGATCAATTAAATTCGATCAAAGAAATCCTTAAAGATTTAAACGCTCCAAACTTAATGTATCGTCTTCTTCAAGGTGACGTTGGAACAGGTAAAACTTTAGTGGCTATGATTGCTCTATACGCCAATTATCTTCGCGGTGATCAAGGTGCGTTTATGGCTCCTACTGATGCACTAGCAAGGCAACATTATAAAAATTTTACTAAGTTACTTGCTCCGGCTGGAGTTAGAGTAGCTTTACTTGTAGGGTCTTCTTCAGTTAGAGAAAGAAGCGCTATTAGAAAAGCATTGATTAATGGTGAGATTGATATTTTGATTGGAACACACGTTTTATTTTCAAAAGATATTTCGTATTTATCTCTTGGATTAGCCATTATTGATGAACAACATAAGTTTGGCGTGAACCAAAGAAAATTGCTTGCTTCTAAAGGTGAACATGCGGATTTACTTTTAATGTCTGCAACCCCAATTCCGCGTACATTAGCCTTAACTTTATATGGAGATCTTGACGTATCCACAATTACGCAATTTCCCCACAAAAACCGCGTAATTGAGACTAAAATTGTCTCCGATGAACAAAAAGAAATCTTCCCAATGGTGGAGAAATCGCTAAAAGAAAATAAGCGAGTGTTTATTGTCGCGCCTTTAATTATCGAAAATGAGCAAGAACGCATTTCAGTAGAGAAATTATTTGCGAGATATTTATTAAAGTTTCCAGGAAAAGTTGCTCTTCTCCATGGCAAACTCGATCATGACGATAAGATGTTCTCACTTCAGGATTTCATATCAGGAAACGCACCTATTTTAATCTCAACAAGCGTCATTGAAGTTGGCATTGATGTCCCTAATGCTGACTTAATGATTATTTATGAGCCATCGCATTTTGGTTTGGCCTCACTCCATCAACTTAGAGGCCGTATTGGAAGAGATGGAAACAAGGCAACTTGTTTACTAGTAAACAATAATCTAGATGAAGAGGAATTAGACAAACTCAAAATTCTTACTGAATCTAATGACGGATTTTATATTGCCGAGCAAGATTTAAAACGTCGTGGACCTGGTGAATTAGGTGGATTTAGACAATCTGGTTTAGCGAATTTCACGTATGTAAATTTAGTTAACGATTTTAGAATGTTTGAAGCCGCTAGAGATGACGCGAAATTCATTTTAGAAAACAAAGATCAACCTGGATTTAAATATATAATCAAGTTAGCAAATAAAGAAATTGAAGACGCGAATTTTACAAACGCGTAGTATCAAATAACAAACAATTTATTGTTTTCATTATGATATATTGCTTTTGCATGTTAAAATACTACGCGGAGAATTTTTTATGATCAAATTAGTAATTGATATGATGGGTGGCGATAACGGATATAAGCCAACTGTCGCTGCTGTTAGTAGATTCATCGAAGACTTTCCTGATGCTGAAATCGTCGCAGTCGGAAATGAAAAAGTCCTTACCCCATTAAAAGGTAAAGATAGAGTTAAAATTATTCCTTCTACAACCATTGTTCCTATGGAATGTGGTGTTTTAGAAGCTATGAGAAGCAAAGACTCCTCAGTATATAAAGCAGTTAACGCTGTCATTGATGAAGAAGCAGACGCAATCGTCTCTGCTGGATCTACAGGTGCTTTCTTATCACTTGTTACCCTTATTGTTAAGAAAATCGATGGCGTTAAAAGACCAGCGATTATTTCTCCATTCCCAACTAGATTAAAAGATAAGCAAGTCGTTTTATTGGACGTTGGAGCGAACGCTGAAAACTCCGCTGATGATTTAGTGAACTTTGCGGCTATGGGTGTTGCATACTACAAAGTAGTATTTGGCAAAGAAGAACCATCTATTCACCTTATTTGCAATGGTACAGAAGAAGGCAAAGGAACACCTTTATATAAAGAGACTTATGAACTATTAAAATCAAATCCAAGTTTCAAAGGCTATATCGAAGGACGTAACGTCTTAAGCGGTGAAGCTGATGTCGTTGTCTTTGATGGTTTTACTGGAAATATTTTCCTTAAAACTACTGAAGGTACAGCTAAACTTATGTCTGGAATGATTAAAGAAGCCTTCACTCAATCTATTTGGAGTAAGATTGGCTATTTATTTGCTAAAAAAGGCTTTAATAAACTTAAAGACAAAATGGATTACAAGAAAGTCGGTGGCGGTTTCCTTATTGGTGTTAACACTGTTGCAGTTAAGGCTCACGGAAACGCTAACGAAGTATCGTTCTATTCATCTATGAAAATGGCATATAATCTTGCCAAAAATGGAATTATTGAAAAGATTAAAGAAAACTTAAAAGCATGAGACCAGTAAAAGAACTTTTAGAGAAATTAGAAATTCGCCCAAATAAAATCGAATTGTTTGAGACAGCTTTTACGCATTCATCTTTTAATGCTGATGCAAAAACAAAACATCATGATTATGAGCGTTTAGAATTCCTTGGCGATTCAGTTATTGGCTTAGTTGTTACTGAAATTGCCTACAAGAATAGACCTAACTTTTCTCAAGGTCCTTTAACAAAGTTAAAAAGTGCTTTAGTTAGCACTCATTCATTAGCGGATCATGCTAGAGAATTTGATTTTCCAAAATATATTCGTGTTGGTAATTCTTTCTCAAACGATGTTTCTAAATCAGACCATCTTCTTGAAGATATTTTTGAAGCATTTATTGGTGCGCTTTATTTAGACCAAGGCTTTGAAAAAGCACGTAAATTATTGACTAAGATTTTCTTAGAACCAGTAAAAAAATATCAACTCGAAGACTCCGTTGATTATAAGTCAAAACTTCAAGAGGAAATGCAGGCCGAACATCGTGAATCAGTAACCTATGAAGTAGTGAAGGAAACTGGGCCTGCTCACGACAAACACTTTGTAGTTCGTGTTTTATTTGATGGCATTGAACTTGGTGTTGGTGAAGGTTCAACAAAGAAAGCAGCAGAACAACTTGCTGCTAAACAAGCACTTGAAAAGGAAGCGAGTAAATAATGGGTTTATTTAAGTTTCTAAAAGAAAAGTTTTCAAATAAGAAAGATGCCCAAACAGAAACATATGTTTCTGGAATGAGTAAATCTCGTGAGAATTTCGCGAGCAAACTCGACGAGCTTTCAAAACGCTATAAAGAAGTTAATCAAGATTATTTTGAATCACTTGAAGAAATTCTTATTGAAGCTGATGTTGGTGTTTCTTTAGCGCTTCGCATTATTGAAGAAACAATTGATGAAAGTAAATCTCAAAACATAAAAGATCCAAAACAAATCAATGAATTATTAGTTGATAAGATGTTTATTGGCTATGCCACTAAAGGCGGAAATATTTCTAGTGAAATTGAATTTGTTAAAGAAGGACCAACTGTTCTTCTTGTTGCAGGTGTAAATGGTGTTGGCAAAACTACTTCAATTGCTAAGCTTGCTTATCGCTATATTCATCAAGGCAAAAAAGTTATGCTATGCGCCGCTGATACTTTTAGAGCAGGTGCTACTGAACAACTTTCTGTCTGGGCTGATCGATTAGGTTGTCCAATTGTTGTTGGTAAACCAGAAAGCGATCCTGCCAGTGTTGCTTTTGAAGGAGCAAGACAGGCGAAGAATCAGAATATTGATTTGCTCATTGTTGATACAGCTGGAAGGCTTCAAAACAAAGTCAATTTAATGAACGAGTTATCTAAAATTTCTAGAGTTATTTCTAAAGAAATACCTGATGCACCTCATGAAGCTTTCTTAATTATTGACGCTACTACAGGACAAAATGGTGTAGTTCAAGCTAAGCAATTCCTTGATTGTATCAAACTTACAGGCATTGTTATTACCAAAATGGATGGAACATCCAAAGGCGGAATCATCTTGGCGATCCGTGATGAACTTGGTATTCCAGTTAGATTCATTGGTCTAGGTGAAAAGATGACTGATCTTGAAGAATTTGATTTAGATAAATATCTATATGGCTTATGCCTTGGAGATAAATAATGGACGTCGTTAGTAAAACTGTACATATTAATCGCCTATTAGACGTCTATGGGCGTTTACTTACAAAGAGCCAGCTTGAAATTATGAGTGATTATTATAATTGCAACTTGTCTCTTGGAGAGATTTCAAGTGAACGTGGTATCTCTAGAACTGCTGTGCAAGACGCTATTAAAAAAGCAACAAAGAAATTAGAAGATTACGAGAAAAAACTTAATTTATGCGGAGTTTTTGACTCGTTAAAGAACAAAGATAACGAAAAGTTATTAGAAGAGATTGAGGAGGGAATTAAAAATGGCATTTGAATCATTAAGTGAAAAGTTTCAACGCATTATTAAAAAAGTTCGTGGTCAATCTCGTTTAACTGAAGCTAACATGGATGAAATGCTTAAAGAAGTGCGCATTGCTCTTCTTGAGGCTGATGTTAACTTTAAGGTTGTAAAACAATTCGTTGAAGACGTTAAAGTGAAGGCTATTGGTGCAGAAGTCTACACCAAACTTAATCCTTCTCAAATGGTTGTTAAAATCGTTCACGATGAACTTACTTCCTTATTAGGAAGTGAAGATAGTGAACTTCACTATGAAAATAATAAGCCGACCATCATTATGCTTGTTGGTTTACAAGGTACTGGTAAAACTACATCCGCTGGTAAACTTGCTAATTTAATGAAGAAGAAACTTGGCAAGAAAGTTCTTCTTGCTGCAGGTGACGTTTATAGACCTGCTGCTATTGATCAATTAGAGCAAATTGGAAATCAAATTGGTGTTCCTGTTTTATCATTTAGAGACGGAACATCTCCAGTTGATATTGCTATTAAAGCAAAAGAAAAAGCTTATAACGAACATTTCGATGTCTTAATCATCGATACTGCTGGTCGACTTCAAATCGACGAACCTTTAATGAAAGAACTTAATGATATTTCTGATAAGGTTTCTCCAACCGAAGTATTACTTCTTGTTGATGCAATGTCTGGTCAAGACGCTATTAACGTTGCTAATACATTTAATAGCCAACTTCATCTTAGCGGTATCATCATGTCTAAACTAGATGGCGACGCTCGTGGTGGTGCAGCTTTATCAATTAAACATTTAACCGGTCTTCCAATTAAATTTGCTGGTACTGGTGAAAAATTATCTGATTTAGATGTCTTCCATCCTGACCGTATGGCAGACCGTATTCTTGGCATGGGTGACGTAGTCACACTTGTTGAAAAAGTCCAAGAAGAAATCGATGAAAAAGAAGCTAGAAAAGAAGCTGCTAAAATGATGGACGGACGCTTCACCTTAGATGATCTTGTGAAGCAAATGAAACGTATTCAAAAGATGGGTTCCTTAGGGGGACTTATGAAACTCATTCCAGGTATGCCAACAATCTCTGAAGAACAAAGAGAAAAAGGTGAACAGGAAATGAGAACCATGGAAGCAATTGTTAATTCCATGACCCAAGAAGAAAGAGAACATCCTGAAATCTTAAAGAATTCCCGTAAGGTAAGAATCGCAAGAGGTTCAGGTAAGACAAATGCTGACATCAATCGCATGCTTAAAAAGTATGAGCAAATGAAAGAGATGATGAAGCAACTTCAACAATATAAAAAGACTGGTAGAATGCCACCAGGTATGAACTTCCCAGGAATGGGAATGATGTAGAAAAAAGAGAGACATTGTCTCTCTTTTATTTATTGAATTTCTTGCCTTTTTCTAAGGCGTCTACTAACCATTTTGGATTATCGTCACCTTCATCAATTTCTTTAAGAAGTTTTTGATCTTGTTTTGTTAGTTCATGCTTCTTGAATAAATCAGGACGACATTCTCTTGTTATCTTTAGGCTCTCTTTTCGACGATATTTTTCAATCGCGGTGTGATTGCCTGTGTAGAGAATATCTGGAACGACATGGCCATCGAAGTTTCTTGGTTCAGTGTATTGAGGATATTCAAGTAAGTTATCTCCAAATGATTCTTCATCAAGAGATACATCGGAAATTGCTCCATCTTGTAGACGAATTATAGAATCCGCGATAGCCATAGCAGCTATTTCTCCGCCAGTGAGAACAAAATCTCCAATCGAGAATAACTCATCAACATAGTTATTAACTCTTTCATCTACGCCCTCATAGTGACCACAGATAATAGCGATATCATCTTTCTTTGATAACTCGATAGCATTTGATTGGCTATATCTAGTTCCTTTTGGAGAAAGAAGAATCTTATGAGTGGTGGAAGAAGTATTAGCTTTTAAAGCATCTACAATTGGTTGACACTTCATAATGAGACCTGCTCCTCCTCCAATAGGAGGGGTGTCAACTCTTCCATATTTATCGAGAGTATAATCGCGAATATTAATTACCTTTACTTCGACAATTTCTTTTCCGATTGCACGTTTAATAATGGAGCTTGAAGTAAACCCCTCGAACATCTCTGGAAATAAAGTAAAAATAGTTATCTTCATAATAATCCTTCGATAAATTTAATGACGATCTTCTTATCTTCTAAAGAAACTTTTTTGATGAATGCTTTCACAAATGGAATTAGCACATCCTTTTTATCTGCCTTAACGCGGAGTGTTTGATAAGAAGTATATTCTTCAATCTTTTTGACTTTTCCAATATAAGTTTCGTTATCAAAATAGACATCGAGCCCAACTAAGTCGGAATAGAAGAATTCACCCCTTTTAAGGAATGAGTTATCTTTAACGACATTTAAATATTCATGAACGAGCTTTTCTGCTTCTTCAATAGAACTTATTTCGTTAAAGATGATATTGTCGCAATTCCCATTGATTTTGTGAGATTTCACCGTCAATTCCCTGATAACTTCATTGTTTTTATCGAGAATAAAAAGGTGACTCCCTTTTGAAAAACGGGAATCACGAAAATTAGTTGAGGGATATACTTTAACTTCACCTTTTAGACCAATCGTTTTAACAATTTGTCCGACAGATAGATATTCCATTATTTTTCTTCGTCAAATGATTCAAACTTAAGATGAATGTGTTTGTTTTCGCTTTTGCCTGCAACGGAAATTAGTTCACGAAGGGCATTAGCAACCATACCTTTCTTACCGATTAATCTAGCAGTATCTTCGTTTTCTGCAACGATAAGAAGGGTGACGTCTTTTTCACTATCGCTAGTGAGTTCACGGACCATCAAAGCATCAGGATTGATTAAGAAAGGATCAACAATAGTGTGGATAATCTTTTCGTAATCCATTATTTAGCTTCCTTTTTGGCTTTGGCGTATTTTTCCATGATGCCTTTACGATTGAATAAAGTTCGGATGGAATCGGATGGTTGTGCACCACGAAGAAGCCATTTAAGAGCTAATTCTTCATTGATGTTTGCGCTATCTTCACCTTTGGCTGGATCATAGTAGCCGATTTGTTCAACATAGCGACCATCACGAGCGAATCTAGAATCAGCGACGACGACACGGTAGATGGCGTCTTTATGACGGCCGATTCTGGTTAATCTGATTTTAACTGACATATTAGTAATCTCCTTTTACCAAGGTAAATAATAAAGACAAATAGTAGTGGTGTCAAGTAAAAATACTTTACAGCATATATTAACTTTCCCTTGTCTTTGAAAAAGAGATTTGATACTATCTTTCTTGCGAGTTTATAAAACTCGATGCAGACGTTCCGCTTTCACGTCATGATATGAACGCCAAAGAAATCATTTGTTAGAAGGAGGTAAAGACATGAATTCAAACATTGTTAACGAAGTTACTGCACGTCAAATTAAGAAAGATGTCCCAGAATTCAAAGCTGGTGATAGCGTCAAAGTTAGCGTCAGAATTATCGAAAATAACAAAGAACGTATCCAAGTCTTCCAAGGCGTCGTTATGCAACGCCGCGGCTCCGGTGTCAGTGAAACCTTTACCGTTCGTAAAATTTCTGCAGGTATTGGTGTTGAAAGAACTTTCCCAGTTAACTCACCAGCAATCGCTAAGATTGAAGTTGTGAAACGTGGTAAAGTCCGTCGTAGTAGAATTACCTACTTACGTAATCGTTCTGGCAAAGCCGCTCGTATTAAAGAAGTTCTTTAATAGAAGGTTAGATAAAGATAAAACTCGCTTCGGCGGGTTTTTCTTTTTCTTTTATTTAGAGCAAAGTGAAAACTTTGTTTTGTTGTTATTCTAAATATAAATAACTATAATTGTAGCCATGGAAGAAACTAAGGAAGTAAAGCAAGAGAAAAAGAGTTTATTTTGGGACGTTATTGCTCCTGTGATTTTTACTCTATTTATCGTTGTTGGTATTTGCTTTTCAGCACTTACCCTTTTTGAAAAACGTTACTTTGGTCGTTTCTTTGTTAACGGTCAATCAATGTATCCGACACTTAACCTTGAAGCTAAGAACAAAGATGGTGTTCTTTATGGCAAAGATTATAAGCCTCTTAGAAGTGGTAGCTATGACATTGACTATGGCATTTATGATTATCATGAACAAGTGATGAAGAAACTCGAACGTTTCGATATTGTCATTTGTAGATATAACTACGGTGACTCTTCTGACAAGATTAAACGCATTATCGTTCTTCCAGGAGAAACATTCTATCTTACTAGAACTGAAAAAGATGATGAGGGAAATGGCCTTCTTTATATAAAAAATGAAGCCACTCAGGAATTTGAACTTGTCGAACAGCCAATCGAAGACTACTACATTCATGATGGTGAATATCCAGTCGAATACGCTGATTCAGAAAATCCAACTACATTAGGCGATAACGAATATTTCGTTATGGGAGATAATAGAGGTGGTTCTAACGACTCTAGAATTAATGGCCCAATCGACCGCGATCTTATTGAAGGAAAAGTTATTGCTTTAATTGCTAAATGTTCAATTGCGTACGATAACTCAAGCGGACAATTCTATCCTGATGTTATCAATTATTATTGGCCGAGGTTCTTTTAAATGGCGAATCAAGTGCACTGGTATCCTGGGCACATGAAGAAAGCCCAAAATGAAATTGAAGCAAAGATTAAAATCGTCGATTGCGTCATTGAACTTTTAGATGCTCGTATTCCTCTTTCTAGTCGTAACAAAACTTTGTTTAAAATCACGGAAAGTAAGAAACGTTTAGTTGTTTTAACTAAAAACGATTTAGCGGATGAAAACGAAACTAAAAAATGGATAGCTCATTTCAATGAAATTGGCTTTAAAGCCATCTTTGCGGATTTAAATAAAGAAAGCGATATTAAAAAGATTATTTCTTCTAGTGAATCTTTAGGAGAAGCTAAGTGGGAAAAAGAAATTAAAAAAGGAATGAAACCTCAACCTGTTCGAGCGATGGTTATTGGTATTCCTAATGTTGGAAAATCAACATTCATCAATAAACTTGCCAAAAGACATGCGGCAAGTGTGGCAAATAAACCAGGTCACACTAAATCACAACAATGGATCAAAGTTTCGAATAAGTTTGAACTTTTAGACACTCCGGGAATTTTACCTTCTAGTTATGAAGATAAAAACTCCGCGATCAATCTTGCTTTAGTAGGTTCGATTAACGATAACGTCCTTCCTTTAGAGGAACTTGCAGAGCATTCTTTTAAATTTTTAAAAGAGCATTATTTTACTAATCTAAAAGAGCGCTTTGACTATATTGATGAATCCGATTCTTTTGATGTTGCGATTAGAAAAATAGCAAATAAACGTGGCTATTTGTCTAAAGGTGGGGAAGATATAGAAAAAGCATCTAAAGTCTTCTTAAACGAGTTAAAAAACGGATTATTGGGAAGAATTACCTTTGAGTTATGGCACTAGATTACCAAGATCAGTTTTATTCTGACAAAGTAAATTTTATTGTTGGTGTAGATGAAGCTGGACGTGGTCCACTTGCAGGACCAGTTGTCGCGGCAGCAGTTATTCTTCCGCGCGCGTATAATAATAAAGGAATTAATGATTCCAAACAGCTTTCTGAAAAGAAAAGAGAAGAACTCTTTGAAATAATTAAAAAAGATGCGATTGCCTATGGAGTAGGTATCGTTGATTCAGATACGATTGATAGAATCAATATTTATGAAGCTACAAAAGTAGCGATGAAAGAAGCTATTGCTAATCTAAAGCATAATTTCGATTTAATTCTTACTGATGCTATGAAGTTAAGTGGCTTTGATGTTGAAGTCATCGATATTATAAAAGGTGACGCGAAAGCACTTCCTATTGCAGCAGCATCTATCATCGCTAAAGTTACTCGTGACCATATGATGGATGAATATGCCAAAAAATATCCTGAGTATGGTTTTGATGAACATAAAGGCTATGGCACTAAAAAGCATCTAGAAGCTCTAGATAAATATGGACCAATTGAACATTTCCATCGCTTTTCCTACCGTCCTGTAAGGGAAGCTAGTGAGAAGCAAATGAATATTTTTGATCTTTAATGTCTCAAAATTTGGAAAATCGTCCTATTAATGGGTAGGAGGTTTTTTATATGGAATCAATTAGTGAAAGAGATTTACTCATTGCTCTTTCTTATCGCTATAACGGTGAATGGGAAAACATTTATGATGCGATTATTAAGAAAGAAAGCGCATCAATAGAAGATGTAAATTTAGCTAAACAATCTATTAATTCCCAAGTACTTACTATCTTAGATGAAGAATATCCAAATAATCTTATGCGAGCGATTCGCCCACCTTTTGTTCTCTATTATTATGGAGATATTTCTTTATTATCTAGATTCGATAATTCTTTAGGAGTTATTGGAAATAGAGAATTCTCAGAATATGGAGAACATATGACAAGAGAACTTGTTAAAGGAGTCTCCAATAAACTAGTTATCGTTTCAGGCTTAGCTAAAGGAGTGGACTCTATTGCTGCGGATGAATGCTTAAAACAAGGCGGTAAGACAATAGCGGTATTAGGTACTGGAATCGACATTTGTTATCCAGAATCTAGTAGAGAACTATATGAAACTATTAAAAGAAAAGGTCTTATATTAAGCGAATACCCACATAAAACTAGCGGACATAACACTGATTCATTTCCAAAGCGGAATCGTATCATTGCTGCTTTATCAAGAAATCTTTTAATTACTGAAGCAAAGAAACATTCAGGAACTTCAATTACTGTTAATTGCTTGCATAGTGCTGCGAACCTTTTATGCGTGCCAGAGCGCGCAAATATAGACTCACTATGTAACATCTTAATTAAAGAAGGAGCAAAACTAATTACTTGCCCCGCGGACATTTTGGATGAATACAATTTGCTAGATAAAAACGCAGAATTTGAAATCTAAATTTTATTAAAGAATTAATATAATCCTTTAAGAGTGCATGACCTTTGACAAGGCTATAAAATGCATCTATATTATTGTGCGATTATGAAGTTGGTAATTGTCGAATCCCCTAATAAATGCCACACCATATCAAGATATCTCGGTAATGGTTATAAGGTCCTTGCATCGACCGGACATTTAAGAGACCTTTCCACTAGTGGAAAGGGTGGTTTTGGAATTGACGTTGAAAATGATTTCAAACCAAAGTACAACATCATTTCCAGTAAATATAAAATTGTTAACGAATTAAAGGCTGCTGCTAAGAATGCTAGCGAGGTTATACTCGCTACCGACCCAGACCGTGAAGGTGAGGCTATCGCATGGCATATTACTCAAATTTTAGGTTTAGATCCAAAGACTACAAAACGTCTTGAATTCCATGAAATCACTCGTGCCTCTATTGAAGAAGCAATTCTTCATCCACGCACTATTGATATGAATCTTGTTAACTCTCAAGAAACAAGAAGAATCATCGATAGAGTTATTGGGTTTAGGCTTACATCAATTATTTCTAAAAAGATTAATTCACGTTCCGCGGGTAGAGTTCAATCTGCTACCTTAAAACTCATCTATAACCACGATGAAGAAATCGCTAATTTCGTTCCTGAAGAATATTGGAATTTATCTGTCGATTTCCTTAAAGACGGAAAGAAAACATCTGCAAACTTCTTATCTTATAAGGATTTAAAAAGTATTAAATCAAAGAAGGATGATGATCTTATCTTATCTAAGTTATCAAAATCCTTAAAAGTAGTGGATGTTAAAGCATCATACAAGATGGTTGAATCAAAACCAGCTTTCACAACATCTACTCTTCAACAAGAAGCATTCAATGTTTATCATTTTCCAACTAAAAAGACCGCTAGCTTAGCCCAAATGCTTTATGAAGGTGTTAATATCGGTTCTGAACACGTTGGTTTAATTACTTATATTCGTACTGACTCAACATATTTATCAGACACATATGTCGAACGTGCTCATGCCTATATTGAAGAAAAGTTTGGCAAAGAATATTTAGGCAAACGTAAACTCGCTAAAGTTGCAGGAGCACAGAATGCTCACGAAGCTATTCGTCCAACAAGCAATCATAGAACCCCTGAATCAGTGCGTCCATATCTTAAACCAGATATGTATAAGCTCTATAAGCTTATTTATGAAAGAGCAGTTGCTTCTGTTATGGCTCCTCAAAAGCAATCAGTCGCAACAATTACTCTTAGATCAGGCGATGTTGATTTTGAAGTCAAAGGCACTAAGGTTGTCTTTGATGGCTACGCTCGTTTATATCGTTCTGAGCCATCTGATGAAAATATAATTCCACTTTTTAAAGTTGGTGAAGAATTCGAAATAACAAATATCAATAACACTCAAGAGTTTACCAAAGCTCCTCTTCCTTATAGCGAAGCTAAGATTGTTAAGCTAATGGAAGAAAAGAATATTGGAAGACCATCTACATATTCTTCAACTATTTCAACCTTATTTGAAAGACAATATATTGAATCAAAAGCTGGTCTAGTTTCTACCACCGAACAAGGTAAGAGAACAACTGTTTTCTTAGATGAATATTTTCCTAAACTTATCGATGTTAAATACACCGCGAATATGGAAAACGAACTCGATAAGATCCAGGCTGGTGAAGTAGAAAAACTTGATGTTTTGACTGGTTTTTATACGAGTTTTATGAAGCAAGCTGACACAGTCAGTAAGACCATTAACAAAAAGTTAATGGTTGAAATTGGTAGAAATTGTCCAATTTGTGGTCAACCTCTCGTTATGAAAAAATCTAAATTTGGTGAGTTCATTGGTTGCTCTAATTTCCCAACATGTACATATTGTGAGAAGGAACCTGAACAAGTTGAATACGTAGGAAGAAATTGCCCAATTTGTGGTGAGCCTCTTGTCTATCGTAGAAACAAAAAGAATAAAAAGTTCATAGCATGTTCTGGATTCCCAAAATGTGAATACGTTGAAAAAGAAGAAACAAAGGTGACTGTTATTAAAAAGTGTCCTGAATGTGGTGGAGATCTCATCGTCCGAGGACGCGGTAAGAAGAAATTCTTAGGCTGTTCTAACTATCCAAACTGTAAGCACATTGAACAATATAAAGAAACAAAAGCAAACTAGTAAGCCATAAAGCTTACTTTTTTGTTATAATAACTTCCATGAAAAAGGTGAATGTCATTGGAGCAGGTTTAGCAGGTTCAGAAGCCTGTTATTTCTTGCTTAAAAGAGGATATGAAGTTCACCTTTATGAAAAGCGTCCAAAAGTAATGACTCCTGCTCATACGAGTGAGTATTTTGGTGAACTAGTTTGCTCTAATTCACTTAAATCTAATTCACTTGATAATGCTTGTGGTTTGCTCAAAGAAGAAATGAGACACATGGATTCACTTACTATGCAGGTTGCTAAGGAAACCGCTGTTCCTAGCGGTAACGCATTAAGTGTTGATAGAGAGCTTTTTGCAAAGAAAATAACCGCAATTCTTAAGCAATTTCCTAATTTAATCGTGCGTAATGAGGACGTAAGCGTGCCTCCTGAAGGCGTATGTATAATCGCGACTGGGCCATTAACAAGTGAGGCTTTATCAAGTTATTTAAGTAAGACTATTGGGCAAGAATCTCTATTCTTTTTTGATGCGAGTGCACCAATCGTGAAGAAAGATTCAATTAATATGAATATCGCTTATAAAAAAGCTCGTTATGACCAAGGCGATGATAGCTACATTAACTGTCCATTCTCAGAAGAAGAATATAAAGCTTTTTATAATGAACTTGTTAATGCTGAACTAGCGATGATTCATGATTTTGACAAATCTTATTTTGAAGGATGTATGCCTATTGAGGTTTTAGCAAAAAGAGGATTTGACACGATGAGATACGGTCCTCTTAAACCTAAAGGTCTTCAAATGATGGATAGGCCAAAGGCGTATGCGGTCGTACAACTTAGACAAGATAATTCGTTTGGAGACTTATATAACATTGTTGGTTTTCAAACTAATCTTACATATGGTGAACAAAAGCGTGTTTTTAGAATGATTCCTGGATTAGAGAATGCTGAGTTTGTGAGGTATGGCTTAATGCATAGAAATACTTATATTTGTGCGCCTTTAGCCTTAAACGAAAACTTATCATTAAAGAATAATTCTAATTTATTTATCGCTGGCCAATTAAATGGCGTTGAAGGATATGTTGAATCTGCAGCGATGGGAATTTTAGCGGCAGTTTATGCTATGCATAAGTTAGAAGGAAAAGAAATTCCTCAGCTGCCTTCAGAAACAATACTTGGTTCGCTTCATAATTATATTATTCACGCTGATCCGAAGAACTTTTCGCCAATGAACGCGAACTTTGGAATTCTTTATGGTGCAAATAAACATAACCGTGAAGAATCGATTGAAAAGTCATTAAAATTAATTGATGAGTGGTGGAAAAAGATAAATGCTTAAAGATATTCAAGAATTTATTGATTATATAAAGTATGAACTCAATTATTCGGATAAGACTTGTCTAGCTTATCAGAAAGATATTGAGAGTTTTTACGAGTTTATCTTTTCACAAGGAATCGATGTTGATGATGTCGATTTACCTGTTATTAGAAATTATCTTTCTACCGAACTTGCTAGAGGTATTTCTAAAAAAACATGTTGTAGAAGACTATCTGGTCTACGCCATTTCTTTAATTTCTTAATTGAAAGAAAAGATATTCATGAAAACCCATTTCTTTTTGTGAATGCTCCAAAGAAAGAAATTCGTTATCCAAGAGCCTTATACCTAGAACAAATCGAGACTCTATTTGAAAGAAATAAAGAACGGACTGATGAATACCAAAAAAGAGATCAAGCTATCATTGAGCTTCTCTATGCATCTGGTATTCGTGTAAGTGAACTTGTGAACTTAAAACTACAAGATATTGACCTATCAAATCGCACCTTAAGAGTGATGGGAAAAGGGCGTAAAGAAAGACTCGCTCCTTTTTCGGTAAGCGCCAGAAAAACTCTCATTGACTATTTAAAAAATAGTCGTATTAAACTTCTCGATCGTAACAAGAGTGAATATAACGTTGATTATCTCTTTTTAAATTCTAAGGGAAACAAGCTTACAACTAGAGGTGTTGAATATATCTTGGAAGATATCGAAAAGAAGACCGGTTGTAACTATGGATTACACCCTCATATCTTCCGTCATTCCTTTGCAACACATCTACTTGAAGGTGGAGCAGATCTTCGCGTTATTCAAGAACTTCTGGGTCATGAATCACTCAACACTACACAGGTTTACACTCACGTTACAGAAGAAGCGATGAAAACACAATTTGATGTCTCTCATCCAAGAGCAAAGATTAAGAAATAAATCTAAAATAGTAAAAACTATTTGAGTTAAAGGGCGGTCAATGTTAGAATAGACACGCTCTTTTTATAAAGAGACTACGCACATTGTGAATTCAACGTCCGAGTCCCATGACCAAGGGGTCGAGTATGGGGGATGTTGTTCGAAGCAATGGAGGCAAAACAAATGGAGGTTCATTAAATGAGTGAACAAGAAAAAGTCGTCGCCCCAGTAAAGGAAGAAGCTGCTCCTGCTGAAGCGACAGAAGTCATGTCGATGGTTATGCACGATGAAAACGCACCAATCATCACCATGCGCAAATTATTAGAAGGTGGTGTTCACTTCGGACATCACACTCGTAAATGGAACCCAAAGATGGGCAAATTCATTTACGGAGCTAGAAATGGTATTTACATCATTGACTTAGCTAAATCTGCTGCAAAATTAAGCGAAGCTTATCTTGCATTAAAGAAGATTGTTGACGAAAACGGTAAAGTCTTATTTGTCGGTGTCAAACCACAATGTAAGGCCGTCATCGAAGAACAAGCTCTTCGTTCTGGTAGTTTCTACATCACCAACCGTTGGTTAGGTGGAACGCTCACCAACTTCAAGACAATTCAAGGCAGAATTCGTCGTTTAAAAGAACTTGAAGCTATGGAACTCGATGGTTCATTCGATCGTTTACCAAAGAAAGAAGTCGCACTTCTTAGAAAAGAAAAAGATAAATTATCCAAGAACCTTGAAGGTATTAAGGAAATGCGTAAGGTTCCTAATGCTGTTGTCGTTGTCGATCCACAAATCGAACACACTGCAGTTGCTGAAGCTCGCAAACTCTCAATCCCAGTATTTGGTATTGCTGATACAAATAGCGATCCAGATGTTCTTGATTTCCCAATCCCAGCCAATGACGATGCTCTTCGTTCAGTGAAATTAATTATCACTGTCTTAGCAGATGCTATCGTTGAATCTAAAGGTGGTATTACTGAAATTGCATACACCAAAGATGATGGCGAAGAAGTCACAATGAAAGATGCTATCCGTCAAGCTGATAAAGAAAACGCTGAACGTTTAGCAGCTATTCGTAAAGCTCGCCAAGAAAAACAAGAAAGATACGAAAAGTATCAAGCCATGAAGAAAGCTCGTGAAGAAGCACGCGCTAAAGGCGAAGACAAACCAGCCGAAGCTAAAGCTGAAGAAGCTCCAAAAGCCGAAGAAAAACCAGCCGAAGCTAAAGCTGAAAAGAAACCTGCTGCCAAAAAGGCTCCAGCCAAGAAAGCTGAAAAACCAGCCGAGGAAAAATAATTATGGCAAGCATGATTGAACTCATTAAAGAATTACGTGACCGCACCGGTGCTGGCATGATGGACTGCAAACGCGCTCTTGAAGCCACAAACTCCGACGTCAACAAAGCTATTGACTGGTTACGTGAAAAAGGTATTGCTAAAGCACAAGCTAAAGCATCCCGTATTGCTGCTGAAGGTTTAGCTTCAGTTAAAGTATGTGGAAACAAAGCCTGCATTGCCGAAGTTAACTGTGAAACAGACTTCGTTTCTAAAGGCGAAAAATTCCACAAATTAGTGGATGATGTTATCGATGCCACCTTAGCAAGTAATGTCAAAGACATTGATGCTGCTAAAGATGTCACTAAATCATTATTCACAGATGCGACTGTTTCCATGGGCGAAAAACTCGATTACAGACGCTTCGAAATCGTTGAAAAAGCTGCTGACCAAGGATTTGGTTCTTACATCCACATGGGTGGAAAGATTGCAACATTAGTTGTTATCGATAAAGACGATGCCGAACTTGCTAAAGGTCTTGCGATGCATATTGCTGCGAATGCTCCAAAATATGTATCTGACAAAGACGTTCCAGCTGCCACAATCGAACACGAAAAAGCTATTGCTTTAGAACAAGCAAAGGCTGATGAAAAGCTCAAAAACAAACCTGAAAATGTTCTTCAAGGAATTATTGAAGGTAAAGTTCGCAAGCTTCTCTCTGAATCAATTCTTTCTTCACAAGCTTATCTCTTAGATCCAGATAAGAGCGTTGCTCAAGCCCTCAAAGAAAAAGGCGTTAACGTAGTTAAATTCGTTCGTTACGCTGTTGGTGAAGGCATTGAAAAACGTGTTGATAACTTCGCTGAAGAAGTCATGAAAGAAGTTAAATAACTTTTAAGGAGTCTCGTATGTATCAAAGAATTTTAGTTAAACTTTCCGGAGAAGCTCTCTCTGGTGATTCTACTAGCATCATTGATAGCGAGGCTCTTTTATCTACTGCCGAAGCAATTAAAAGAATTGCTGATATGGGTGTAGAAGTTTCCATCGTCATCGGAGCAGGAAATATCTGCCGTGGTTCACTTGTTGAAAAAACAGGTATGGACCGTGTTACCGGTGATTATATGGGAATGCTTGGCACCGTCATTAATTCATTTGCAATGATGGATGCTTTAAAAAGACTAGGTAAAAAAGCCGTTGTTTTATCAGCAGTGGAGATGGAAAGATTTACTCCAACCTATACTCCAGAACTCGCTGATAAATTATTAAAAGAAAAGACCATTGTCATTTTTGGTGGAGGAACTGGTAAACCATTCTTCTCTACTGATACATGTGCCACCTTACGTGCAATCGAAGTTAAAGCAAACGCTATTTTGATTGCTAAAAACGGTGTTGACGGTATTTATGACGATGATCCTCGCATTAACAAAAACGCGAAGATGTTTGACAAGATTAAATGCTCTGAAATCCTTAAACGTCAGCTTAAAGTTATGGACATTTCAGCAGTGGAAATGCTTGTTGATAAAGACATCGATGTTCGCGTATTTAACATGCAAAACTCCAGCAATTTTGAAAAAGTTGCCCGTGGAGAAAATATCGGAACAACGATAATGAAAGGATAAAACTTATGGATGAAATAGCACTTGAAGCTAAGGAAAGAATGAGCAAAAGCGTTGAATCTTTCCGTGGCGAACTAGCAGTACTTAGAACAGGAAGAGCTTCCCCAGCGATTCTTGATCGTATTGAATGCGATTATTATGGTGACAAGATTGCCGTAAACCAAATCTCTTCAATTACCGTTCCAGAACCACGTCAATTACTTATCAAACCTTATGATAAGAATGATGTGAAATCAATTGTTGCAGCCATCTCTGCAAGTAACATTGGAATTAATCCAATTAGCGATGGTGATTCAATTAGATTAATCATTCCACCTCTAACCGAAGACTCTCGTCGTGATTTAGTTAAAAGAGCTAAATCCATGTTAGAGAACGCTAAAGTAGCGGTGAGAAACATTAGACGTGAATACATTGACTTCGTCAAAGGCGCGGATGATATGACTGAAGATTATCAAAAGCGTGTGCAAGATGATATTCAAAAAGTTCATGATGATGTCATGAAGGAACTTGATGATCTTCTCGCAGCCAAAGAAAAAGAAATCATGTCGATATAAGATATAGGAGGTTAATTCCTCCTTTTCTTTTTTAAAAGAGTCTATCGAATTATTTATTTATATTACTTGTTAGTGCGCTCGCGTCTATGATAATATTTTCCTATGGAAAAAGAGTTAGAACTAAATAAGCCAATTAGGCACATTGCTTTTATTATGGACGGGAATGGCCGTTGGGCGAAGGCTAAAGGTCTCCCACGTCATTTAGGTCATAAAGAAGCTTGTAACCGCATCGTTAGCATTGTTGAAGATTGCCAAGACTATGACATTGAAGTCGTTTCTTTGTATGCTTTCTCAACTGAAAACTGGAAAAGACCACAAGATGAAATTGATCATTTATTCGAATATCTTGAACTTTTCTTCAAGCGCGAAATCAAACGTTTGATGAAAGATGAAATTAAAGTCATCATTTCTGGCGATATTTCTGCTCTTCCAAAGAAAACCCAAGAAACAATTAATGAAACATTAGAGCTTACTAAAAATAATAAAAGAACAGTTTTAAATATTTGTCTTAACTATGGTGGCAAGCAAGAAATTGTAAAGGCTGCTCAAGAATTAGCAAAAGAAGTTAAAGAAGGAAAAATTGATATCGAAGATATTAATTTAGAATCTTTTGAAGATCATTTATACACAAGAGGACTTCCAAATGTTGATCTTCTTGTTCGTACTTCAGGAGAAATGCGTACATCAAATTATCTTCCATGGCAACTTGCTTATGCTGAATTTATTTTCACTCTAACCAAATGGCCAGATTTTAGAAGAAAACAACTCATTGAATGTTTTAAAGAATATAACAACCGCAATCGTCGCTTCGGAGGTTTAGATAAATGAAAAAAATAATCCAAACGAATGATTTATCCAAAGAACAAAAAGCATCAATGCTAACGAGAATTGTCACCGCGGTAGTGCTTGCTGCTATTGTTTTACCATGTATCTTTCTTGGAAACTGGTTCTTTTTTGGCTTAATTGCTCTAGTCTGCTTTTTATGTGCATATGAACTTGTTAGAATTACACCTTTAGAAAAGAACATTAAAATTGCTATTTATATCATTACGATTATTCTCACTGTCGCAATTACTTATTATATGTTTTTAAAGAACATTATTTTAGATGCTAAAAACGGTGAAATTGAATTAGGAACTTATTTATATAAGAATATTGCTTCTATTGACCTTTCTGAGATGTTAATCATGTTTGCAGCGGCTGTCTATTTTGTCATCTGCTTTTCTATTGAAAAATTCAAAATTAGCTATGT
>CADBNT010000090.1 GCA_902796125.1 uncultured Erysipelotrichaceae bacterium | reverse complement strand
TTTGAGAATGTTGTCGTGGTCGAAAGATAAAGTGCAAGACCATATGCTCCACCCGAAATGAATGTGAAGCGAATTGACTTCATGTTCGAAATGGCTGTGTAGTTATAGTAGAAAGCATCATAACCGGAATGAGCTTGATAGTATTGAAGTGAGACTAGACCTGTTGAGCTATCATAACCATAACCATCACCATCGATTTCAGTCTTCTTGCCATATTTGTATCTGAGGACGATATCGTTACCACTTGTTGTTTTGGCAGTCACTGCATTGGTGGTTGATGAGTACGACGAGTTAGTTAGGCCACCATTTGAGTTATTTAAAACCAAAGTATAGTCATTGGATGTAGCTTTTGTTTTTAGAAGTTCAGAAGGCTTAGCAAAAAGCACTCCTGCAATTGTTGCAATGGCTAAACATGAGATAGATAAAAGCACTAAACTTTTTCTTTTTGTCATTAAAAATATATTTATTCTAATGATAATAATTGTCAATTTTTATTAAAGAAAAATAGAAACAAAATTTCAGCAAATCTTCATTAATATCTTTGCAAATCTCAAATAAATAAAGAAAAATGCCCATCATTACGATGAACACTTTTATTAATCAAAATATATTAATTTTTGTAGACGTAACTTTGAGCTTCTTCAGTAACTCTAAGTCCAAGTTTCGATAATGTTTTTAAATCAATTGGAGCAAGCAAACAAGAGGAGTGAGCTTCACATCCAGCAAGTTCATTTATCTTAGACATGCAGAGATCTGCAAGTGGGTTTGTGTTAGCTTGAATCGCTAAAGCAATAAGGATTTCTTCGGCGTGAATCTTTGCGGAAGGATTGTGAAGAGGACCGATTTTTAAATCGGTGATAGGTTCAATGACGCTTCTAGAAAGTAATAGGAGATTTTCATCTATTCCCGCTAATACTTTTAAGGCATTTAATAAAACAGCTGCGCTAGCGGTTAACAGGTCACTTCTTTTACCAGTGACAATTCTTCTATCGCCAAGTTCAATAGCGATAACTGGAGTTCCTTTTTTAGCAGCTTTCTCCACCGCTACTTTAACGCAAGGTCTATCATCGCTAGAAAGGTTCATACGCTTCATTAGCATCTCGGCTTTAAGAAGAGTGTCATCATCAATTTCTTCAAGTAATCTGTCTTTTTTCGCTACATAATAACGACGAATAATCTCGTCTTTTGCGGCTTTTTTAACTCCTTCATCATCTTCAATAGCAAAGCCAACCATATTCACTCCCATGTCAGTTGGCGAGAAATAAGGACAGCTTCCTGAGATAGATTCAAGGATGTCTTTAAGTAATGGGAAAGTCTCAACATCGCGGTTATAGTTAACAGCGGTAATTCCATAATGTTCAAGATGGAAAGGATCAATCATGTTAACGTCATTTAAATCGATTGTCGCAGCTTCATAAGCCATATTGACCGGATGAGATAATGGAAGATTCCAAACTGGGAATGTTTCATATTTAGCATACCCAGATTTAATTCCATTTTTCTTATCGTGATAAAGCTGAGACAAACAAGTTGCCATCTTTCCACTTCCTGGACCAGGTGCAGTCACAACTACAAGTGGTCTAGTAGTTTTGATGTATTCATTCTTCCCAAGTCCTTGGTCAGAGACGATTAAAGGAATGTTTTGAGGATAACCAGCAATCTTATAATGTTTATAGACGTTGATTTTGTGATGTTTTATTCTTCGAATAAACTTGTCAACTTCTGCGTCTGGTTCGTAGAATGAAAGGACTACAGATTGAATAAATAATCCAGCTTGCTTATAGGCTAAGATAAGTCTTTCAACTTCAACGTCATAAGTAATTGCTAAATCCGCGCGTACTTTTCTTGCTTTAATATCGTTCGCAGAAATAACAATAACAATCTCAGCTTGGTCTTTAAGAGATAAGAGTAATTGAAGTTTGCTATCTGGATGGAAACCAGGAAGAACTCTTGAAGCGTGATAATCATCAAAAAGTTTCCCGCCGAATTCTAGATATAGACGTCCGCCAAACATATTTATACGCTTCAAAATATTTTCTTTTTGAATGCTTAAATACTTTTCATTATTGAAAGCGAGATTATTTTTCATATGCATTATTCTAAATGAT
>CADBNT010000089.1 GCA_902796125.1 uncultured Erysipelotrichaceae bacterium | reverse complement strand
ACTAAAACTTCGAAGTTGTCTCTTACGTATTTAGCAGCCTTAAGAATTCTATTAAATTCTTCTTTATCATAATTAACTGGATATTTTGACCATCCTAAAAAGTCATTTCCAGGACCGCTTTCATCCTCGATCATCTTAGAAATTTCATTGACCTTATTTTGATACGACGCGTAATCAATTTTAGTTAAAAGGTGTTCATCATTTACTTTGACCATTGTTTTTCTCCTTTTCAATCCATTTTGGAAGTTCATTTTTAAGAGCTTCAAAATCGATGTATTGACTATCTACTGGAGTTCTCTTAAGAACTTTATTTCGATATTCTTCTTTTTCTTCGGCAGTAATTTTATTCATCGATACTTTTAAAAAGCCATCGCTTTCAATACCAATTACTTTTACTTGATAGGTTTTACCTATCTTTAGATAACGATTAATGTTTCTAATAAACGAATTTGCAATCTCTGAAATATGAAGAAGACCTTTTTGACCATCTTCAAAAATCATAATCGCTCCAAAAGGACGGATTACGATAATTGTACCTTCGATAATTTCATCAACTGAGTAAGTGTTCATCTTTAATTGCTGATTCGACATTATTAACATCATCAATTGTCGTTACTTTTATCAATTTTTTATCACCGATAACGACACCAACTTTTTCGCCTATTGCCTTAGCAAGTTGAGCGTCATCAGTCGCATCATTTTTGGCATTTTTATGCGCTAACATGATGGTTTTATATTTAAAGCCTTGTGGAGTTTGAATGCGGAAGTATTTATCTCTATCTTCAAATGAATCAACTGTCTTTCCATCATGAGAGATAGCGATTGTATCTTCCATTCTAATCGCCGCTGTAACAGCGTTATATGAATCTAAAGCTTTTATGACGTTATGAATAACTTCTTGTGGGACGACTGGTCTAGCTCCATCATGGATCAAGACTAAATCATCATCTTTTAGCTTTAGACTTGCTAAGCCGTTTTTAACGCTTTTAGAACGAGTTTCTCCGCCTTCGACAAGGGCAGTGATTTTCTTAAAATCAGTTCCTCTAACAAGCTCGGCAACTTTCTCTATATCTTCTTTTCTTGCGACTAAAGTTATTTCATCAATCTCTGGGTTTAGTTCAAACGAAAGAATGGTGAAATATATTAGAGGCTTATTGCTTATAAGAAAGAATTGCTTTGGAGTATTAGAAACAAATCTTTCGCTTCGGCCTGCAAGTAAGATAACCGCAGCGACTTTTCTCATAATTATTTTTCTTCTTCGGCTAATTTAAGAGCACGTTTTTGTAATGCTTCAGTCTTGGCGTTTAAGATTGCTCTTGTAGCCGCGCCATCGATGATGAGCTTAATTGTTTTATCAAGATCGCTATCTTCTTTATAGTTAGCGTGGCAAGCATAGTTAACACGTCCACCTTTAAGGAGTGATTTAATACCTGCTGAATCCTTCTTGTCATAAATAGCAATAGCAGAACCGCCATTTTGTTTAACAAGAACCATGCATGGAACATCAGTCATTCCATCACCCATATAAATGATGTTGGAATATGGGATTCTTCTATTGACTGTCTTCTCGTTAATCTTGGTGTCATCACCTTGGTTAGTAGCACCTTTAGAAATGCGGAAGAAGTATTGTGTCTTTTGAGTATAGTTAATGGCGAGTTTTGGCCAGATTGGTTCCTCGGTTTCTGGATCGAAATAGAATTCGCAACCATAAATTTCTTTGAAATTCTTGGCGATTGAACAGCCTTCAACAATTTCTCTAGTGCCAGAAGAGACTAAATAGTGTTCAACTTTGACACCTTTTGATTTTCCGTAATCATTGATACGTTTGAACCAAGTTTCAACGCCTGGGAAATATTGGATATTTTTACCCATGCTATTTAATTCTTTTTTGGTGAGCTTTATGCCTTTTTGTTTGGAAAGATAGACCATCATATACATATAGGAGAGAATTCTTTCCACACCTGTTTTCTTTGTAAATTCGCCTGTAGCACCCCAGAATTCGTCTGGTGTCATACCTAGTTTTGGAATAAATCCATAATCTTGCATGTCGGTTGTCGATAAAGTTTTATCGAAATCGTACATAATCGCTACAATTGGTTTTTTCATCATATAAAAGTCCTCACGAAAAACATTACCATAATGGTAATAGTAAAGTCAATTTTTGTTAATTGGCTTTTTGCCAATTTGGGATATATAATAATCGCATGAACTTACCTAGCTGGCTCCCTTTATGGGCTTTCATAGTTATCGTTGTTGTCGTCTCACTTTTTCTACTTTTCATTTTGTCGTTTGTAATTACTTCAATTTTCTACCATACTTTTTCCAAGCGACTTAAAAAAGATAGCATAGCTATTGATTTACTTATGCATCAAAGATATGAACTCATGATTGAGTTTATGAAGATTCTTGACGCTCATAAAATTGAAGTTAATGAGGAAGACAAAAGAGCTATTAATAGACTTGAAAGAATTTCGGATTTCCAACTTCTTTTAAAGCAAGATAGAGATGAAAGAGTT
>CADBNT010000088.1 GCA_902796125.1 uncultured Erysipelotrichaceae bacterium | reverse complement strand
GAATCTAAAAACAAAACCAATTTCCTCGTTCATATCAATAAACTATCAAAACTCGTGGACACTATTGAAAATAGAGATGTAAGTCCTCTTAAAGATAAAAGCCTTTATTATGCAGTGCAGGATATCGCTAGACTTAATCTAAACAAAGGAAATCGTAGATGATTCCAAATTATTCTAAAGAATACTTAAAAGTATTTACCAAGAATATTGGCTATAAATACTCTTTAACCGCTTTATATGGATTTATCGTAATTTTAATTTTCATTGGGGCGTTCTTTTTACCTATTTCTTTAGTTATATCAGTTCCTTTAGTTTTATTACCTTTAACATTTGGTTATATCGCTGCGAATGCTTCTATTAACGCTGGTAATCCTCATCCATACCAAATGATGTTTATTTTCTATGGTAGATACTTTAAGGATGCCTTCTTTGGCTGCTTTAGAAGTTTATTTGCCTTGCTTAAAGGCGTAATTGTTTATTTTGGTATATCTACAATCGTCTCTATTATCACGACTATGTGGCTAATGAACACTTCTCCAGAATTTGTAGAGTTAGTCAAAAAGATGAGTGATTTATCTATTGAGAATTTAGAGCAAATTATCCTCGAAATTGAGGCAATTCCTGGATATGTATTAGCAATGTTTCTTAATTTTACGATCCCATTTGGACTTGCTGCATATATCTTTAATCACCATCTTTTAACAAATGCGGTGAAGTATTTTCTTCTTTTCTCATCCGTGAATCCAACTAGCTATCGTGAAATCAATTATGTTCATCGATATGCATTTAAGAAATTCCGTAAGATTTTCTATTTTAACTATTATCAAGTTGGACTATTTGTCTTCATCCTTTTCTTTGGAGGATATGTAGGTGGTGTTCTTCTTTCATATTTTGTTTTTAATTTAGGATCTACCCAAGCTAGCATCGTTGGTTTATTTGGCGGATTTATTTTAAATCTATTTTTACTTCCTTTACTTTTTGATGATATGGCAGTTACTTTTAACCATAACCGCTTACTATATGCGGAAGCATTAGTGGAAATAGCGTCTAAAGCCTTTAATGAACTTAAGGACGATAAAGACTTCCCAGAAGATGAAAAGAAAAAGGCTGAAGAATTTATTAAAAAGAGTCAAGAAGACTTAAACGAATTTAAAGAAAAAGAGTCCATAAAGGACGAAGAAGATAAAAAATAACAGTAGCATAGCTACTGTTTTTCTTACTTCATGGAGCAGATGACGGGAATCGAACCCGCATAACTACCTTGGCAAGGTAGTGTTCTACCACTGAACTACATCTGCATTTCAGCGTTTATTATTATAAAGAAAGTAGTATAATACTTCAAGAATTAAATTTAACAGGAAAAAATGAGCCTATGATTACCTATAAAGACTTAGCAGATTATATCTTCAAAGATGTTAACGAAACCATTGAAGATCTTGAAAAGAAATACCCAGAAAGAAAGCTTCCAGAAGGTGCGGAAGTCACTAGATTCGCTCCATCTCCAACTGGCTTTCTCCATTTGGGAAGTTTATCTACTTCTCTAATTGACTATAAAGTTGCGAAAGATTCAAAAGGAATCTTCTATCTTCGTTTAGAGGATACAGACACCAAACGTGAAATCGAGGGTAGTGGAGAAGAACTTGTTAGACAACTTAAGTATTTTGGTATTGAACTTGACGAAGGCTATTTTGGTAATCACGATGTAGGCGATTATGGCCCATATCGTCAGAGTGAACGCGCTCATATATATAGAATTTGCATCAAGCACTTAATGGAAATTGGAAGAGCTTATCCATGCTTCTGTTCAGCAGAACAACTTGAAGAGACTCGTCAAATCCAAGAAGCTAATAAAGAAATTCCTGGTTATTATGGCGACTACGCGATTTGTAGAAACATTGAACCAGAAGAAGCTCTTAATAGAATTAAAAATGGTGATCCATACGTCATTCGTTTCCGTTCACTTGGAAACCATAACAACAAAGTTGTTTTCCATGATGAAATTAGAGGCGATATCGCTATTGCGGAAAACGATATGGATGTTGTCATCTTAAAATCAGATGGTCTTCCAACATATCACTTTGCTCACGCGGTTGATGATCACTTCATGAGAACTACAGTGGTCATTCGTGGTGAAGAATGGATTGCCTCCGCGCCTATCCACATCGAACTTTTTAATGCTTTAGGATTTAAGCTTCCTAGATATGCTCATGTACCAGTCATCATGAAGCTTGATAATGGTAATAAGAGAAAACTTTCTAAAAGAAAAGATCCGGAAGCTAATGTTAAAAACTTTATTGAAGGCGGCTATCCAAACGAAGCACTTAAAGCCTATCTTCTTTCCATTGCGAACTCTAACTTTGAAGAATGGACTATGGAAAATAATTGCTATGACATTGAAAAATTTACATTCTCTTTATCAAAGATGTCATTAGATGGAATTCTCTTTGATCAAGATAAATTAAGTTATTTCTCGAAAGAAATTATTGCTCAATTCACTGCAGAAGATTTCTATAATCGTTTACTAGTTTGGTCCAAAGACTATGATGTCACTCTCTATGATCATATTTCTAAAAACAAAGATATGACTATCAATGCTTTAAACATTGAGAGAGGTGGAGAAAAAGCTAGAAAAGACTTCTCATCTTATAAAGATGTCTATCCAATTATTGGTTTCTTCTACAAAGATAGATACGAAGAAATCATCAAGACTGGTTTCCCATTTAATGAAGCTATCGATAAAGAAGTTATCAAAGATGTTTTATTAGATTTTGCTAAATCAAATGATTATTCCCTCGCGAACGATGTTTGGTTCAACACCGTTAAAGAATTAGGTGTTCGTCATGGCTTTGCTGAATCAGGAAAAATCTATAAACAAAATAAAGAAGCTTATAAAGGACACGTTGGTGATGTTGCTGAAATGATTCGTGTCGCCCTTTGCGGAGCGAAGAATTCTCCAAACCTTCATTCTGTCTTACAAATCTTAGGCAAAGATGAGGTTAATAGACGTATCAACGTTGCTGTTGATTATCTAAAATAATCTTGCTTTAATATTTCCACGTGGCCCTATGGTCAAGCGGCTAAGACGCAACCCTCTCAAGGTTGAATCGAGAGTTCGATTCTCTCTAGGGTCACCAATATTAAATGAATAACTCGTCGTAAGGCGAGTTTTT
>CADBNT010000087.1 GCA_902796125.1 uncultured Erysipelotrichaceae bacterium | reverse complement strand
TTTATCGTTTGACATGTTTGAACCTCCTATGTTGTCTACGATTTGTTCCTTCATGAACGTTCCAACAGCCCGATGCGCCGTTTACCAAATTTAAAACTTGCTGGCGTTGGTGGATGCTCATGCGATTTCCGTTTTTGTCTTGCAGGTCAACCCTTGTGTAGACCTGACCCGCTATGTTGTGATTGGAGTGGCCGCCATTAGACAGCACGCTAAAGGCGGTCGGGATTTGGATGTTTGGCTTGGCGACAGGAACAATAGGATTGTTATGCTGTCCTGTGTTTCTCTTTTGAACTGGATAATTTTTCATAGTAGTAATTCTTAAATATTTAAAAAGACAAGCTTACTCGCTTGCCTTACGTTTTAACTGCCTTGGTTTACTAATTGCATCTAGGAGTCGATAGCTTCTAAGTCTACAGTCCATAGGGATGAATAGGGTGTTGTCGGTATCTGGTAATTGATTTATCAGACCTATCAACTTGCCCTCTTCTTCGCCTACCAGCATGAAAACTACCTCATAATTTTGAGCTAGGACGTAGGCGAACATCTTGTGGTCATCGCTATTTTCTATGTAGACATTTTCGCCCTCGTAGTCAAACCAGTATTGATTTTGTGAGACATAGGACTCGTCGGTTAAGTATTGTTTAATGTAGCGCCCCAGTCCATCGATATCTGCTGTCTTTGAGCAGTAGATAGCTGTTTTTACCTTTCGGTTTGGTCTTGGTTTGGCTCCTAGAACTGCTAATAATCGCATGACGCAATTGTCTGGTAACATTTTAGAGTTTTATTCCTTTCTTCAGAAAATATCTGATTTTTGATTAACGAGGATAGCCCCGTCTCTTATCAAGTCGTTGGTGAGTTCTCCCTTGAATGGCGGTGCAGGTAAGGCAAAGAGATCAGAGCCCTTACTAAGGCACTCGTCGATTAATAATTTAAGTCTCGTATTGTTTCTTGATACGCTTGTCACGAGCATCTTATCAGCTAAGAAACCTATGATGCGTTGTTTTTCATTTTCACTTTTTTCGATGTCGTCTGGATCTTCCCAACCATATTCCGAGAGAAGTAAACATCCGTTATGGATTGCGTATTGAATTAGTGTGTCGTCGTAATCGATATTGTAGAGGCTTTGATTCAGTACCATGATAAATTTCTTGCCTTCAGCCATAGCGGTTTGAAGGGCAACCCTTTCCAGTGCAGAATCATCGCCGTTGATAATTACATGGCTATCGCAAATATGTTTGATTAGGTCGATTACGTCTTTGTTGGGGCTATGCTGCCCGCAAACGCACATGATATTTGGCTCGTTTAGTAAGTTAAGGTCGCCAAGGTACCATAAAACGAATGGCGGATGCCAGCTTTGACGAAGCTTGTTGCTGTATTGCGGGTCTAGAATGGTCACGCAATCGTAGTCGTTGCTTACGTCAGCGTCGTAAGGTATCTCGGCTTTGTTCTGAATATCTTTGAATATCCCTAACCAGTCTCCTTTGTTCTTTTTTGAAAGCCACATTAAAATAGATTTTGATGAATGCTTCATTATAAATTATCTCCTTTGACTTATAGTCAGTATGATAATATATAAGCAAGCACCCCACTTTTGACATCTCTTTTGGGGGAGAATCCGATATGTATAGAGACAATAAAGATTTTCAGTTATTGCATCTTGAAGAATACTGCAAGCAAAACAAAATAAAGCTTACTTATGGTGGCACAAAAACCAACAGAAGAACCAGCTTGATTCTAGCAAATGGAGACCATATGGTTCTTTTGGATAGATACGCTCAGGATGTATACGATTTGTTTGTGCAAGGCGCTTTTAATGACTGTCCTGAATACGTAAAATTATTCAAATGTGCTAATAGAATTGCTAAAGGGCAACATTCCAAAATTGAATATAAGTATTTAACGACAAGTACAATTAACAACATGCCATCTGATCTTGCAATAGTGAATATCAATCAAGAACTACCTCATATACTTACTTTTCTATGTCCTGAGCCATTTACTGCTCTAGCAAAATTAAACTCACATATCTTTCCTAGATGTTTAGAATTTTTAGTATTGGAAACAAGCACAAGTCCTATCTTGAAGTCTAGAAAAGTTGATCTTACTCAATTTGATGAAAAGCAGTTAAACGAATTGGTTGATTCATTACGCATCAAGGTCGATTATTCATTTTGTGATTTACCATCATATAATCTTCCAGTTCATTTTATTCTCTTTATTCTTCTTAAAATTGACGATATTGCTCAGGATAATTGGTTCAGTTTGTTATAGCAATCGTTCAAACTATACATTTCTACCAATAGATTACTGATAACTATCATTCTATTGCTCGCTCTAGCCATTAACTCAAAATATGGTGCAGCATTATCGTAATATCTCAAAATATCCTCATAGATTGTTTTGCTAAGAAATAATACCTGTGAGGGTTTTATTTTTTCTGAGATATCATCAATGGTATCCGTTAGTTGTTTAACATTCTTCATGCTAACAACGTGAAAATCGTGTTTCCAATCAACTTTATAGATGTTATTACCTTTGGTAAAACTGTTATAGAGCTCGATAAATCTTCTATACGTCTCTTCGTTTTCCGCTAGCAACGATTCGTCTACCAGTATGATGGCTTTTGTTTCTCTTTTCTTTGTTACGTCTGTTATTTTTCTCATTTTCCTTGCCCAATCCCCCATATTTTTTAATCCGATTAATCTTTCTAAGGACATCGATAGCCTCCTTAGTGGCTTCCCTCCATTCTTCTCTTCGCTTTGATACCTTCATCAGTATTTCTCCTTTCAGCGTGCCCAATGGCCCAATAGAAACGCCCTACGCTTTGCAAAGCGAAACCCGCTAAGCAAATTACCGTAGAAGTAGTAGAACGTTTCCGCCAATGTCATCGCCCCGCTAGTCGTAGAGTGCGCGCCGACTAGACTTATCCGGATCATAAAAAGCTTCCCGATGCTCCGAACCGATATCGAAAAGCCATGATGAGCCACCTACAGTTTTTAGCGTTAGCCTGCCATTCCTAAACGTGCATAGATGATTGGTCGCACCACGGGTAAGTCTTGTTTTTCATCCTCTATCCTT
>CADBNT010000086.1 GCA_902796125.1 uncultured Erysipelotrichaceae bacterium | reverse complement strand
TCTTTAGATCTCTAAATGAAGTTGAGACGCATGAGATAAGATAGCCGGTGTAACGGTTTCTACCACCGACATGGTCAACGATGCAACCAATGTTTTCTCTTTGCGCATATGGAATATCATCACCATCTATGCCAATTTCTTTTAAGTTTCCATCGATATAGCATTCGATTAAATGAGAAATATCATCATCGAGTTTTTTTTTTTTTTTATTGAGAACTTTGATGCCGTTATCGTAGAAGATATTGTGTGAAGCGGTGATCATAACACCACAATCGAAGCCTTCAGTTCTTGTAACATAAGAGACTGATGGAGTGGTGGTGACGTGAAGAATGTAGGCATCTGCGCCGGAAGCAGTAATACCTGCGCATAATGCGTACTCGAGCATGTAAGAACTACGACGTGTATCTTTACCAATGACGATACGAGCACGTCCGCCTTTTTGATGCTTGGCAGCAAATTCTGGCTTGGAATAATACCAGCCTAAGAATCTACCGACTTGGAAAGCATGGTAGGCAGTGAGGCTTTTATTTGATTCTCCTCTAAAGCCATCAGTGCCAAAATATTTATTTTTGACTGGACCAGCTTTTTTATTTTCGTCTTTTCTAGCATTGATAACGCGATTGTCATCGAGAAGATCATCGCTAGAAACATGGAATAATTTACAAAGTTCAACAATTTTATCTACTTGTGGGTAAGCTTCACCTTTTTCCCACTTGGAGACGGATTGTCTTGCAACTGAGATAAGATTAGCTAGTTGCTCTTGTGACATATTAGCGTTTACTCTAAGATGCACAATTTTTTCTGCAAGTGTCATATATTTCCTCCGCAACTAACGGGTGCATTGACTCGTTGTGCAAATATAATTTAAATCCTTATATAAATATATTGCAATACAAATTTTCAAAATTCATATGTTAACTTTTGTTGCTGTAACCTTTGTTAACATACCTTTTTTATTGATAAAGGAAGTATTTTTTATCACCATAATTGCATTAAGAAAACTCTTGTGGCATTATTTTTGGCGGTATGTGCATCGATAAAGTAATTTCTTTTTTAGATTTAATTAATGCGAATATCTTTTGTAATGAAGATAATCTTGAAGAAGTTCGCTTAAGTTTTAAAGACGCCATTTCAGTTAAAGAGGAAGACGCTAACAGTTTTATTTCAAAGCTTCCTGAAGTTAAGAAAGATTTAGCGAGTGACCTTAGCTTTTTTATGGAAAGCGATCCTGCTATTGATTCTAAAGAAGAAGTTGTTTTAGCTTATCCTGGTTATAAATGCATCGCCTTTCATCGAATTGCCCATATTTTATATGAGTTAGGTTTTCATCTTGAAGCTAGAATTATCTCTGAAGAAGCTCATAAAGTTACTGGTATTGATATTCATCCAGCCGCGAAGATTGATGTTCCATTTTTTATCGATCACGGCACAGGTATCGTCATCGGTGAAACTACAGTCATTGGCAAAAGAGTCAAATTATATCAAGGCGTTACTTTAGGTGCTCTTTCTCTTGCTAAAGGAAGCAAAATGAAAGGTATTAAACGTCATCCAACTATTTCTGATAACGTTGTTATATACGCAAATGCATCAATCTTAGGCGATGTTAAAATAGGCGCCAATGTCGTCATTGGCTCAAACGTCTTTATCGTCGAAGACATTCCTGATAACGTTAAAGTTACAATTGGTAAACCTGAATTAGTATTTATTAAGAAGTAATTATCCTATAAGGATAAAATATACGCCGATAAACTGAGTAACGGCCCCTAATAAAACAAAGATATGGAAAATGGTGTGAAACCATTTTTTCTTTCGTCCAATCGCATAAAGAATTGCGCCGATGGAGTAGAGGATTCCGCCTAAAAGAATGAATAAGAAAACAATAAACGGAATTCCTAAATCAAATGGATAGACAATCATCACTAACCATCCACAGACGATATATAAAATATATGAGATAAGTGAAACGATGAATTTATCGGTTTTTACTAAATTTAGTAGAGCACCTAAAATACAAAGTCCCCAGTTAACTCCTAAAAGAATATAACCAATATTTGTGTTTGCTATAGCGTGCATACAAAGCGGAGTGTATGTTCCTGCTATGCAGAAATAGATGTCGGAGTGATCTATCATGCGGAAGATAGCTCTGGCTTTAGAGTTGAATGGACGAGAATGATAAACACCTGAAATAGTAAACATGACTCCAAGAAATAAAACATAGATGTAAAACGGAATCATATATGTAAAGGAGATAGAGTTAACTATTTCGAAAATAATAAAGAAAAGTAAAACGCCTAGGGAAAACAAACTGCCTAGGAAATGACTACTCGAATTAGCGATTTCTTCTTTTCGAGAGTATTGAGGAAGGGAATTAATCGAAACGGTCATACCTATCTCCTTTCCTAACTATGTTAAAAATAGATAAATATTTAGTCACTCCACAAAAATAAAAATGAATTCGCTTACAATTATTTGCATTCGCTTTAAAAGAGAAATAATATATTTCTATGGAAGAAAAAGAGCTTAGACACAATTTTGCGACTAATTTAGTTAAATTAAGAAATTCGCGTGGCTGGAGCCAGGCTGACTTAGGAAACGCTATAAATTATTCGTTTAAAAACGTCTCCAAATGGGAAACAGAAGAAACAATTCCAAGCGTCTCAGTAATGAAAGAGATAGCTGATTGTTTTAATGTGACTATTGATGAGCTTATTAGTGACGGAAACGTTGTTCGTAGTTCTCATAAGAAACAAAACCGCTTCATCATCACTCTTCTAGCATCAGTATTTCCTTATGCTCTAGGGCTCATCTTATTTTTCGTTTTATTAACTCTTCAATTATCAAGTGCTTATTATTCGTTTATTGGCGCAGGAATTGTCTCTGCAATCGTCTTTATTACTCTTTCTGCTATCTGGTATAAAAAGTGGGTCTTATGTTCCGGAATCATTTACTTAATATGGAGCATTTCACTTCTAGTGATATTCATATTAGATTTCTATTATTTCTGGATTATTCTCATAATTGCATCAGTGATGAGTTTGCTCACTTTTGGGTTATTTAAAATCTATTTCACTCGTCACACTCATAAAAATTAAATATATACTCGTATTAATCTTGATTAACAGCATTGAAATTATCAGTGCTGTTTTTTATAATTATCTAGAGATATGACCCATAGCAAAGAGCGACTTAAATTAAGTCTCAAGCGATGGCAAGCCAAACAAAAGCAAACCCCGAATCGCTTTTATTTTTATTACGCGATTTTTATTTTATGCTTTGCATACATCATTAACGAACTCGCTAAAAACATAAATAACATTCTTGAAAACGAGGTCCTTAATACCTTTTTTAACGCCGGATCTGCTCAAGAGGATTTTGCCTTTTATACCATCCTCTTAACACTTTTATCGGCGATATCGATATTCTCGTTTTTGTATAAAACACTTGCAGATAAATTTGGTCGAAAACCATTTTTAGTCATCAACACAATTGGATTAGGTGTGGGTATGTTTGTTTGCTTTGCCGCTCATCACTTAATTGTTTATTCAATTGGGTTAATTTTAATTTACTTTTTTGTTCCATGTGATATTCAGGTTGTCTATGTAATTGAAACAGCTTCAGATAAACATCGTTCCTTCTGGCTAGCTTTTTATAAAGCTATTGCTGTTATTTCAATTGCTATAGTTTCCCCGCTTAGAAGCTGGGCGATTACTCTAGGATATTGGCAACTTGCCTTTTTGATTCCTGCTATTATTGGAGTTGCTGCAGGAGTGATTATGTTTTTCTTTTTAAGAGAATCACACACCTTTGTTGATATCAAAATCAAGCATCTAAAGAAAGCAATAAGAGATGCTGATAAAGAAGTCAAACCAAAGAAGACCGTTAAAGATGCTGAAGGTGGTGTTATTCCTGCAATCAAATACATGTTTGCTAATAAACGCCTAATATGGCTATTCTTCATCGGTGTTATTTTCGCCATATGTGCAATTGGAAATAACAATTTTGCTCTTATTTTGGATAAGAATGCCCTTAGTGATGCTACAGTTACGATCATTTTATTTACTTATCCATTTATTACCGCTTTTGTAGAAATACTTGCTGGTATTATCTCTGATAAAATCGGTCGTAAAAAAGCTAGTTTATTCACTGGATTTTTAACTCTCGTTGGCTTTTTATATTTCATAGTTGGTATTAAAAGCAACTGGTATTCAGTTGTAACTGGAATATGCTTAGGTCTATTTACTGGTGGCTATTTATCAAGTATCGACCTATTTAACATCATGTCTGCAGAGCAGTCTCCAACTAACTTACGTAGTTCTCTTTTATCAATAATGGGAGTCTCATTATCGATTGGATCATTTATTGGAACTGGCATTATGCTTTTATTCAACTCAATCAATCCTGTTATGGACTTAGGATTTTTCTGCATTGTATTAATTATTCCAGCTATGGCGACAGGCTTATTAATTCTTGTTAGCCAGATTCCAGAAACAAAAGCTGTTCACTTAGAAGATGTTGGAGAAGAAAAGAAAGGAAAGAAGGATGACGATGAAATCAAAGAAACTCACATTAAACTTTAACGAGAAAAATAAAGAGCCTTCTTTAGAAGAATTAAAAGCCGAAGCATCTCGTTGTTTAAATTGCCCAAAACCAAACTGCAAGGCTAATTGTCCAATCTCAAACGAGATTCCTTCTTTTATTGCCGCTTTTAAAAACGAAGATTATGAAAAAGCATATTCCATTTTAATGGAAAATACTTGTTTCCCAGATATTTGCTCCATCGTGTGCCCACATGAAAAACAATGCATGGGTCACTGTGTTAGAGGTATTAAAGGTGAACCAATTAATATTCCGGCAATTGAAAGAAAGATCGCTGAATTACATAAAGATTCATTAGAAAAAGTCGCTTCTAGCACTCATAAATTTGCTGCGGTTGGCTCTGGACCAGCTAGTTTAGCTTTCGCGCTTAAACTCGCCTCAAAAGGCCATAAAGTCGTTATTTATGAAAAAGAGAACTATATCGGTGGAGTCCTTAAATGGGGAATTCCATCATTTAGACTTCCAAAAGAGAAACTTGATAAATATGTTTCTAAACTAAATAAACTCGGTGTCGAATTCGTTTTAAATCACAAAATCGATGATAAACATCCTTTGGATGAACTTATTAAAGAATATGAAGGTGTCTTTGTTGGTGTTGGCGCCCCTAACTCCAATAAGATGAAAGTTCCGGGTGAAGATCTTAAAGGCGTCTACCACACGAATTCATTTTTAAGCAAAGTTAATTTACAGGATGGTGAAAATAGAGAACTTGATGAATGCGGTAGTAGCGTATTAGTTGTTGGTGGTGGAAACGCTGCGATGGATGCTGCAAGAGTAGCAGTGAGACTTCCTCAAGTTGAAAAGGTAACTGTTGTTTACCGGAGAAGCGAAAATGAAATGCCAGCGTGTAAAGCTGAGCTAGAAGAGGCTAAGGCTGAAGGCGTTGAATTTAAAACATTAACTAATCCTGTAGCATTCCTTGGTAAAGATAAAGTTGAAAAAGTTGAATGCGCTCAAATGGAACTTGGTGAGCCTGATGATTCGGGTAGAAGAAGACCAGTTGAATCAAATAAAGCATATGTATTTATTGATGCAACAACTGTTGTTTTAGCTTTAGGCTTTTCTAATGACTTTGAATTGAATAATTCAATATTTAAACTTGAGACTGATAAATGGGGTGTTATTCAAGTTAATGAAGAGAATGAAACATCCATTAAAAATGTCTTCGCTGGCGGAGATGCTACTAGAGGCGCCTCTACAGTTGTTAACGCCATGAAAGATGGCATCAATGCTGCTAAAGCAGTGCTTAAAAGATTAGGAGAATAGAATGAATATATTTTTCACTTGTTTTGCTAGAATTGTTCACTTTGGAACTTGGATTGCCACTAAGTTTGTCTCTTTTCGTGAACCAAAAGTTATATCTGGTCCAGGAAAGTTTCTTTCTATTCCGGATTTGTTAAAGGAGAACAATAAACAAAACGTATTAGTGGTCACTGATGAAGGACTATGGAAATTAGGTATTGCTAATCCGCTTTTAGAAGAACTTAAAAAAGCTAGTCTTAAATATGAGGTTTATCATAGCGTCGTCGCTAATCCAACAGTCGATAATGTAAACGAGGGTGCAGCATTATTTGCAAAGCAAAAATGCGATTCTATCGTTGCTATCGGCGGTGGTTCAGCCATGGATGCAGCCAAAATTATTGGCGTAAAATCTAGATCTCCAAAACGTGAAGTTAATTCCTTTAAAGGGATGTTTAAAGTTCATAAGAAAATGCCGTTTATGATTGCTGTTCCAACTACAGCAGGAACGGGTAGTGAAGTCACTTTAGCTGCAGTTATTGTCGATAAAAATAAGGGCGATAAATATGCAGTGGAAGATCCAAAGATTATTCCAGCGATGGCTGTGCTTGATCCAACTCTTTTAACTTCGCTTCCAAAACACATTACAACGACGACAGGTATGGACGCTTTAACTCACGCAATTGAAGCTTATATCGGTCATGAAAATACACGTAAAACAAAACGTTATGCAGTGGATGCTATTAAACTTATTTTTGAATATTTAGAGAAATCAGCGAATGAACCAGCCAACTTAGAATATAGAGAGCAAATGCAGATTGCTGCTTATAAAGCAGGTGTAGCATTTACCAGAGCCTTTGTTGGCACAGTTCATGCGATTGCTCATGCCTTGGGTGGTAAGTATAATGTCCCTCATGGATTAGCAAATGCTATCATCCTTCCAATTGTTTTAAAAGAATATGGAAAATCCGCTCATAGTAGACTTGCTAAAATTGCCGATTTACTCGGTATAGGAAACAGCAAAAATAAGTATGAAAAAGCAGAACTTCTTATTGAAGAAATTAACAAGCTTAATGAAAGACTTGGAATAACAAATACCTTTGGTAATCTCATTAAAGATGAAGATATTCCATTTTTAGTCAACCATGCTTATAAAGAAGGAGCGATTATCTATCCAACCCCAAGAATTCTTTCTAAGAAAGAGTTAAAGAAAATAATCGTT
>CADBNT010000085.1 GCA_902796125.1 uncultured Erysipelotrichaceae bacterium | reverse complement strand
TTTTTTAACTAATCACTTAATATATTTATATTAGCGGTATGATCATCTTTCAAAACACTGAAACTAAACAACAATATCCCTTTTATGAGAAGGTCAATTTGGTCCTTGATCAAACTTTAAGCGTCACTCTTGCCAAAGAAAATTTTAACAATAAAGAATCCAAAATTATCGTTGGAGATGGAAGTTTAACTCCGATTTATGACCTCTTCCAAATCAAGATCGTTGTTAAAGGAACAGGATACTTCATTGTTAATTTTTCTAAAGAGACAATGAATGAACAACTTAAAGATGAGATTTTTAATAAGCTCAAAACACTTAAAAGTGATCAACCACTTAATGATGAATCTCAAAAAGAGAAAGTAAGACGAGCGCTTGAAATCATCTCTGAATATAAGCCTCTATTCGTTTCTTTTGTAAATAATGGTTCTCCAATACTTACTAAAAGTGATTTTAATCTACTAATCAATCCATCTAGTTTTGAAACAACTCTTTTAGTTTTAATGCTTCCAATTGACTACATCATTCCTGAATCAAATGGAAATAAAGAGAAGAAATTTTCTTTCTTTAAATCAAAAGAATCTAAACCAGCTGAACCAGCGCCTATTAAGGAAAAACCTATTGAACAAAAAGAGAACGCTCCAGCTCAATCAAACAAAGAAATCCTTAAAAAATATGGATATGATTATCTTTTCTTAGCCTTATTCACCTTAATCATTTCCGCTTCATTCATGTTTGGACTTGCTCTTTCGTTTAAAGGTGAAATGTCTTCGATATTCTTATTTATAATAACTGCATTATTCTTTGGAATTTTAATTTACGCAATTAGAAGCTATGAAAAATCTATTCCTAATTGGAAATACTCGTTTAATAACATCAAGTTCCCTATTCTTGCGATCTTACTAGGTCTAGGAATTGGAATAGGTGTTGGTTATCTAATTGTTTATTTCATAATTAAAGGTACTGAAGAAAATCCTCTCTACTATGGAAAAATACTTTTAATCTCTTCACTTGTCTCTACTTTAATCACATTAGTTTCAATGGTGATGCCTGAAGCTATTAACTTTATTCAAAGGAAGTTTATTAAGAAATGAAGTTATCAATAATTATCCCTTGTTATAACGAAGCAAAAGATATCCTTAATAAATCAGAGCTAGTCTTAAAGAAGATGGCATCACTTTCTATTGATAGTGAATTAATTTTAGTTAACGATGGCTCAAAAGATAAAACAGCTGATGTAATGAGATTTATAAAAGGTGCTAACATAGTTAGCTATAATCCTAATAGAGGTAAAGGTGGAGCAGTTAAAGCTGGCATAGAAGCTGCTACTGGAGATTATGTTTTATTTATGGATGCAGATCTATCTACTGATTTAAGCGCCATAGACACTTTAATTCCTTTATTAAATGAATATGACTTAATAATTGGCTCAAGGCACCATAAAGAATCCAAAATGCCTGTTAAACAGCCTTTATTAAGAAGATTTATTGGTTGGTGCTGCCGTCATATTGTAAATATGAAATTTCACTTCCACTACTCTGATACCCAATGTGGCTTTAAAGCAATTAGAATAGGCGCTGCAAAATATATGGCCTCTAAACAGATTATCAATGGCTTTGCCTTTGATGCCGAATATCTTTATATCGCTAAACTGATGAAATATACGATTAAAGAAATTCCTATCATTTGGAAAGATGATAGAGGCTCAACTGTCTCACCAATTAAAAGTTCGATTCGCTTCTTTAAAGATATAGGCAAAATTAAAAAGAATAAGAACAATTATTTGTAAAATAAAAGGCAACCAATCGGTTGCCATTTTTATTAGTTAATACCACCAGCCTCCACCGCCGGAACCAGCATAGTTATCAACTATGTATTTCCAGTTAGTGAAGTTAGTGTCGTCATCAGTGTAACAATCATCTCTTCCTACTTGACTTTCAATATCATAGAAAAGAGATAAACCAAAGGCATTGCCAGCGCCTTTTTGAGCGACGTTATATTTTACTAATGCACTATGTGCACTAAGTACAGCACTTGTATAAGTTGAGCCTGGATTAAAGGTTGAGTTACTCGCTAATTTATTAACGAAGTCTTTCGCATCAAAAATACCAATGCTTTTATAATCGTCTCCGGCAAAGTGTTTTGCAGAATCAACTAAGTTATTCCAAGAAGACTTATTAGAGCTTGTAATCTTACCCTTTAATGCGTTAGACATATTTTCCCAAGCAACCATATAATCATGTGCTTTAGATAAATCTAACCATGATAAGGTTTGATCAGCAGTATAGGTTTCACCTTCGTATTCATACGAAGAAAGATTAGCACCACCATTATCTTCAATAAAGCCATCGACAATCGCGGTTAAGATTTTATCAGTGGTTTTCTTAGAGTATAAATCATCAACCCAAGTATCATAATCCCAGCCATAACCGGATTCAGATTCTTGAGATGCGACCATGTAATTCGCATATGCACTATTAGTTTCAGCAATATCTTGGATTTGCATTAAGCAACAGTCATAACCAATCCATTCAAGCTTTTCAGTTCTATTTAATGAAGTAAATGCACCAGCTAAAGCTGTTTGAATTTCACTATTTAGAAGATTGTCATTACTCTTCTTTTCATCAAAGCAGCATCCTTGCATTCCATTCCCATGATCCCAGAAGATAAGTGCAGTTTTATCAGCAGGGTACTTTGTCATACCCCAAGTAACGAAATCTTGTAAGGTTGAAGATAATCCCATGCTTTTATAGGTTATTTCCTCATCTTTGACGAGTTGATTACTTCTAACGTGATATCTTCCAAGTTTGGATGAAGAAATACCAAAGGTAGACGCCCATTGAGAAGCTCCACCAGTTTCAATAACAATATTGATATCGCTAGGTTGACCACTTACTGATACGATCTCTTCGATATCGCTAGAAGCTAATCCACCATATTCAATTCCATAATCTCCACCAGATTCAAGATCAGAACCGCACATATAAATAAGTACAGTAGTACTTCCTTTTTCTTCTGGAGTTATAGAAGTATTTGAA
>CADBNT010000084.1 GCA_902796125.1 uncultured Erysipelotrichaceae bacterium | reverse complement strand
TTCGCCTGTCATATTACCACGACGACGAGAGATATCGCCGATAACATCACCGTAGTACTGTTCTGGAACAGTAACTTCGATTTTCATGATTGGTTCTAGGATAACTGGGCTACATTTCTTGGCAGCTTCTTTAAGAGCCATTGATGCAGCGATTTTATAAGCGGCTTCAGAGGAGTCGACATCGTGGCTAGAACCATCGAACAATGTCGCTTTAATGTCGATTACTGGATAACCGGCAACGAGACCTCTTTGAAGAGCATCAACAAGACCATCTTGGGTTGGACGGATGTATTCTCTTGGAACTGATCCACCGACAACAGCATCAACGAATTCGAAGCCTTTGCCTGGGTTAGGTTCGAAGCGAATCCAAACGTGACCATATTGACCACGACCACCACTTTGTTTGATGTACTTACCTTCACATTCTCCTGCAACACGAATTGTCTCACGATATCCGACTTGTGGAGCACCAACGTTAACTTGAACGTTGAATTCACGTTTAAGTCTGTCGATGATGATGTCGAGGTGAAGTTCACCAACACCAGCGATAATTGTTTGGCCGGTTTCATTGTTCGTATGAACTTTGAAGGTTGGGTCTTCTTCTGCTAATTTTTGAAGGGCAATGCCCATCTTTTCTTGGTCAGCTTTTGATTTTGGCTCAACAGCCTCTTCAATAACTGGTTCTGGGAATTCCATCTTTTCAAGAATGACTGGATGTTTCTCATCACATAATGTGTCACCAGTTGTAGTGTTTTTAAGACCAACGATGGCGCCGATATCACCTGCGTGAAGGGCGTCAACTTCTTGACGGTGGTTCGAGTGCATTAAGACGACACGAGCAATTCTTTCTTTGCCATCTTTTGTGGAGTTGAGGACATACGAACCTGATGTCAAGGTTCCGCTATAGACACGGACATATGCTAATCGACCAATGAATGGATCGGTAGCAATTTTGAAGGCAAGAGCGGCAAGTGGAGCGTTGTCGTCTGCTGGGCATTCGACAGGATTTCCATTTTCGTCTTCACCTTTTGCAACTGGAATATCAAGTGGGCTTGGTAAGTATTTAACAACACCATCAAGGAGTAATTGAATACCTTTGTTCTTATAAGCAGATCCACAGAAGACTGGGTGGAATTCACCAGTTAAAACAGCCTTACGAATTGTTTCGTGAATCATATCATTTGGAACTTCTGCACCATCGAGAACTAAGAGCATAAGATCGTCATTGAATGCTGCTAAAGCTTCAAGAAGCTTTTCACGTAATTCAGCGACTTTATCCTTATATTCTTCTGGGACTGGAGCTTCATGTGGAGCTTCGTCCTTATCAGAGGTGTACATCCAAGCTTTGTTTTCAATGATGTCGATGACACCAGTGAACCCCGATTCTCTTCCAATTGGATATTGAACGGCTTCAGCATTTGCAGCTAAACGTTCATGTAATGAAGCAACACACATATCGAAGTCTGCGCCGATAGCGTCAAGTTTATTGACGAAGACGATACGTGGAACTCCATATTTGGTGCCTTGTCTCCAAACTGTTTCAGTTTGTGGTTCGACACCGTTTTTACCATCGAGAACTGTAACGGCACCATCTAAGACACGAAGTGAACGTTCAACTTCAGCTGTGAAGTCGACGTGCCCCGGAGTGTCGATAATGTTAATACGGTTGCCCTTCCACATTGCTGTGGTAGCGGCTGAGGTGATGGTAATACCTCTTTCTTGTTCTTGAACCATCCAGTCCATTGTGGCGGCACCTTCGTGGACTTCGCCAATTTTATGGATCTTTCCGGTGAAGTAAAGAATACGTTCGGTTGTGGTAGTTTTACCGGCATCGATGTGAGCCATGATACCGATATTACGTGTATGTTGTAAATCAAATTCACGTGCCATAAGCTAATCCTACCAACGATAATGAGCATACGCCTTGTTGGCTTCGGCCATCTTGTGCGTATCTTCTTTTTTCTTAACTGAAGCACCAACACCGTTAGCGGCATCGATAATTTCAGCAGCGAGCTTGTCTTCCATAGACTTTTCGTTACGGAGACGAGAATAAGTAACTAACCAACGAAGACCAAGGGTAACTTTTCTTTCAGAAGAGACTTCCACTGGGACTTGGTAGTTAGCTGCACCAATACGACGAACTTTAAGTTCGACTTCTGGCATAATATTGTTAATTGCGGTAGCAAAGACATCCATTGCTGGTTTACCAGTCTTAGCTTCAATTTTCTTGAAAGCATTGTAAAGAATGGTTTGAGCAGTACCTCTTTTACCATCAAGCATAATTCTGTTGATTAAGCGGGTAACGAGTTTGCTGGAATATATTGGATCTGGTAATACTTCGCGTTTCGCAACGTTTCCTTTTCGTGGCATATATTTTCTCCTTTCTTAAAATGCTTTTAGTTAGCGGCTTTTGGTTTCTTTGTGCCGTATTGGCTACGTCCTTGACGACGGTTTTCAATACCTGCACAGTCGAGTGTACCGCGAACAATGTGGTAACGAACACCTGGTAAGTCTTTAACACGGCCACCACGGATGATGACTGTGGAGTGCTCTTGAAGGTTATGTCCTTCACCACCGATATAAGCTGTGACTTCATATCCATTAGATAAGCGTACACGAGCATATTTTCTTAACGCTGAGTTTGGTTTCTTAGGTGTCATTGTACCGACACGGGTGCAAACTCCACGTTTTTGGGCGGATGGTTGATTTGTTTCACGTGATCTGAGTGAATTCCATCTTTTACCAAGAGCTGGTGTAGCGGATTTCTTAACAGGACGTGAACGACCATTTTTAACTAATTGGTTAATAGTTGGCATTGATTGTCCTCCTTTCAATGAATACTATTACTGTACACATTCCCCGGTGTATCATAACGCCGGTAAATATATAGACCCTTTAGGGCCTTAGTGTATCCGAGGTAGATAATATATAAAAAATTATATGTAGTCAACAAAAACTTTTCATTTTGGAAAACATATATTTATTTCTAATAAAGATTAATTAAGGGCAGTAAACGAAATTGTCACTGATTTAGCGTTCAATGCATCAACCGTGAATGTATAGCCAAGTTTATTTCCATTATTGAAGGTGAAATCTTTATAGCAAGTCTCACCAAAATCATCACCTACATACCACATGGTGTCGATGGTTGCCATCGCACCTTCTTTGAATGTTTCTTTATCGTGATTTTCGAGCAAATGATAAAGACTTCTCTTTGAGAATTCGTTCTTGGTGGAATAGGCATTATCGTGTGCGATTCCAATGCGATAAGAGGTCTCGGGACAATTTCCAGATTCCACGTATGCGACAGGCGCACTCGCTAATGAAAAGGCATTATAATAGGCCGCTCTAGAATCGACGTGATATACCTTTAAGCCAGGATTTGACATGAGTTTTGCGGCACTATTACCAATATTCGCGTCATATTCGTTTAAATATGTTGGAGAATAAAGTTCTAAAAGAAGATATTCATCTAGAACTGATTTATTCCAATTATTGTTGATTAGAATTACATCTCCACTACTTTCAAAATCAGAGATGGTAATCGATCCGCTTCCTGTTACTTGATATGGTCTAACCCAGTTAAGAGCCATCTTAGAATAAGAGGTCTCATCACCGATAGAATAATCCATCATGTCAACTCTTCCTGTTGGACCAAATTTTGAATCATTTGTCGCATAATAATCGGATAAAGATAATAAGTGACCAGTCTCATGAATATAGGTATGAGAATCAGGCATATTTCTATAATCAAGATTCATCATGTGATAACTTGACCAAGAAAATAAGTTATTGGCCATAAATGTATAGGCCCAGAAAATAGAATCGTTCGTATTAGATGCCGGCGCGGTATAGATAAGATAAACAGGAACACCAAGTTCTTCTTTGCCTTCTACATAGTAGTCTTCGATATTGTTATAGTTTTCTTTGTACCACGCTAAAGCGCCTTTATAGATATCAATTGTTTTTTGTTTATCGGTTGTTTTTGATAAAGCATTATAAGAGAAAGGTGAACGATAAAACTTATCCACTACTTTTCCTTTGATTTTGAGTTTTCCATAACTTGATTTATCAAAGAAAGACGCTACCGATTCATATTTAGTTTTTTCAGCTTTTCCGAAGAAAGCATTGTTTAGATTTGTGAAGAACACTTCTTCAGATGTCTTCATGTCTTTGATGGTGTAGTCTTCAAAATCAACTGGGATAACTAGAATCTTTGCTTCACCAGTCGTATTAAGCGATAACTGAAGATTTTTATGTCTATAGACATCTAGATAGGTATCAAGTTGTTCGTCTACTCCACCAGCGCCTTTATATCTAAGCGGCTCATAATCGCTTATTTTAAGGTAATTAGGGCCTTTTTCTTCCTTATGGGTGTCTTTATCTATAACACCGTAATCATAGGCCTCAAATGAAGGTGTGAAAGAACAGCCAGATAAAATGGCTGTTATAAGTAGCAATGATGAAGTGGTAAAAACAACTTTCTTCAAATTCATACAATTATTATAACAATAAATTGTTAATAAAAAAGACCACCTTTAGTAAGATGGACTTGAAAGGACACCAATAGCGAGTAGAGCGTTTAAAATAATCATTGCTGTTTTCTCATAAATTGATAATAAAAATTGTTGTATTTGACCGAATATTCGCCAACAAAAGGACATAATTCAGCATTGTTATCATCTATATAAACAGCAGGCTCATAATGATGATCGTTTGGATACGGATCCTTCAAGTTGTAAAAATCGTATCTCAAACTGCAATCACCGGAGATTTCATTAAATTCAATAGAATAAAAATTCCCGTTTTTCACAGTATCTTCTAAAACATTTAAACCTTGAGCATCATTAAATTCATCTTCGGATATTTGAATAACAGTTAATGAAAAAGAAGACAAAGTCTCTAATGGCTCGCCTGTCTCTGGATCTAACAATGTTCCACCAAATGAACCAACAATCATTTCGTTGGTTTTATGATTTACTGTTACACACGCAGATAAAAACAAAGGAACGATGATGGCAATAAATATCTTCTTCACAATCTTATTATAGCAATTATTAACTAATTAAAAAGACCACCTTTTATAAGATGATCTAGTAGCAACCTTTAATATCTAATAACAAAGTTATCTAAACAAATTCTTCCGCGATTATAATCCCCACTAGGATTTGTGTGCCACGTATAAAATTTGACTCCAACAGTATCGCTAGGAAAATTAAATTGCATTCTGTTAGGACTAGCTTTATTCGTAGATAAGTTGGATAGTTCGATAGGCTGATCCATGAGCCAATCTGAGCCATCGTAATAATACGTATATAATGATTGGCCTGTTATATTTTCGTTTGGCCCCCATAAAGAAATATCAAATGTCATCACTGATACAGGATGATTAAAAATCATTTCAAGATAAGCTGATCCGCAATTAGCTCTATTAGGAGACATTACTAAATATTGGTTTTCAATGTAACTAGTTCTCAGTCGATATGTTTGAATATGCTCGTTGCTAAGAAAAGTCACAGGCGCAGCTTTTTCAATGTTAAAATATTGGCCTCCGCCTTGACTATTAACAAACTCTTCCGCAAAATCAACTGCACCAAATTTTGATGTATTTTTGCAATTATACGTAATAATGCCAACCATTCCATCGTTCAAAATATCAGCATTGCAATAACATGGGGCATTCAAATAATTTTGATTCATTACAGCTAGGATGAAATCTTTTTGAATTGTTTCGTTTCCATTTGTCCCAATCCACGTTTCGTATCCAATTATATTGGTGTAATGTTTAGCAAAATCTCCATCCCCCGAGAATAAGCCGGTTGCAAGTGTAACAGGCAAACCTTGATCTATGTTACTCTTGATTGTATTCCAGTATGAGGATTGTTGACCTGCAAAAAGCTTGAAAGAGTATCTAGCGCTTATATAATTCGTTAAATCATATGATGATATTAAATTATTAAAACTGTTTGCGTAATCCCATGGAAATGTTAGCTTATTATTTGCGTCTATTTCAAAAGTTGGAACTTCAGCAAACACTTCTGTTGCCAATTGAACTCTATCATCGCTGTTCGTAGGATCGGATATTATTTCGTTATAACCCTTATATCTTGCAAAGAAATCTAAAACGCCAATCATTGCATTTGGACCACATCCGCCATAATCCGAATATACCCCGATACTTTCTAATGCATCCTCCAACTCATCAAGAGTATATTCGTCTGCGCCTTTTATATTAACTGGAACTCCGCCAGAAATAGTTGAGATGTTTTTAAAACTTGTTTTTGACCAAGTATACTCGCTGTAAGTATTTGCAAGCCAGGTAGGAAATTCGCTTTCGTCAATTGAAGAACTATTGTCTCCGTTGTTTGGATCCTTAAAATTGTATAATAGTTCATCACTTTGAGTAATTGAATTCAAATTCGCCTGCACAAAAATCTGTTGAACAGGTGTCAAGTGGTTATAAAAAGAACTACTTGTATCGATTTGATATGATGGAGACGTAATTAAACCGGCAGCAATAAACGCACTTAATAAAATCATTTTTCCGTCCTCAAAACAAAACTATAATTTGTTGATTCAAATCTACACATATACGAATATTCTCCTGTGGGTGACATAATATTGCCATTATCATCGCAATATCCAACATGATCAGTATAGTCTTCAGGACGCTCATCATGAAGATTGTAAAAATTTAAATGTTCAACTTCGCCATTTTCGAGAGTTTCCACGAATTGAAGCAAATAATATTGTCCATTTTCGAGAGCATCTTCAACAACATTTAATCCTGACGCATTAACATATTCATCGTTGCTAATCTTTGTAACAGTTAGAACAAATGTAGAAGTTGATGGAATTGTTTCCATAGTTAAAGGGTCTTTTATCATTCCATCATGAACACCTTCGTGCATCTTATTAATTCTATGATTAACTCCGAAACAAGATGTTAAAAGAATTGGAACTAAGACAAATACGTAACTATTCTTCATAACTTTATTATAACAATTAATATATTAACTTCTACTTCTTGATAAAGACCATCTATTTGATGGTCTATTAATTTGTCTAGTTATATATAAAAGAATAAATATGAATTAGGAAGGTAAATAATATTCTTTTAACTCATATAAATCTATTAAAAAGACCATCTTTAATAAGATGGTCTAATTTGTTTTTAAAGAGTTTATTCAAAGTCTTCTGGACGATCGTGAGCTTCAACGTATTGATGCTTGACTTCATGCATCTTGTCTCTAACTGTGAAGTTAGCGAGATTCTTTGCTTCTTCTTCCTTGCTTAATAAACCTGTACCAGCTGGAATAAGTTTACCAGTGATAACATTTTCTTTTAAGCCATGGAGAGCATCAACTTTTGCTTTGATAGCAGCATCGGTGAGAACACGAGTTGTTTCCTGGAAGGATGCAGCGGATAAGAATGATTTAGTCTCAAGAGCAGCCTTAGTAATACCAAGGATGATTGGAGTAGCACTGGCTGGTGCTTTACCAGAGAAGAGTGCTTCTTCGTTTTGAGCGGTAAATTCATCAAGATCCATTCTGGTTCCTGGAATCATTTGAGTATCACCACTATCTTTGATACCGACTTTTCTCATCATTTGACGGATGATAACTTCGATATGTTTATCGGAAATGGTAATACCTTCACGACGATAGACTTTTTGAATTTCTTTAATGATGTAGTTTTGAACAGCTTCAGTTCCAGCATATTCAAGAAGTTCTTTAGGAGCTATAGCACCTTCGGTGATCTTTCCACCAGCTCTAACTGTATTGCCTACTTTAATGTATTCACGTAAGTGAGAGTTAAATGGAGTGAGATATTCTTGAGTATCGCCTAGATCGTTAGTAATAACGACTTTGTAGCGACCGCCGATTTCTTCGATAGAAGCAACTTTACCTTCGGTCTTGGAAATGACAGCTTGTCCTTTTGGATTACGAGCTTCGACGAGTTCTTGAACACGTGGAAGACCCATTGTAATATCGCCACCAGCAACACCACCAGTGTGGAAGGTACGCATTGTTAACTGAGTACCTGGTTCACCAATGGATTGGGCAGCCATAATACCAACTGCTTCACCTTTAGAGACGATTTCACCAGTCGC
>CADBNT010000083.1 GCA_902796125.1 uncultured Erysipelotrichaceae bacterium | reverse complement strand
TTCCGTTGAAGAACCTCTTAAAGAAGCTATCAAGAAATACTTCGATAACATCAAGAATAAAGCTGAAGCTCGTAAGGTTATTCCAGAACTTGTAAAACTTGTTAAAGCATCTAAAGATGAAGAAGTTAAGAAAGTTCTCGTTTATGAAAGAGATCTCCTCGACAAATCCGTTTGGATCACTGGTGGTGATGGCTGGTCTTACGATATTGGCTACGGCGGTCTTGATCACGTTATCGCTAACGACCAAGATGTAAACATCTTAGTCCTCGATACTGAAGTCTACTCCAATACTGGTGGTCAATCATCCAAGTCTTCACAAACAGGTAGTATTGCTAAATTTACTGCAAGTGGTAAAGAAGGCGAAAAGAAGAACCTTGCTTTAATTGCAATGAGCTATGGTCACTGTTATGTTGCTCAAATCTCATTAGGTGCTAACCCAATGAAAGCTATTCAAGCTCTTAAAGAAGCTGAAAGCTACAATGGTCCATCCCTTATCATATGCTATGCACCATGTGCTAACCATGGTATTAAAGGTGGATTATCCAATTCCATGAAAGTTGAAAAAGCAGCAGTGGATTGTGGTTACTTCACAACCTTCCGTTATGATCCACGTCTTCTTAAAGAAGGTAAACCAGCTTTACAATTAGACTGCAAAGAACCTGACTTCTCTAAATTCCGTGACTTCGTCATGGGTGAAACAAGATTCTCACAACTTCCAAAGGTTAACCCAGCTCACGCTGAAGAACTTCTCGCGAAGTCCGAAAGATGCGCTAAGGAACGTTGGGAAAGAATCAAAAAGTTTGGTTTATAATCTCTTAACTAACTATAAAAATATCAGCTCGTTCGCGGGCTGATATTTTATTTTGGCTAGTGCAAATAAATAGTCAAAATTATTTTATTATGATAAAATCGCTATACCTATGGAAAACAAGACTATATTTGTTAAAGGCGCTAGAGAAAATAACTTAAAGAATATTGATGTCGAAATACCTAAGTATTCCTTAGTTGTTTTTACTGGATTATCAGGAAGTGGCAAAACCACTTTAGCTTTTGACACAATATATAACGAAGGACAAAGAAGATTTATTGAATCTTTATCAGCGTACGCTAGACAATTCCTCGGTGGAGTTGAAAAGCCAGATGTCGATTCAATAAGCGGACTTTCACCTGCTATTTCTATCGATCAAAAAACCACATCTCATAACCCACGTTCTACTGTTGGAACAGTTACTGAGATTTATGATTATCTTCGTCTTTTGTTCGCGCGTGTAGGCGTACCTTATTGCCCACATCATAATGAGCCAATCATTTCTTTTTCAGTTACGAAGATGACTGATATCGCTCTTCAATATGATGAAGGCACCAAATTACAAATATTATCTCCAGTAGTTCATAACGAAAAAGGTACTCAAAAAGACATCTTAGCGAAAATAAAATCACAAGGCTTTGCTCGTGTTAGAGTCGATGGAACTATTTATGCTTTAAGCGATGTTCCAGAACTTGAAAAGAATAAAAGACATAACGTTGATATTGTCGTCGATAGAATCATCGTTAAAAAAGAATCACGTAGCAGAATTGCTGAGGCAATTGAACTTGCCTGTGACTGGTCAAAAGGTCTTTGCGTTTTCTTAACCGATAGCGAAGAAAGACTTTTCTCTCAACATCATTCATGTCCAAAATGTGGATTTTCAGTTCCACGACTTGAATCAAGATTATTCTCTTTTAACGCGCCTCTAGGATGTTGCCCAGACTGTAATGGTATCGGTATTCGTAGAGAAGCTAGTAGAGAAGTCCTTGTTTGGGATGAGAATTTGTCTTTAAACCAAGGTGCGATTCGTTGGTATAGAAATACCGCTGGAACAAAGAACATTGAATGGCAAGAGTTCGCGTATCTATGTAAGCAATATCACATTGATATGGACAAACCATACAAAGAACTCACTGACAAAGAGAAAGAAATTATCTTTGTTGGTTCAGACAAAGAATTTAAATATGAAATTACTTCCGTGAACGGTAATGTCATGCACCGTCAAGGATTCATTGAAGGCGTTCAAACTAAGATCAATCGTTTATACCGCGATACAGGATCAGATATGATGCGTAAATGGTATGAATTTTATATGAGAGATAGCGAATGCCCAACATGTCATGGAGCAAGACTTTCACCTGTTGCTTTATCTGTTAGAGTCAACGGACTTAATATTCATGAAGTCACTTGCTTATCAATTGAGCAATTACGTGACTTTATCCGGGATTTGCCGTCTAAATTAACGCCAAACGAGAATGAAATTGCGCGTTTAATCATACGTGAAATCGATTCTAGAACAACCTTCCTTTGTGATGTTGGACTTAATTATCTAACGCTTTCAAGAATGGCTATGACCCTTTCTGGAGGCGAAGCGCAACGTATTCGTTTAGCGACTCAAATTGGCTCAAAACTTTCTGGTATTTTATATGTCCTTGATGAGCCTTCAATTGGTCTACATCAACGCGATAACGACAAACTTATCAAAACTATGAAAGATATGGTTGATTTAGGAAATACTTTGATTGTTGTTGAACATGATGAAGACACAATGAGAGCTGCCGATTACATCGTTGATATTGGTCCTGGACCAGGTGTTCATGGCGGTGAAGTCGTCGCAGCAGGAACTGTTGAAGATATTATTAAAGAACCTAGATCTATAACCGGAAAATATCTTTCTGGTGAATATAAAATTGCTGTTCCAGAAACTAGAAGAGAAGGCAATGGCAAAGAACTTATTCTTAAAGGTGCAGAATGCAATAACTTAAAGAAAATTAATGTTTCTATTCCTTTAGGAAAATTTGTTGCTGTTACTGGTGTTTCCGGTTCAGGAAAATCTTCACTTGTAAATCAAACCCTTTATCCAATCTTAAAGAAACATCTTGATCCAGAAACAGATATTATTCCTGGAAAGTATTCTGAAGTGATTGGCTTATCAAATATTGATAAGGTCGTTAATATCACTCAAGAACCAATTGGAAGAACACCAAGAAGTAATCCTGCTACATATGTAGGTGTTTTTGATGATATTAGACAACTATTCTCTGAAACTGTCGATGCAAGAAGTAGAGGCTATGACAAAGGTCGATTCTCCTTTAACGTTGTCGGTGGAAGATGCGAAAACTGCCAAGGCGCAGGTGTCACTCGTATTCCAATGAACTTCCTTCCTGATGTTTACGTTAAATGTGATCAATGTGATGGAAAACGTTTCAACGAAGAAACATTAGAGGTCCTTTATAAAGGGAAGAGCATCTATGAAGTTTTAGAGATGACAGTTGAAGATGCTTTGAAATTCTTTGAAAATAGACCTCAAATCTTAAGAAAAATTAAAACATTATATGATGTTGGACTTGGCTATATTAAACTCGGTCAACAATCCACAACTCTTTCTGGTGGCGAAGCTCAAAGAGTTAAACTTGCATACGAGCTTCAAAAACGCCCGACTGGAAAAACACTATTTATCCTTGATGAGCCTACAACCGGTTTGCACACAGATGATGTCAAACGTTTGATTGCGGTTTTAAATAAAATTGTTGATCATGGCGACACTGTTGTTATCATTGAGCATAATCTTGATGTAATCAAAGTTGCTGATCATATCATTGATTTAGGCCCAGAAGGTGGCGATAAAGGTGGTCAAATTGTAGCGACTGGCACACCGGAAGAAGTTGCTAAAAATCCAAAATCATATACTGGGCAATATTTAAAAGGTGTATTAAAAAAGTAACTTTGTTATACTCTAAATAAGTTTTATGAATAATCCTGTTTTATTTATTGTTGGTTTAGTTCTCGGGTTAGCCTGCTTTGGCTACATGCTTTACCGCGTCATTAAATTTGTAAAAGTGAGGCCTCTTGGTGGAGCACCTCGCAAGCTTGAAAAACCTGAACTTCATTACCTTATTGCTTTAGTGCTTGGTCAAGGTATTTTAACTATCGCTTCTAGCTATGGCCTCGTCTTAATGAACGGATGGGAACTTGGTGTTTTTGAACACATCATGATTATTTTTGGTTCTTATCTATTTGGTAGTGGTACTTCCGCATTATTTGCCTCATTCATTCTACATTTCTACGCTCCTGATATTGATTCGACTCAAAAAGGTCCAATCTTTTATCAAATGTTTGGAGCAATTGTTTTATTAATTCTTGGTTTCTATTTATTCACTCAATCAATTGCTGATCATTTATCCTATCCACTCGCTAACTCTATTTCCTTTACTAAAGGATTTGGTTTCCCTAATGGTGGTGATTATGGTTTCACAATCGCTTTCTATGGCATCATCATGGTTGGCGGTGCAGTTGTTTCATACTTTGTATGCGACCACATTTTCTACAAGAAATATGGAAAACATGGCATTCTTGAAACCCTTCTTATTGTTGCCTTCCCAGCTGGTGTTATTGGCGGAAGACTTTGGTATTGCTTAGTCCTTGAACCAGGAACATATCTTGCAAATCCTGTTCTTATCTTTGATATCCGCAGCGGTGGAATGGGCATCATGGGAGGAGCTTTGCTTGGTATTATTGCCGGTGTGTTATTCATGCTTAAGTTTAGAAAATTCGTCAATATTCGCTACGCGATGGATGTAATCATTCCAAGTATTCTCATCGCTCAAGGTATTGGAAGACTCGGCAATTTCTTCAACCAAGAAGTTTATGGTGGAATCGTTTCTTATGAATCTATTGCTTGGCTTCCAAAGATTATTGTTAACAATATGTATATTTCTGGTTATTACCGTTTGCCACTTTTCCTCATTGAAGCTGTTATCAATATAGCGGGTTACTTTGTAATTCGTTATGCGATTGGTAAAACTCTCACCAAGAAATTAGCATTAGGTGATTTAGGTTTCTCATATTTAATTTGGTATGGACTTACTAGAGTTGCTCTTGAGCCGCTTCGTGAAGGATTTACGCTTAACCTCGGAAGTTCAGCAGCCTTTGGTTATTTGCAATCATGGATTGTTGCCTTTGTCTTAGTAGGTTTAGGAATCCTTGGCATTATTGGCTGTCACGTCTACGATTACATTCGTAAACGCAAAGGCTTAGAACCTCGTAATTTGGATACAATTTAATGTATAAGTTATTTATTTTTGATTTAGACGGAACCCTCATTGATAGCGACGCTATGCTTAAGGTTTCTCTTTTAGAGATGTACGCTAAATATCGTCCTGATTTTGTCGTTCCTGAAGGTCATACAATTCCTTTTTCTGGACCTCCAATCGCCCAAACTTTAGCGAAGGAATTCCCAAACGAAGATACTAGTAAACTTGCAAAAGAGTTTTTAGAAATTTCAAAGAAAAACTATGTTATGTACACGACTCTTTTTCCTGGAGTAGAAGAGATTTTATCTACATTACTAAGCCTAGGAAAATATGTTGGAGTTGTTACAAATAAATCTCGAACTGCAACCGATTATACTTTTGAACTTCTTGGTTTGACTGATTTAGTGCAAAAAAGCGTATGCGGTAACGAGGTTGAAGTTGGTAAACCAGATCCTTCTGGCATTTTTAAAATTATGAAGGAGTTTGGCATCGATGATAAAAAGGATGTCATCTATATTGGTGACTCTGAATATGATTATTTAACTGCCAAGAATGCCGGTGTTGATTTTGGCTATGTTACATGGTCTCCTCGCAAGCTTGAAAATGCAGCGAGAATAGCTATTAAAATCGGTAGTTATTTTGATTTTGCGGAGAAAATTAAATATGAAAAAGACTGATATTGTTGTTATTGGAGCCGGTATTGCAGGTATAACTGCAGCGATTTATCTTAAAAGAGCAAACGCGAATTTTATCATTCTTGAAGGTGATAAAGTTGGTGGTAAACTCAACGAACTTAAAGAGATCGAAAACTATCCTGGATTTAGAAAAACTTCAGGATTAGAAATCAAAACTGAATTAGAAGAACATCTAAAAGATTTAGACATTAATGTTACCTTTGGTAATGTTCAATCAATTTTAAAAGAACCAGAAGGCTTTGAAGTTAAAACCGATATCGATTCATATCACTCAAAAGCTGTTATTGTTGCAGCTGGTTTAAAAACTAAAGGCGACACAATTCCAGGTGAAAAAGATTATTTCGGAAGAGGCGTCTCCTATTGTGCGACTTGCGATGGAAATTTCTTCAAAAATCAAGATGTTGCAGTCCTTGGAAATAACGACATTGCTTTAGAAGAAGCTTTATATCTTTCTAACTTGGTTAAGAAACTCTACCTAGTTGTTCCTAATAAAGAACTCCAAGGTGAAGAAACGCTTGTTAATAAAATTAAAAGTCTTCCAAATGTCGAAATTCTTTTAGATACAAAAGTTGATTCTATTAATGGTGATGACTTTGGTGTAACAAGCATCAGTATTAATAACGAAGAAATCCCAGTCATGGGTGTATTCCCATATCTTGGTCATAAATCAGCGACTGAGTTTTTGGCTAACCTTAATCCAGAATCACTTAATAATGCATTAGTCACTAATGAGAAGATGGAAACAAATATTCCAGGATTATTCGCTGCTGGTGATATTGTTTCAAAGAAACTTAGACAATTGGTGACAGCTTCTAGCGATGGTGCAATCGCAGCGACAAGTGCTTTTGTGTTTGTAAAACAAAAATAAAAAATCTAAACTTAAATAATATAGGAGGTAATCTTATGATTGACTTGGTTATTATTACAGGTGTTAGTGGTGCAGGTAAATCTACTGCCCTTGCTGCCTTTGAAGAATCAGGCTATTACGTTGTTGATAATATTCCTCTTGCAGTAGCAGAGAATCTTTTTGAAGAATTCTCAAAACATGAAGATAAATATTCTAAAGTTGCTGTCTCTGTTTCTTTAAAGATTGCTTCCGATGTTTTTGATTTAGCGAAGAAGTTTAAAAACTTCACTATCGATTTCATGGGTCTAGATTGTATCGATGCTGTACTTATGGAAAGATTCCGTCTTTCTAGAAGACTTCATCCAAGACAAGCAGCGGGTTTAACTCTTGCTGAAGCAATGAAAGAAGATACCCAGCTTATCGATGCTCTTAGAGATAAGTTTACATATTATGTAGATACTTCAAAAATCACTAAGAATGAATTAAGAAAGATTGTTTATAAAGATGTCATTAAAGACAATGGATCTGAATTCACCATAATGTTCGTTTCATTTGGCTATAAAAGAAGCGTTCCACAAGATATTGAAACTGTCTTTGACGTTAGACTTCTTCCAAACCCATATTGGGTTCCAGAATTAAAAAACTTAACTGGTAAAGATGAAAAAGTTATTAAGTACATCTTTGACGCTCCAGAAACAAAAGAATATCTTGAGCACGTTATAAGTTATTTAACTTATTATCTTAAAAAACTTAAAGAAAGCGGTCGTAGACATGCTTACATTGGTGTAGCTTGTAGCGGTGGTCAACATCGCAGTGTCGCTATCGCCGATTATCTATATAAATACTTCTCAAAAGACTACAGTGTTTCGGTCTCACATCGTGACCTTCCAAGATAAATATGCAAGCTAAAGTTTCATTTACCCAGAAAGTAAAAGAAGAGATTTGTCGTCTCCCTTTTTCTGATGAACATTTAAGAGCTGTTTTAGCAGCGTTCATCAAGGTAAATGGCTCGCTTCAAATTCAAAATGGAAAGTCGTTAATTGTCATCAAAACTGAGAATGCTAAGATTGCTAAGTTCATCTATCACGCGGTTGAAAAAGTCTATGGAATTCCATCGAGATTTGCTTATAGCAAAACAATGAATTTCAAGAAGAGATTATCTTACTCAGTAATCATCGATGAAGGCGACTATTTAATTGGTGATTTAGAGATCTCATTTTTGGATGGAAAAATCTCCAAACACATCGTTTGTAATGACGATATGATTTCTGGTTATGTTTCAGGAGCTTTCCTTGCAGCAGGTTCTTGTAACTCACCAAAGAAATCTAACTACCATTTAGAGATTTCACTTAACGATGAAAATTATGCGAAATGGTTTTCTAAACTTCTTTGCAAATATAAAGGCACTGAATTTACAGCAAAAATTGTCAAAAGAAGACTCAAATATGTCGTCTATTTAAAAAGAGCTCAACAAATTGTTGATTTCTTATCAATGATGGGTGCAACAAATGCAACTTTAGAGTTTGAAAATATACGTATCGATAGAGACTTTTCTTCTATTGGAAATAGATTACAAAATCTCGATACAGCCAACTATAACAAAACAGCTTCTGCAGCCGAAAAACAAATCTCTGATATAACAATTATCGATAAAGTTTTAGGTATTGATCATGTACAAAACGAAAAGCAAAAACTTCTTATGAAGTTACGTCTTGAACATGATGATTATTCTCTTCAAGAACTTGCGAATGAGATGGGCAAACAATTAGGTGAAAACGTATCCCGTTCGAATATTAACCATTTATTTAGAGCTATCCATGAAATGGCGGAGCGATATAAAGGAGCCTATAAATGAGAGCGGTTGAACAACTCGGAATGAGGATTGCTTATCTTCGTAAACAAAAGGGTTGGTCGCAAGAAGATTTGTCTCTAGAGGCAAATGTTAACAAAAATTATATTTCTGATCTTGAACGAGGAACGAGAAATCCATCTTTAGAAATACTAGAACGTATTGCTGATGCCTTTGGCATCACTCTTGAGGTATTATTTAGAGGAGTTGAGACAATTCCAGGCATTTAAATAATCACCTTAGGTGGTCTTATAAATATGAGGAAAGCACTTTCAAAAGTGTTTTTTCTTTTTATCAGACAATTTATTAAGTATAATAACCTCGGCAATTTAAAAGGAGGACAAATACAAATGTCAGTTAAAGTTGCAATTAATGGTTTTGGCCGCATTGGCCGTTTAGCGTTTAGACAAATGTTTGGTGCTGAAGGCTACGAAATCGTTGCCATTAACGATCTCACTTCCCCAAAGATGTTGGCTAACTTATTAAAATACGATACAGCTCAAGGTGGTTATGCTGGTGTTATCGGCGAAGGCCGTCACAGCGTTTCAAGCAAAGAACCAGTCTTAGCCGAAGATGGTAAGACAGTCCTTGAACCAGGAAGCATCACCGTTGATGGTAAAGAAATCACCATCTATGCTTGCCCAAAAGCAGATGATCTCCCATGGGGCAAACTCGGTGTTGATGTCGTTCTTGAATGTACAGGTTTCTACTGCAGTAAAGAAAAATCACTCGCTCACGTTAGAGCAGGTGCTCGTAAAGTCGTCATTTCCGCTCCAGCTGGAAAAGACCTCCCAACAATCGTCTTTGGTGTTAACGAAAAGACACTTACAAAAGATGATAATGTTATCTCTGCAGCAAGCTGCACAACCAACTGCTTAGCTCCAATGGCAAAAGCTCTTAACGATTTAGCCAAGATTCAATCTGGTATCATGAGCACAATCCATGCTTACACTGGTGACCAAATGATTCTTGATGGTCCACATAGAAAAGGCGATTTACGTCGTGCTCGTGCTGGTGCTGCTAACATCGTTCCAAACTCCACTGGTGCTGCTAAAGCAATCGGTTTAGTTATTCCAGAACTCAATGGTAAGCTCATTGGTTCCGCACAACGTGTTCCAGTTCCAACTGGTTCAACAACCATCCTCACAGCTGTAGTTAAATATAATGGCGAATTAACTCCAGAAATCATCAATGCTCACATGAAGTCAGTTGCTGATGAATCCTATGGATATAACGAAGATCCAATCGTCTCTAGCGATGTTATCGGTATGAGATTCGGTTCCCTCTTCGACGCTACACAAACCATGGTCAGCAAGATTGCTGATGGCTTATTCGAAGTTCAAGTTGTCTCTTGGTACGACAATGAAAACTCCTACACCAGCCAAATGGTTCGTACAATCAAGTACTTTGCTGAAAAGTGCTAATTGTGCATTAGGTTAACTTTTAGGGCATCGTTTATAGCGGTGCCCCTTTATTAAAATAAAAGGAGAAACATATGTTAAATGTTGATCAATTAAAAAACATTAAAGGTAAAGTTGTCGTTTGTAGAGTCGACTTCAACGTTCCTTTAAAAGATGGTGCGATTCGCGATGACAATCGTGTTCGTGCAGCTCTTCCAACAATTCAAAAATTAGTTAAGGAAGGCGCTAGAGTTGTTTTATTCTCCCACCTTGGAAAAGTAAAACACAAAGAAGCTCCTGAAGTAGTGGAAGCACAAAAAGCTAAAAACAATTTAGCGGTTGTTGCTCCAAGACTTGGTGAACTTCTTGGTCAAAAAGTCGCTTTCTGTCCAGAAACTCGCGGTGATGCATTTGTAAATGCAGTCAAAGCTCTTAAAGATGGCGAAGTTCTTCTTATTCAAAACACTCGTTATGAAAAGGGTGAAGAAAAGAACGATCCAGAACTCGCTAAGATTTGGGCTAGCGTAGCAGATGCTTACGTCATGGATGCTTTTGGTAGCGCACACCGTGCACATGCTTCCACATATGGAATTCCAGAAATCCTCAAAGCTGAAGGAAAACCAGTCGCATGTGGTTACTTAGTCGAAAAAGAAATCGCTAACTTAATGAGATGTGTCGATGTTAAAGATTCTGACCGTCCATATGTCGCTATTCTTGGTGGCTTAAAAGTTTCTGATAAGATTAAGGTTATCGATTCACTTCTTAAGAAGTGTGACAAAATCCTCATCGGAGGTGCCATGGCTTATACATTCAAAAAAGCTCTTGGTTATGAAATTGGTTCTTCCCCAGTTGAAGATGATCAATTAGATTACGCTCGTAACTGCTTCAAAGAAGCAAACGGTCGTATCGTCCTTCCAGTTGACTCAGTCGTCACTGATGCGTTTGAAGGTTGGACAAAGAAAGAAGTTGTTGGTGACAATGTCCCAGCAGGTTATCAAGGCATGGATATTGGTCCAAAAACTGCTGAACTCTTTGCAAGCGAAATTGCTAAAGCAAAGATGATTTTCTGGAATGGCCCAATGGGTGTCTTTGAACAAAAAGATTTCCAAAATGGTACAGTTGCAATTTGTAAAGCTGTTGCCGGTTTAAAAGGTGCCTTCTCCGTTTGCGGTGGTGGTGACTCTGCCGCTGCTATTAAGGAATTTGGCTATAAAGAATCATTCTCCCATGTTTCCACTGGTGGTGGAGCATCTCTTGAGATGATTGAAAACGATGGTCATTTACCAGGCGTTGATATTTTAAAGTAATATGAGACGCAAATTATTATTTGGCAACTGGAAGATGAATAAGACTCAAGCTGAGTCAAAAGAGTTTGCCAAGGAATCAATCGAACTTAGAAAATTTGCTTTAGCAAATGATATTGATATTGGTGTTGCGCCAGTCTATCTCTCTTTAGAGACAGTTAGAAAAGCTAATCCAGATTTAATTGTGGCTGCCCAAAACTGTCACTTCGCTGATCATGGCGCTTTCACTGGTGAAATTTCCATTCCAATGCTTCTTGAACTCGGTGTTAACTGGGTTATCATTGGTCACTCCGAAAGAAGAAGCTATTATGCTGAAACAAATGAATCTTGCAACAAAAAGCTTTTAGCTTTAGAAGCAAACAAGATGACACCAATATATTGTGTTGGTGAAACCTTAGAACAATTTGAAGCTGGTAAAACTAAAGAAGTCATCAAAGCTCAAACTCTTGAAGGCTTAAATGGTTTAGGCAAAGAATTTGTTTCTAATATGGTCATTGCTTATGAACCAGTCTGGTCCATTGGTACTGGTAAAAATGCTTCAAAAGAAATCGCCGAAGATATTTGTGGTTACATCCGTGAACTCGTTCACGAATTATATGGAGATGCTGCCGATAAAGTTAGAATCCTTTATGGCGGTTCCGTCAAACCAGAAAACGTTCACGATTATCTTACTCAACCAAACGTTGATGGTGCATTAGTCGGTGGAGCTTCCCTTAAGGTCGACTCCTTCCGTCAATTAATTGAAAACATGATTAAATAGGAGGAATTATGGAATCCACACTTAAGAATGTACAAATTTCTGAAAAGTCGAAATTTCTTGCTGCGGTATTCCGTTACGTTTTCTTCTTTCTTTTAATCACTGCAGCAGTCAATGCCATTCTCGGCTTTGTCTTCTTACAACTTTTCCCAATTCAATCATTCATTAACTCTGCTGCTATTGGTAGTGGTACATATGATCCAAGCAGTGAAACCTATTTTGGTGTCTATGTTGGACTTCTGATTGGCTCTGGAATCTTTATATTCGCTTTAATGATTTGGATTATGGTCGTTTCCTTTAAAGGAAGAGGCAACCTATTTGTTCCATTTACATTATATGCGATCGCGATGGGCGTGCTCCTTAGCGCGTGTACATTATTTGTTCCATTTGAAACAGTTGCTATTTCATTAGGCATCACTTGCTTAGTGTTTGGCTTAATGTTTGTCATTGGCTATTTCGCGAAAGTTAATACTTCCATCCTTTGGATGATTGTTATGGGATTATTTATTGGGGCAGCACTCATCTCAGTATTTAATCTAATTTGGATGCTTGTCTTCCCAAGTACATTCGATAATCTTTATTGGTTAGTGTCATTCGCTGTATTTGGTGCAATGATGTTAGTCACTATTATCGATGTCGCGAATATGAGAAGAATCGCTGAAAGAGGCGAAGGCTCAAGAAATGTTGCTTTATTCTGCGCCTTTAATCTATATGTCGATTTCATTTATATGTTTATTCGTATTCTTGCTATCGTCGCTAGATTTAGTGGTCGTAAATAAAAATACTCAAAACTTTGAAAGGGTAGCTTTGGCTACTCTTTTTAATATGGAATGTGTGCGCGTGTGCAAAACATTAGCAATATATAAGAAAATAAAATATAATTATTTTCGAGGTGAAAAATATGAAATTCTACAAATGCAAGTTATGCGGTAAAGTTGCCGTTTTATTCGATGAGTATTCTTGCCCAACTAAATGTTGTGGTGAGGCAATGGCGGAACTTGTTCCAAATACTGAAGATGGCGCTCATGAAAAGCACATCCCAGTCATCGAAGAAAAAGGTAACGAAGTTATTGTTAAGGTTGGAGAAGTCGCTCATCCAATGACCGAGCAACATCTCATCACTTTAATTGTTTTACATACTGATCAAGGCTATAAAATCAAACATCTTCACGCTGGTGATGCGCCAGAAGCAAAGTTTGCTCTTCTAGATAATGAGGTTGTATTCTCTGCTTATGCTTATTGCAACCTTCATGGTCTATATAAAAAGTCAGACGAATAAAATCTTGATTTTATAGAAACAAAAATATATCATAAAGGCCCCTCAAAAATGGGGCTTTTAATTTAGTCGATAAAATTGAATAAAAAAGTTGTTGACACCAATAAATTGAAAGTGATAGCATATTAAAGCGCATATTCTTAGGAGTATCTAGGGTATACTAGCGTATACGGCGCAACTGATCTTTGAAAACTGAACAGATGTACAAGAAACATTAACGTCAATTTTTATATACAATAAAACCAGATTTATATTGAACTAAGATAAAACTTTTTGAGAGTTTGATCCTGGCTCAGGATGAACGCTGGCGGCGTGCCTAA
>CADBNT010000082.1 GCA_902796125.1 uncultured Erysipelotrichaceae bacterium | reverse complement strand
TCAATGGTGTTCCGTTGTTAGATGGGAAAAGACTACTAGACCATTCTTAAGAGGAAGTGAATTCCTTTGGCAAGAAGGTCATACTATGTATGAGACTGAAGAGGAAGCTAGAAAAGACGCTCTTAGAATGCTTGAAATATATGACACTCTTGGAAGAGATGTTTTAGCAGTTCCTTTTGTTAAAGGTATTAAGACTGATAAAGAAAAATTTGCTGGAGCAGTGGAGACTTATTCTATCGAAGCACTTATGCCAGATGGACAAGCTCTACAAAGTGGTACAACCCATTTCTTTGGAAATGGCTTTGCTAAAGCCTTTGGTATTCAATTCCAAGGTAAAGATGGTAAACTTCAAAATCCATATCAAACAAGCTGGGGTGTTTCCACTCGTTTACTCGGTTCAATTATTATGGTTCATGGTGACGATAATGGTTTAGTGCTCCCACCACGAGTAGCACCAACTCAAGTTGTCATTATTCCAATTCAACAAAAACAACCAGAAGTTATGAAGAAAGCTCATGAGTATTATGATGCTCTTAAAAAAGCTGGTATTAGAGTTAAACTTGATGACTCAGATCGCTCTCCAGGTTGGAAATATGCTGAACACGAAATGAAAGGCATTCCACTTCGTTTAGAAGTTGGTCCACGTGACGTTGCTAATGGCGTGTGTGTACTCGCAAAACGTAACGATGGTACTAAGGCTACAGTTAATGAAAAAGACGCTGTAAATGAAGCTTTACGTCTTTTAGACGTCATTCACGATGAAATGTATAAAAAAGCATTTAAATATCTCCTCGAACACACAACTGAAGCTCACTCCTTAGAAGAACTTGAAAAGATTCTTGATAGAGGTGGCTACGCTAAGGTTATGTGGTGTGGCGATGTAGCTTGCGAAAACAAGATTAAAGAACTTTATCAAGCTACAGCAAGATGCTTACCATTTGATCAAATCCCATTTGAACATAAATGTATCGTTTGTGGAAAGAAAGCGGAGAAGGTTGTCTTCTTTGCAAGAGCTTATTAGAAAATGGTCTTTACAATCATCTACTTTTTAATCGCTATTGCTGCTAGTGGGTCTATATATTACTTTTTAGGCTTATATCAAGACTGGTGGTGGATTTGGGTTCCAATTATTGGAATTCCCCTTTTCTACATCTGTGCTTTTGGTTTAACTTTAGTTATTTGTTTTATTGTTTCGAAAACAATCAATATTAATAAAGAGCAGAAAAAGCCAAATCGCTTGTTCCACTTTGTCACTATGGAAGTAAATAGACAACTCCTCTTCTTTTTAGGAGTGAGAGTAAAGAAAACTGGTATGCATGGTATCTCGAAAAAAGGCGCTTACATGATTGTTTACAATCATATTTCCAATTTTGACCCAATGGTTATCATGGCAAAATTTAAAAGAATTATCTGCGTTACTAAACCAGAAAATAAGAAAGCCCCAATCGCTGGTCCTTTCATTCATAAATCCGGTTTTATTTCTATTAACCGAGAAGACGATAAAGAAGGCATTAAAGCCATCATGACAGCGATTGATTTTATTGAAAAAGGTTATGGGCAAATTTGCATTGCTCCAGAAGGTACAAGAAGTAAAACTCTTGAACTTCTTCCATTCCATCCAGGAGCATTCAATATTGCTAAAAGAGCGGAAGTACCAATCCTTTGTATTGGTATTAAAAATACTAACCTCATCCATAAAAATGTTCTTAAAAGAACAACTAAAGTTAATATGGATGTTTTAGCTCTTATTGAACCATCGGAATTTATGGAACTTTCAACTTTAGAAATTTCCAATAAAGTTCATAAAATTTACGAAGACTATTTAGGAGGAAAATAAATGATTTATTTAGTCTACAACCCACTTGCCAACAGTGGTAAAGGTGCAGAAACTAAAGACGCCGCTTTAGCACACCTCTCCAAGATTTATGAAGGAGTAGAAGTCAAAGTTCTTGATGCTATTTCTACTGAAATTGGCGATCTTCTAAAAGAACTTAAAAAAGATGACAAAGTCGTTATTTTGGGCGGCGATGGAACTCTTATGAGATTCGCTAATAAAGTTTATGGCAAAAATCTTCCATGCCCATTCTATCTTTACCGTGCTGGTACAGGTAATGACTTCTTAAGAGATGTCGAAAAAGAAGTGAAAGATGATATGGTTGAACTCAATAAATACTTAAAGAACTTGCCAGTTATTGAAGTTAATGATAAATCATATGTTTATCTCAATGGAATTGGCTATGGCATAGATGGCTTTGTTTGTGAAATCGCTGACAAGATGAGAGCAGAAGGTAAAACCAATATTAACTATGCAAGCTTATCTGTTAAAAATCTTCTCCATGGTTACAAATGCCCAAGTGCAAAGATTACCATTGACGGAAAGAGCAAAAAGTATAAAAAAGTTTGGCTTGCTTCCACAATGAACGGTCGTTTCTATGGCGGTGGAATGATTCCAGTCCCAGATCAAGATCGTTTAAGCGATAAGGTTTCCTTATTCGTCTTCCACGATTCTGGAAAACTAAAAACATTATTTACTTTCCCAAAATTATTTAAAGGCACACATGTTAACAAAAAGAAAATCATCGATATCATGGTTGGCAAAGATGTTACCGTTGAATTCTCTAGACCATGCGCTCTTCAAATCGATGGCGAAACAGTCTTAAACGTTAGCAAATATCACGTCTATAAAAAATAAATTAACATAATAAAAGTTAGCGAGTTTCTAGCCCGCTAACTTTTTATTTTCTCATCCTTTTATATATATCCATGAAATCGTTAGATAATTGATAATTTTTGAGGTTATCTTCCTTTAGGAAGAATATCGCTCCTTCTTTACTTGGAGTAAGCTCACCAACATAGCATTTCGTGCGGTAGAGGATTGCTAAATGTCTAACACCATCTCCAAAGTCGTTCCATTCGATAAAGCCTTGCGGTTCTAAATTAGAAACAGTTAAACCAGTTTCTTCTTTCATTTCTCTAATAACCGCCTCTTCAATTGATTCGTTATCCTCTACATGTCCGCCTGGGAATGTTATTCCTGGCCAATCCTTTTTAAGACGATTTTCAACTAAGAAAGATCCATCATCGTTATAAACCATGCACATGATAGTTAACTTTGTTATCTTTTGTTTATGAAGGGAGATTTCTTTTTCTGGAATCTCAACTTTAAATGGAAAACCTTTATGAAGAATAACTTGATTATAGAAGACGCTTGTCGCGTATGAAGTAGTGATACCTAATATAGAAAAGATAGATTCAACATCTTTTTTGGTCTTAGGATTGACTCTAATATGAATTAGCTCTGATTTTTTCATAGCATCATTGTATAACAAATGATATACATAGTAAAAGGCTAATCTAAAGATTATCTTAACATTTGAAAGTTTTTCTTTATAATATATTTAAAGAAACAATACGAGTTTTTATATTCATTCATTTCTTTTGCCTAGATAAGGAGGTTAACAATGATTACAACTCTTGATCAAAAACTAGTTGAATACTTAAACAATTGGCAGATTGATGGCTGGCCAATTGGTAATTTTATTCTCGTTACAATTGCAATTTTACTTTCAGTACTTCTTTGTGGTGCTGTTGGTATTGAAAGAGAATGGAAAGGTCGTAGCGCTGGTCTTAGAACTCACCTTTTAGTTGGTGTTGGTTCATGTGTCTTAATGATCATTTCCATTTATGGATTCCCAGCTATTTTCGGAGATCACCGCGATGTGGCTCGTCTTGCCGCTCAAATCATCACTGGTGTTGGTTTCCTTGGCGCTGGTGCTATCTTACATCACAATAGTGGTATTAGAGGTTTAACAACCGCTGGAACCATTTGGATTGTTATGGCTATTGGTATTGCTTGTGGTTCATTTAACTTTATCATTGCCGTAGTAGCAACAATCGTCATCTTATTTGTCTTAATTGCCTTTAAGAAGATTGAAAACAAAATCAATAACCGTAATCCGGTTATCATCCTTACCGCTCCTGGCGATAAACCAGTCTTAACCAAGATTCTTGCTGTAGCAAAAGAATTTGATGCCTCAGTTCATGGCTTATCCACAGACATCATCAGCGATGACGGCAAAACAAGAGTTCTTGAATGCACATTCCAAGTTGTCTTTGCGTCTGGAAATGGTCTTGTTGAAGAATTCATCTCCCGCCTTGAATCCGAGACCGGTGCAATGAGCGTTCAACTTCTCAACTCTCATCGTAAATAAGAAATATCTTAATTAAATAATTTGTTTTGGTGCTTGCATCAAAACATTTTATTTTAAAATATTAAAAATTGAGTAGAATTGATGTATGGCAAAAATGATTGTTAACGTGGAGGATAAACCACGTCCATCGCAATTAATTAGCTCTGTTATTCAACAGCTTTTAGCCAATATTGCTGCGACTATCACAGTTCCTTTAGTCATTGGTTTAAGTAGTCATATTGCATCCGCGATTTTAGGATGTGGTATCGGCACACTTGCCTATCAAATAATCACTAAACGTAAAAGTCCGGTTTTACTTTCATCTAATTTTGCTTTTATAGGCGCTTTAGCTATGACTTATATGAATGCTGGATTTTTAGGCATTGTTTTAGGTGGGTTTTTAACTGGCTTAGTTTATATCATTCTATCTTTGATAGTTAAAAGAGTTGGAACAAAGTGGATAGATAAATATTTCCCTCCAGTCATTATTGGCCCAGTTGTCGCGTTAATTGGTTTAGGTTTATCAGCTACTGCTATAGCAGACTTAATTAGAGTAGATGGTTATTACTACTTCAATGATTATGAAGGCATTACTTATCCATATAACCTCGTTGGGTTAGGAATTGGCCTAATTACGTTTTTCATTATTGTTGTATGCACTATTCAAAATAGAAATAAAACGATTTCCATGCTTCCATTTTTAATTGGCGTTGGTAGTGGCTATTTAATTGCTCTAGTGCTTACTTTAATTGGCAACGCGACTGGAAACACATATATTCAAGTTATTGATTTTTCACCTATTACTTCTATTTTTGAAGAAATATCGATTGAGTCTTTTTTGTCTCTTCCACGTTTAGCTCTTGTGGATGGCATTAGTGAAATTGTTAATGGTGAAGTTATGTTAGATGGAATGAGCGTCTTACAAATTGTTTTAGCCTTTGTTCCTATTTCTTTGGTTGGCTTTTCTGAGCATATCGCTGATCACAAAAATCTCAGTACAATTATTGAAAGAGATTTAATAAACGGAGAACCAGGTTTACATCGCACCCTTTTAGGTGATGGTGTTGGTTCAATACTTGGAACTTGGTTTGGTATTTGCCCAAATACAACATATGGCGAAGCGATTAGCTGCGTTGCAATTACTAAAAACGCCTCTACGTGGACGATTATTGCGACAGCCTTTACTTGCATTGCTTTGTCATTCTTTACGCCTTTAATCGCGGCTTTTAGAACGATTCCGCCTTGTATCGTTGGCGGCATGTGTCTTGCCTTATTTGGTTATATCGCTGTTAGTGGTCTACGCATGCTGAAGCATGTTGACTTTGAAAGTAATAAAAATATCTTCACCTTATCTGTTATTTTCGTAGCGGGTATTGGTGGACTTTGCTTAAGAATTCCATATCAACTTGGTCTAATTGATGGTTCAGATTTATATGGCATGGTCGAATGGGTTGAAGTTACTTCAATTGCCTTCGCTTTAATTCTTGGTTTATTTACTTATTCTTTATGTGGGTTTATCGAAAAGCATAACCTAAAAGAAGAAGCTAATGATAAAGGAGAATAGTTATGAAAAAAACATTAGTCTTTTTAGTCGTTTCTTGCTCCAGCCTTATTTCTTTAAGTGCTTGTAGTTCTTCTCAAAAGAAACATTTCTCTTTATGGAATGAATGCGACTCTTTAACTACTCTTAAAAATTATGTTGAAGACGTCACGAATGAAAAATCAGATAATTTTATTCCTATCAAAGATAGAATTGCTACTTTTGATATGGATGGTACTTTTATTGGTGAACTCTATCCAACTTACTTTGAATATAACATGCTTGAATATCGCGGACTTGATGATCCAACTTACATCGTGAAAGATCCTGATGTAGTGGAAGCAGCGAACGATATTAGAAGTTTTGTTCGTGATGGCGTTAAATTACCAGATCACTTCGATATGAAGCATGCACGCGCTGCTGCAAAAGCATATGCTGGTATGTCTATCGCTGAATTTGATAAATACGTTAAAGACTATGCGAAAAATACTCCAAACGGTTTTACTGGTATGACTTATGCGGATAGTTTTTATAAACCAATGTTAGAGGTGTTTGATTATCTAGAAGATAATAACTTCACATATTACGTTGTTTCTGGTTCAGATAGATGGATTTGTCGCGCTTTAGTAGATTCTCTTGGTATTGAAAGAAATCGCGTCATTGGAATGAATGTTGAACTTAAAGCTTCTAATCAAGGTGATGAAGAAGGCGTTGATTATACGATGAGCAAGGATGAATATCTTGTTCGCACCGATAATCTTCTTATCAAAAATTTAAAAACTAACAAAGTTAAACAAATTGAAGAAGAAATTGGCAAAGTTCCAGTTTTATCTTTTGGCAATAGTAGTGGAGACTCTGCAATGCATAACTATTGTAAGAGCAACAAAGAATATAAAACTGAAGTCTTCATGCTCATCGCGGACGATGACCAAAGAGATCATGCTGATTTAGTTGAGACCGCGAAAAGAAAAGCCACTTGGGAAGAAAATAACTACAATATTATTTCTATGAAAAATGACTTCAAAACCATCTATGGCGATGGAGTCGAAAAAGTCGACTTTGTCTTCAATTAATTTCTATATTTAAAAGTAAAATAAAACCCTGAGTCACGTTAGATTCAGGGCTTTTTATTCTTAATGGCGGAGCAGGAGGGGTTCGAACCCTCGCACCGGTAACCCGATCTAACGGTTTAGCAAACCGTCCCCTTGAGCCTCTTGGGTACTGCTCCAAACAGTAAGTATTATATCATTAAATATTTTTTTATCTACAACAACAGTTGAAGATTTTTGAAAAAAGAACCATACTTTATGTATGAACTTTACTAATATCCTAGAAAGCATTCCGGTCGTTGGATATGTTTTTCTTGGTTTATTTATCTTAGCAAGTATTGTTCAGATTGTTTTAGCAGCCTTAGAAAAAGAAATTGCTAGAAGATATGAGAAAGCTTTTCTTATTCCTTTACTTACTGTTTTCGTAATTGTTTCTATTCCAACTCACCCTTTAGTGTATGTTGCTCTTATTACAGCTTGGATAGGTGATATTTTAGTCGCTATTCCCTCTAAAAAAGCTTTTGCGTGTGGGGCGTTTTTCTTCCTTGCTTGTCACCTATTAAACACATTCGAAGTACTTTTAGTACTTTGCAATATGAATGTACCTGCAATGGTGGTGGTAATTGTTGTTTTAACTTACCTAGTTGTTTATGTAGTTGGCTTTATCTTCTATTTTAGAAAGATTGCTAAATCAACATTAGAAGGTTTAGGAATGTCGGTTTATTATTCAGCCTTATATTTACTTATTCCTTCTTTTGCGTATGCAATCGCTCTAGTTGGTCAATTCGTATACTTAGGTATTATTGGTTATGTCTTCTTTATTATTTCTGACACATTAATTATCATTTTCAAATATGTTAAAGAAGTTAGAAGAAAACACGTCTATATCATGTCGACATATCTTGTTGCGCAATTATTAATTGCATTAGGATATGTCTTAACTTATATTGCTTTAGGATTATGAAAAAGAAAATCGTTTGCTCCGTATGCGGAGAAATAATTGAAATAGATGACGAACAAGAGATGGTTTATTGCCCTAAGTGTTCTAAACCAATCAACGTTCTTCAAGGAGAAAAGTATTACAATCTCCTCATTTTCCGTTATTACAATTTAGGTGTTGTTGCTTTATATAATCAAACTGATTATGAAAAAGCGATTGAATCATTTAAAAAAGTAGTGGAGCTTAATCCAAGCGAACTAAGCGCTGTTCATGGACTTGCTTTGGCAACTCTTCTAACTTCTACCATTAGAGAATCGCATTTAAAAGAATCATTAGAAGTTCTTAAAAACGCGAAAGATTATATCGAAGTTAATAAATATAACATCGATTCAATAGTGAAATTCCTTCAAGAAGTCGTAAGTAGTTTAGACAAATATAAACTTTCTTTGGAAAACCGTCTTATGGAAGGCGGATATTTCTATGAAGAAAAAGGCAAAAAGCTTTATGAAGATGCTTTAAAAGATATTCTCGAATACAAAGTATTCCTTAAAGAAAAGTATTATGGGAAGCGTCGTTATCCCGCTGATTCAAATATTACTTTAGGAGAACTAGATAAACAAATATCGATTTTAAATACTCAACTTGAAAAAGATTATAAAGTGATGGGTCATCCAAGTAAGTCACTTGATAGTCTAAGCGAAGAAACTTCTATTGAAGATAGAGTCTTTAAAGATAACCGTAAGATCTATAAAAGAAAAAACCACATGGTCGTGTGGTCTATCATCTCTTTTTTAATTTTGGTAGTGGGTATAATTCTTATCTTTGCGATGAGGAATTACGCGGTTATCGGAGTAAGTGTATCTGGACTTGGCTTAGTCCTATTTATCATCTTCTCGGCGATTAGAAGCCACTATAAGAAGAAACTAACTATATAAGTTTTTTATCTTTAAGATAAGCGATAAGTTTTTGAAGTGCTAAAGCACGATGTGAAAACTTATTTTTTATTTCTTCAGGTGCTTCTCCAAAAGGCATGTTAGCCTCGTTAGAGAAGAAGATTGGATCATAACCAAATCCACCAGAACCATGAGGCTTATCTAAGATATAGCCTTTACATATTCCTTTAAATTGAACTGGTTTATCTTCAACATTCATTAAAGTAATAACGCAGGCAAAGAAGGCGCTTTTATCTTTATAAGGTTCAAGCTTTTTAATAAGTTCAAGATTTGCGACTGCGTTTCCACCTAAAGAAGATGCAAATCTAGATGAATGAATTCCAGGGAAGTTATTTAAGGCAACTACGTTTAATCCTGAATCATCGGCGATTACAGCCATTTTGGTGTGCTTTGCTAAAGCAGCGGCTTTAATAAGCGAGTTAGCCTCATAAGAATCTCCATCTTCATTTGGATCTTCATGAATACCTAATTCTTTTGGAGAATGAACTTTAATGTTAAAGTCTTTGAACATTTCTTCATATTCATGAATTTTATGAGCGTTATTAGTGGCGACAAGTAAATCAAACATAATTAGACAATAAATGGTGCGAAGTTAAATCCTAAATCAATCGTGGATAAAACAACATATGAAATATATGAGGCAAGGAGAATAACTCCAAAGGCAATGAATAAGATTCTATAAGCAAGATTGTTCTTAAGACCTTTAATTGTGAGAAGAATTGAGATAACAGCGATGAGAATTGATAATGCGCTTGCAATTAAAAGTAAGAAGGCTGATTGGTCGAAGTTATATAAAGGCCCTGCTCTAAATGATAAGACATCCGCGAAGGCTAAGATAATGAAGTTAAAGACGCAGCTACCAAGGATATTGCCATAGGCAGCGTTGAAGTTCTTCTTATGGCAAAGGGTAATTGTCGCGGTCATTTCTGGAAGGGAAGTAGCAACACCAAGGAATAAGGCTCCACCTAATGTTGAACCCATGTTAAATGATCTAACAACCCAGTCAGTCAAATAAGTAATTCCAATAGATGCTCCTATAAGGAGAAGTGAGAAAAGAATAAATAAAACAACAATTTGTTTAACAGTTAATTTACTGTTAGTTTCTTTATCTTCTGCTTCTTCGGTTTTAGGAGTCTTAATAACCGCTAAAACATATATAGCAACAATTAGAATAGAAAGTGGGTTAAACCAACCCCAAAGAATATTATTAAAGTTAAAGACAAAGCCGGCGACTGTAGTTGTAGCATAAAGCACTCCTATAAATAGAAGCGAAAGTAAATGGTATTTTCCTACTTTTGATGTCGCAAGTTTTGTAAAGAAAACAATATAAATAATCGCAAACAAAGTTATATTAAATAAATCACTTCCTAGGATATTTCCTAGAACATATTTATTGTTGCCAATAAGAGTAGTGGCGGTTATTGAAGTAAATAACTCTGGTAGGGAAGTAACTGCAGCGAGCAAGATACCACCTAAAAACGCTCCGCTTATATTTGTCTTCTTATCGAGAAGATCAACGAAATCAGAAAGCTTAATTGATAAAAAAACTACCAGTGCAGCGACTACTAGGTAGCAAATAAGTGATACAGGTTGTTCCCACATATTGAAATCATTATATCACTCACGTATTTTAAGATTAAGTATATTCGCTATTTCAATAAATTGATGTTTAACATATGGCACTAGTTAATTGCGTCTTTAGTAATAAAAAACAGTAGCAAAGCTACTGTATTTATATCATCTGGAGCAGGCGACGGGAATCGAACCCGCATAATCAGCTTGGAAGGCTGATGTTCTACCACTGAACTACGCCTGCAGCTGGCGGATCATACGAGAGTCGAACTCGTCTCGCCTCCGTGACAGGGAGGCATCATAGCCGATAGACCAATGATCCGTTAGCGAGTTAAATGATAACACAACTATTTCGTGTAGAAAAGTTAAACTTTTACTTAATTAATTCTCTTAATCTTTCGATTGGTATATAGCCCATTTCTCTTTTAACAAGCTTGCCTTCTTTAAAGAACATTAAGGTTGGGATATTCATGACGCGAAGCTTTTGGGCGATGTCACCAAATTCATCAACATCAACCTTTAAAATTTCAACGTTGCTTTCTTTGGAAAGAGCTTCTAAATTTGGAGCGAGCATTTGGCATGGGCCACACCAATCAGCGTAGAAGTCTACTAAGACGGCTGGACCAGCGATGATTTTGTCAAAGTCTTCAAGTTTTTCTAAGTGTTTAAGCATATTTTTTCTCCTATCTATTTATTATCATAAATATTACAAACAAGATCACAATATGAAGCGGGAAATATAAATAGCTTCCATATTGAAACCATGTCTTATTATAACCACGAGTACCGTTATAAAGCACAAAGAATGCACCAGAAAGTATTCCCCACATAATAATTCCTCCATAGTAGAGGTCACATCCATTCACGAATGAAAGTAGATACATTCCTAAAGAAACCACAAATAGGAAGAAGGCTGAAAGAATGTTTGTAACATTTCTTTCTACTTCGGTGTCAGTGAATGCTTTTGTTGAATCAGAGGAGTTAAGGAATATTCTTGCGAGATGATTAGAATAATAAAACGTAATGGAAAGTAGTAAGCCTAAAATTGAATAACCTGCTCTTAGATAGAAAGGCAGCCAATGAATGGTGATATTATTTATGTTTTCTAAGACATCTGCAGTGAATGATAAGCCAATATACGCAAGTGGAAGAATGACTAGCCACGTCCATTTGTCTTTTCGTTTAAGTAAATATAAGACACACGAACAGGCTAATAAATCGAGTAAAGGTGAATACGCATTCATTTCCATAAAGCAGTAGTGGATGACAACTTCAGCAATTAAAACTGCTACAGCCACAATGCCAAGTCTAAGCGCGTATTTGCCATAGTTTTTGGTATGTCTAACACCTTCAACCATTAAGAAAATGAATAAAGGAAAAGCTAGTCTTCCGATGATTCTAAAAATATGGGCAACTTCAAGAGAATTCCCATACATTTCCATGAACACTCCAATGTGATCGAAGGTCATTAAAATAAAAGCAATTATCTTTAGATAAAAGCCATTAAGTATTTGCCATGAATAATGCTTACTCATTTGCTGATATTTCCTATGATAGCTGTACCGATAGAAAGTAGGTTATTTGACACGTGAGCGTACACGCTTCCTGCAAAGCCATAATGGTCATATAAATAAGAGAAAACAAAGGCTGCAAAACCATATAATGGCATATTGAGCAATTCATTTATGATTGTTGATGAACCAAAATCGAAGTGGATAAACGCAAAGATGATGATTGTTAAAACATACGCTATAACTTTATGGATTCTAGAGAAGAAGGAGAATAGTCCAACTCGATAAGTTAATTCTTCACATATTGGTCCAATAAAACCAAAGACAAGTAAAGACAATAAAGGATATTGATAGACGATGGAGTTGATACTATTTTCATTCGCATTATCTCTAATGACTAAACCAGTAAGAGATAAGATGCTGTTATAAATCATATTAAAGACAAGAATTGCGCCTAGTCCGATTAGGCCCGCTACAATTGGTCTCCAACCTTTGAATGATTTTAATAAATCATGAGCGTCTAAAATCAATATTCCAGTTAGAATTCCAAATATAACAAAATAGGATGTGAAATTAATTAAAGCAGAACGCTTAATTGAGAAGATAAAACTATAATATGCATAGGTTCCTTGCCCATATTCTGCTAAAGCAGCAGAGCTAATAATATAGGAAAAGACATAGGCAAATCCTTGGAAGAAAAGGAAACCGACAAGAAAAACAATTAATTGTCTCCAAAACGGGATTAAAGTTAAAGCGCGATTTTTCTTATTATTCTCAAATTTATGTCCACAATTTGGACAAGTGTATTTAGCGTCATCGACTTTTGATCCACAATTTGGGCAAATAACTCTTTTAAACATTTGTAAAGATTATACAATTTTTATTCATAAAATGTATAATTAAAACATGTTTTCAGTTTTAGAGAGAAATGAAACGACTTTGATAAGGGATAGATCTTCCTTTATCGGTATTTTACTTCATTCGACAAGTGTTGAATCAGTTAAGCAATATCTAACTGATATTAAAAAGCAATATCCAAAGGCTAAGCATTATTGCTATGCCTATGTGATTAACGGTTTAGAAAAATGCTCTGATGATGGAGAACCTGCCAAGACTGCTGGTCGTCCTCTTCTTGAACTTCTTAAAAAGAAAGAGATGAACGAAGTGCTTTTAGTGGTGGTTCGTTATTTCGGCGGAGTACTTCTTGGTGCTTCTAGACTTATGTCTACTTATTTAGAAAGTGGAGTGCAGACTCTTGAATCTGCTGATATAGTTGCTATTGAAAATAAGTATGTATATCACCTCACAATGTCTTATAAAGATTTCGAGACGCTTAAAAGAATTTCCAAGAAATTATCATTTTCATTTGAAAATGTGGAATATGAAGATAAAATTAAAGTCGACGTTCTCGCTAACGAACATGATGGCGAAGAACTCGCGAATATGTTTCCAGGAGCTTCTATTGAAGTTTACGGAACAAAGAAAATATATAGAAGGTAGTTAAAATGATTGAAGCATGTGAATATGAACAAAGACGACAAAGAGTATTAGATCAGCTCCCAGATGGATCTATTGCTATTTTATTTGCTGGTGTGGCACCACATTGTTCAGCAGATGAAAGTTATGATTTTGAAGTTAATAGAAATTTTTATTACTTAACTGGTATTGAACAAGAAAACTCTGTTTTACTTTTAGTAAAAGCTGAAGGTGAAACTAAAGAATATTTATTTATCGATGAAAAAGATGAAAAAGTTGAGAAGTGGCTTGGTATTAAACTTACTTCCGATGAAGCTAGTAAGATTTCTGGCATTGATAATGTCTTAATTAGAAGCGCATTTGATGGAAAACTTGATGTCGCTTTAAATAAAGATATGTCTCACTTTGGTGAGATTCGCGACGTTTTCCTTGATCTTGAAAAAGAACTCAAGATTGGTGAATGTAAATCTACGAACGAATTCTGCCAAGAACTCAAGAAACGTTATCCTCATATCTTTGTTTGTGATATTCACGACACAATTATGAAACTTAGAATGATCAAATCTCCAGCTGAGATTGAACTCATCTATGATGCAATTAGCACAACCGATGTTGCATTAAGAAACGTTCTTTCTCATTTAGCTAGTGCGAGATTTGAATACAATCTCCGAAATATCTTTGAATATACAGTTCACGAAGATTTAAATGCTAAACTTGCATTCCATTCAATCGTCGCTGGTGGTAAAAACGCCGTCATTCTCCATTATCCATCTGCAGCAGATGCTTTAAATAATAAAGACCTAGTCTTACTTGATGTTGGTGCTCGTAAGTCATATTACTGTGCTGATATTTCAAGAACTTATCCAATCTCTGGTAAGTTTAGCGATATTCAAAAGAAAATCTATAACATCGTTTTAAACTGCAATAAACAAACTGCTAAATTTATGCGTCCAGGACTTACATTAAAAGAAGTCCAACAATTCGCCAAAGATTTCCTTGCTCATGAATGCTTTGAACAAGGTTTAATCCCATCATTAGATAAAATCACTGATGTTTACTACCATTCTGTTTCTCACCATTTAGGTCTTGATACCCATGATGGAGTAGATAGAGAAAGCAAACTTCGCCCAGGTATGGTTATTACCTGCGAACCAGGTTTATATTTTAAAGATCTCGGTGTCGGTGTTCGCATCGAAGATGATGTCTTAATTACAGAAGAGGGGAGCGACGTTCTTTCAAAGAATCTCATTAAAGAAGTGGAAGATATTGAAAGATTCCTCGCTAAGAAATAATGGAAAAATTTATTTTAGCAATTGACCAAGGTACAACTTCTTCACGCGCCATATTATTTAACAAGCGTGGTGAAAAAGTAGCGATGGCTCAAAGAGAGCTACCGCTTCTTTACCCACATCATGGTTGGGTAGAAGCTGATCCAACTCAAATTTGGATTACCGTTGTTGATGTCATTAACGAAGTTATGATTAATGGCGATGTTAGATGGGATAATATCGATTCCATTGGTTTAACAAATCAACGTGAAACAACCATCATTTGGGATAAGAAAACCGGTCGTCCAATTTATAACGCGATCGTCTGGCAATCCCGTCAAAGCGCCGAGATTTGCGAGTCTTTTGCAAATTCAAAAGAATTTATTCACGCTAGAACTGGCTTATTAATTAACCCATATTTCTCCGCTTCAAAGATTAGATTTATTCTCGATAATGTTGAAGGTGCCCAAGCTAAAGCTGAAAAAGGCGAACTCCTTTTTGGCACCATTGATACTTGGATTATTTATAAACTTACCAATGGTAAATTCCATTTAACCGATACAACTAACGCATCAAGAACAATGCTCTTTAATATTCACACCTTAAAATGGGATAAAGAGTTACTTGATTTATTCAATATTCCTGCCGCTATTCTTCCAAAGGTTAAATCTTGTAGCGATGATTATGGAACCGCTGCTTACTTTGGTAGAAACGTCCATATTTATGGTGTAGCTGGTGACCAACAAGCTGCTTTATTTGGTCATAACTGCTTTAAAGCAGGTGAATGTAAAAATACATATGGTACAGGTTGCTTTATGCTTATGAATACTGGTGATAAACCAGTTATGTCTCGTAATGGACTTTTAACAACTATCGCTTTTGATTATGGCGGTAAAGTCTATTACGCTCTTGAAGGTTCCATCTTTATTGGTGGTGCTGCAATTCAATGGCTTAGAGATGGACTTAAAGCGATTAAAGCTGCTCCAGAATCAGATGTGGTGGCAAGCCAAGTTAAAAACTCCGATGGTGTTTATTTTGTTCCAGCTTTCGTTGGTCTTGGTACACCATACTGGGATGATGAAGTTAGAGGCGCCATGTTTGGCATCACACGTGCGACAACTAAAGCGCATATTGTGCGTGCTACGCTTGAAGCTATTGCTTATCAATCAAAAGATGTCTTTGACGTCATGGAAAAAGAATCAAAGATTCACATTAAATCTTTACAAGTTGATGGTGGTGCGACAGGCTCAGATATCCTCATGCAATTCCAAAGTGATATTCTTCAAATCGACATTAAAAAACCAGTTTGTTTAGAAACAACTGCATTAGGCGCGGCGTATTTTGCCGGCTTAAAATCTGGATTCTGGAAAGATGTTAACGACGTTAAATGCACCCATTCATATAAAGCTTCTTATTCTCCAAAGATGTCTCCAAAAGAAGCATTAAAGAAAGTGGAAGGTTGGAAGATTGCAGTACAAGCTGCTACCGCATTTAAATTAAAGGACTAAGAGATGCAAATTAAACCATTAGACAAAGAACAATTCGACTTAGTGTATTCAAATCTAGGCGTCGCTAGTAATCTTTCTAAAGATTATATTTATGAATGCTATGGATATGCAATGGAAGGTGCTCAAGCTTTGCTTGATAGCAATATTTTAGGTCGTGCTGTTCCAGTTAATTCGGTTGTCCTTCTTTTATATATCATCAACGAATATGGCTATTATTTAGAAAGCCATCAAAAGAGCACTGATGATATTAAAGATGATGAGAATGTTTCTTCTCAAATCGTTTCAGTCGCGTTAGATAAATATTTCACTAACGAGCATCTTAATTTTAAAAATCAATCCACAATCTCTAAATATTCGCCAATTATTTCTACACTAGATATATATCTAAACTTCATTCTTGGCGTTTTAAAAAGATATCCAAGAAATAATCCACAAGAAACTCTTACTTTGGATATTACTCACAAAGGTTTTTCGATGGCAAAAGCTATCTCTGAACTTATAGTAGATGGTTTTGAAACCGAAGCTTTCTCCTTATGGAGAACTCTTCACGAAACAGAATGCATTTTAACTCTTCTTAGAAAATACGGTGAACCAGCAGTTAAGTCATACTTAAAGCACATTCGTTATGCGATGGCGTATCGAGGCGCTATTTCATCTAAAGAAGATACCGACAAGGTGTTCGTTGATATCAAAGCTGAAATGGCTGAACTCGGTTTAAAAAGCAAAGACATGAAGAAGTTCATCGAATATGGTTGGTTAACTGCTATTCCAGAATATAACAAAGATCCAGACTTCAAATTTAATTTTAGAGATGGAGTGGAACGTCTTTCTGGTCTACATCAATATGCGAAGATGTATGAAATGGCTAGTGAGATTGCTCATAGTTCTCCATTACTCATCTATTCTAGAGCCTCATATTATCTTCATTTATCAATCCTTCTTGTCTATGAATCATTCTTTAGACTTGAAGCATTATTCGCGGATATTTATTTATCTAGGATTGGAGAAGAAGAAGCTAAACGATATATTGCAATGCGAAATCTCTACTATCGAGGATTACAAAGCCTCTATCAAAGAGAACAAGCAATGTTCAATAATGCGAACAAAAAAAGATCTGCTGAATAGCAGACCTTTTTATTTTTGGTTTTAATTATGCACCTTCGTAGCAAGAGCCACCGATGAATTCTCTCATAAGAGAGTTACATGGAACCCATTCATCTGGCATATCTTCGAAGTATTTAAGCATACGAATGAGTCTTTCAGCGACTGGGAAGTATTCACTTTCTCTATCGACGTTTTGAAGGAGTGGAAGAGCATATTTCTTCATGACGCTTAATTCATAAGAAAGCATGGAGTTATATACATAATCGGCGCCTTCTTGAGTGTCGTAGATCCATTTGAATTCGCCACGACGGACGCTTGGCCACATTCCGATTGTTTCTTCAGCAGATGCACCACGGAACTTGTAGTCACGAACTAGACGACGGCATAAACGAAGATCAGTAATTGATACTGGGTTAGCGTAGTCTAAGTTAATTTGAGCTTGTGGAGCAATGAAGATTTTGAATTTTTGGTGTCTCGGGATTAAAGCGGTCATACGATCGTTTAAGGCATGGATACCTTCAATGATGATTGGTTCATTTGGACCAACCTTAAGAAGTCTTCCTGGAACACGTTTTCCAAGTTTGAAATCAAACTTAGGAAGTTGAACTTCTTCGCCTTGAATAAGGTCAACCATATTTTGGTTGAAGAGTTCAATATCGAGAGCTTCGATAGATTCAAGATCTGGTTTACCATCTTCATCTTTTGGAGCTTGCGCTTTGGTGAGATAGTAGTCATCAAGAGAAATACGAATTGGTTTAATGCCTCTTGAGAGAAGTTCGATTCTAAGTCTATTCGCGAAGGTTGTCTTGCCAGAGCTAGATGGACCAGCAATACAAATTAAGCGAACGTTAGAAATATCTTTTTCGATTAAATCGCCAAGTTCACCGAGCATTCTGTTATGACGTGCTTCACAAAGTTGAATGAAGTCGATGACACCATCGCGATGGATGTGCTCATTAATACCTGAAACAGAATCTGCTCCAGCGATTAAACCCCATTCATGAGACTCTTTAAGAGTCTTACCAAATGTTGGAGCGTCTTCGAATTCTGGAATTTCTCCCTTACATTCACTTCTTGGGTATTGAATGATGATACCTGGGGAATAAAGTCTAATCTTATAAGCGGTTAAATAACCTGTGGATGGAACCATGTGTGAGAACATGTAGTTAAGATATCCATCACAATCATATAAGTGAACGGTCTTTTCTGGACGGTAAGCAAGAATATCGAGCTTATCATCAAGATGATGTTCTTTGTAGATCTTGGCGGCTTCTTCAGTAGAAACAACAAATCTCTTTAATGGGTAATCCGCGGCAATAATGCGCTTGATTTCCTTGTCGATTCTTTCAACCATCTCTCTGTTTGCTCTTTGTTCGCCATTGAGAATTTGGACGAAGATAGAACGAGAAACGTTGTAGCAGAATCTAACTTTGAGTTCTGGATAGATGCGGTTAAAAGCCATAGCAAGAACGAAACGAAGTGAAGCTTCATATGTCTTAATAGCATCAGCATCTTTAACAGTTAGAAAATCAATTTTAGCGTCGTAATAAACTTCATAAGTTAATTCACGAACACGGTTATTTACGCGGGCACAAACGATGGATTTGTCATCTCCGATAAGGTCTAATAAACGGACCTTTTTGTCGAAAGATTTTTCTTTTCCTAAATATTTAACAGTAAATGACATTTTTGTCCTCCTTGTTTAGTGCTTAAATCATAATATTTTTTATATACATATTCAAGCGCTTACATTTTGTGTGTCATATATGTTACGCGAACGAACTAAAAAATTCAAAAGCAAGTTGTTTTACATCAATAATAAAGAACTCAATAATCTCTAGTAGATATTGATGTAGTTATTCTTTTATAAATTTAATTGAGGAAAATCAGCAATTCGTTTAGATTTGCTAGTTTAAATGGAAAACTTAACTTTCATAATACCTTTACATAAACAAGTAATTTTTATAAAATTATCTCGCTATGAAAAATATATTGTCCCACGTTTAATTAGGGTCAATTTGATAGGAGAATAAGCATGTCAAAAAAAGCAATGGTCTACATTCAGTCTGGTGGACCAACATCAGTTATTAACACATCCCTTTATGGTGCGATTCGTGAAGGCCAAAAACATCCAGAGATTTCTAAAATTTATGGATCACTCAACGGTATTGATGGACTTCTTAACGATAATCTCATCGATTTAGGCGCGGAAGACGATGAAACAATTGAACTCTTCAAACAGACTCCAGGTGCTGTTTTAGGTACAACTCGTCACAAACTCCCAAAAGATCTTCATCACGAAGAATATTCAAGAATCATTGAAACACTTAAAAAACACGACATTGGTTATGTCTTTGTTAATGGTGGCAACGATTCTATGGATACTTGCTATAAGTTATCTTTACTCGCTAAAGAACTTAACCTTGATATTAAAGTCATGGGCGTTCCAAAAACAGTCGATAATGATTTAGCTGAAACAGACCATTCAAATGGTTTTGGTAGCGCGGCTAAATACGTCATTAATACAATTCGTGAAATCATTGCCGATGCTCAATCGTATAAAAATTACAAAGCATACATCATTGAAATTATGGGCCGTAACGCTGGCTGGTTAACTGCTGCAGTCGATCTTCTCCCAGAAGAAGCTAGACCAGATTTAATTTATCTTCCAGAAAACAAATTTGATGTTGAAAAATTCGTCGCTAATGTCGATAAGATTTACGCTAAGAAAGGTAACTGTATCGTTGCTATTTCCGAAGGAATCGAATTCGAAAGAGATGAATCTAATGTCAAGATTGATAGCTTTGGTCATAAGCAACTTGGTGGTGCAGCATCTGATTTAGGTAAACTCATCACTTCTCGTTTAGGAATCGCTGTTCGTGCTATTGAACTTTCTTTACCACAAAGAGCATATTCCTTCCTCACTTCCAAAGTTGACTCTGATGAAGCTTGCATCTGTGGCGCAGAAGCAGTTCGTCACGCAGTCGAAGGCATGACCGGACACATGATTGCTATTAAACGTGTCAGCGATAAACCTTATGCTGTTAAATATGAACCAGTTGATATTAGCAAAATTGCTAATGTTGAAAGAAAAGTTCCAATATCTATGATGAAAGATGACTCTCATATGGATCCATCCTTCAGAGCATATTGCGAACCTCTTATCCAAGGTGAACTTGCTGTTACAATGGAAAACGGAATTATTAAAACTGCCGTTCTTAAAAAAGTTCGTGTTTAATTAAAGAAACCACAATTAAAAAGTCAGGCTTGCCTTGACTTTTTTTCTTTTTGTGCGCATTATTTAAATAATTATGAAAAATTATTTGAAAAATTGCTCTGAGCTTACAAAGATGCTCCTTTTAGCAAGCCTTATTGGCTTTGTTTTAATTTCTTGTTCTACCATTGGTATTGTCTTTGGACAACCAGGATGGATTATTGGTGTTACAGCTGGTACTGCTGTTGAACTATTAAACATCTTCCTTTTGTACAAAGGTTCTGAAGTGACTCTTAAGTACTTTAAGTCATATCTTTTCTTGCTAATGTATTTTTCAAGAATGGTCCTTTTGATTGCGGGGCTTCTTGTCTTTGTAATGCTTCAATACTATTTTAATGTCGAATTTTTCACTAATTCATTCTGGGGTTTCCTTATCGGTATAGCTCCAATGACTATCATCGTTATTGTTGTCATGGCTTTATCTGGTAAAAGCCCAATTGATATTGCGGAGAAGAAAGAAGAGAAGTAATGGGCGATATCTACAACGAAGAATCTTTAAAGTTTACTTTCTTTAGACCAGAGATTTTCGTTGCACTCTGTATCGCTTTAATATTGATTGTTTTAGCTATCATCGTTGGAATCCAGGCTAGAAGAGCGGACTTTAAGAAAGCTCCAAAAGGCCTTCTTTTAATCGTTGAATGGGCTGTTGAAAAACTTGATGCTTTTACTTTAGACACAATGGGCTCTGGTTTTGAAAACTTTGGTGGAATCCTTTTAGGATTAATTCCGTTTTTATTCCTTTGCTTCACTATTGGAATTACCGGATTACCAACTCCAATGAACAATCTCGCTGTGCCTTTAACTATGGCGCTTGTCACCTTTGGTTTTATCCATTTTACAGCGATGAGATATAACCATTTAAAATACTTCAAACGTTTTATTGATCCAATTCCAGTTTTCTTACCAATTAACTTAATTTCGATGTGGGCTCCTTTAATCTCAATGACTCTTCGTATGTTTGGCAATGCGATTGTTGGTTGGGTTCTTCTTTCGATTGTTAACTGGTCGCTTGAATCTGTTTCAGCGAGCCTTTTCTCATTTATTGGTAGTGACGTGAATCAAATTTTCCTCGTTCCAATTGGCACGCCACTTCTCCATGCTTACTTTGATTTATTCTCTGGTTTCATCCAAACCATGGTGTTTGTCTTCTTGACCGTTTTATTTATCGCTCAAGAAAAACCAGAAGATATAGATGATAATGTAGCTTTAGCTACAAGAAAGGAGGTTAAAGAATAATGACAGATGTTGGTTTAATCGCTCTTGCAGCAGCAATAGCCATTTTCTCATCAGGAGCTTCTTCTTTAGGTGAAGGTTTCCTTGTTGGTAAAGCTATTGAAGGTATGGCACGTAATCCAGAAATGTATGGCAAGCTTCGTTCTTCCATGATTATTGGCGCAGCGCTTGTTGAAACATGTGGTATTTACGCCTTACTTATTTCCATTCTTCTTATTTTCGTTTACGGTCACTAGGAGGTGTCAAAATGAAAAAACTTGGCATTATTTCTTTGGTGGCACTTACCCCATTAGTATTAACTGGGTGTAATGGCGAGCCACCATTCGGGCAAGAGGACTTCTTGCATTATCTATTCCCAAATCCATGGGATGCTTTAGCAATCTTTTTAGCGTTTATCGTTCTACTTTTAGTAGTGTTTTACTTCGCATATAAACCTGTGAAGAAACTCATTAAAAATAGAAAAGATTACGTTGAAGGCAAAATCAAAAATGCTGAACAACGTGAGATTGACGCTGATAAAAAAGTTAAAGAAGCTGAAAAGCAAATTGTTTCTTCCCGCCAAGAAGCTATGGAAATAGTTGAACAAGCCAAGATTGACGCCTCCAAAGAACGTGACGAAATTAAAGCACAAGCAAAGCTTGATGCTGATAAAGAAGTCGAAAGAGCAAAACTTGAAATTGCTCAAGAAATTGAAGCAAGTAAAGATGAGATCCACCGCGAAATTGTTTCGGTCGCCTTGGATGCTTCTAGTAAAGTCCTTGAACGTGAAGTTAATAAGAAGGACAACGAAAAACTCATCAATGATTTTATTGACGAATTAGACAAATAGTCATGGACGTAGCAGTTAGATACGCTGGAGCAATCGTCTCTTTAGCGAAAGAAGAAAATAAGTTGAACGAATACAAACTCGCTATAAGTGAGCTTGATACTTTCTTTAACGAAAATGCTGATGCTAAAAAGATGCTTGAATCATATTTTGTGCCTAACGAAGATAAGTTTATCTTTATCGATGAACTTGTAAAAAAGTATAAAATTGCTAACTTAGCAAACTTTATGAAACTTATAGTTTCAAAACATTTAATGTTCCATTTCCACGATATTGCTAAAGCGGTTAATAAACAAGTTAACCAAGAACTCAATATCGATGAAGGATTTGTTTATAGCGTTAATGAACTTACTTCTAAAGAAATTAAAGCTATAGAAGACGCTATTTCAAAGAAGCGTGGTCATAAAGTCGAACTTAAAAATAAACTAGATCCTCGCCTTATTGGTGGAGTGAAAGTTATTGTTCATGATCACATCTATGATGGCTCTATCTTGGGTAAACTCGAAACACTTAAAAATAATCTTAATGAAAGGAGAATCAAATAATGAAAGTAAATTCTTCCGAAATCTCTGCTTTAATTAAAAAGCAAATCGAAGATTTTTCCCATAAAGTCGAATCCGACGATGTTGGTACTGTAATCACTATTGGTGATGGTGTTGCTTTGGTTTATGGTCTTGATAAAGCAATGCTTGGCGAACTCGTCGAATTTCCACACGGAATCTACGGCATGGTTATGAATCTTGAAGAAGAAAACGTTGGTTGTGTTCTTTTAGGTAACGATCATGAGATTAAAGAAGGCGATTTAGTCAAACGCACAAAACGCGTTGTCGAAGTTCCGGTCGGTGATGGACTTCTTGGTCGCGTTGTTAACGCGCTTGGTCAACCTCTTGATGGTCTTGGCGATATTAAATATTCCAAAACTCGTCCAGTGGAAAGAATCGCTCCAGGTGTCATGTATCGTAAATCGGTTGATAAACCTCTTCAAACTGGTATTAAAGCTATTGATGCGATGATTCCAATTGGTAGAGGTCAACGTGAACTTATCATTGGTGATCGACAAACTGGTAAAACCGCTATCGCTATTGATACAATCATCAATCAACATGATCAAAACGTAAATTGTATTTACGTTGCTATTGGACAAAAGAATTCAACTGTCGCTTCTATCGTTGATAGATTACGTAAAACTGGCGCACTTAAATACACGACAGTTGTCAGTGCATCTGCTAGTGAACTCGCTCCTCTTTTATACCTCGCTCCATATTCTGGTATGGCTATGGCAGAAGAGTGGCTTGATCAAGGCAAGGATACACTCATCATTTTTGATGATTTATCTAAACACGCTGTTGCATATCGTACTTTATCACTTTTACTTAAACGCCCAAGTGGTCGTGAAGCTTATCCAGGTGATGTTTTCTATCTTCATTCTAGACTCCTTGAAAGAGCTTGTAAGCTTAACGATGAAAATGGTGGTGGTTCAATTACTGCACTTCCAATCATTGAAACCCAAGCAGGCGATATTTCCGCTTATATTCCTACAAACGTCATTTCCATTACCGATGGTCAAATCTTCTTGTTGACCGATTTATTCAATGCTGGTCAAAGACCAGCTATCGATAGTGGTCTATCCGTTTCCCGTGTTGGTAGCGCAGCCCAAATCAAAGCCATGAAGCAAGTTGCAGGTTCACTTAAAATTGAACTTGCTAACTATCGTGAGCTTCTTGCTTTTAGTCAATTTGGCAGTGACCTTGATCAGGAAACTAAAGACGTACTTAATCACGGTAATGTTTTAATGGAAGTATTAAAGCAAAACCAATACGACACTTATCCTGTTGAGCGACAAATCGTTGAACTTTTTGCTGCAAAACATAGATTCTTAGAAACAATTAAAATTGAAGATCAAAAGAAAGTCTTAACTCGCTTATACGAACACGTTTCTAGTTCACATAAAGAAGTTATAAAAGAAATCATTCAAAAGAAGGCTATCTCTGAGGAGCTTGAAGCTAAACTCAAAGATATCCTTAAGAAATTTTTCGAGGCATTAAAGTAATATGGCTCAATCTCTCCATAAAACAAAAAGAAGAATCGCTTCGGTTAACTCCACTAAAAAGATAACCAAAGCTATGGAACTAGTCGCAACCGTTAAACTTAAAAAGTTTAAGGATGTGATGCTTAAGAATGCTCTTTATTCTGAAGAACTTATTAACATCATCCATAATCTTTTTGCTAACCTTGGAGAAGAAAACGAAACGCCTTATACCAAAGAAGGAAATAGTGATAAGACACTTTATGTTGTCATCAATTCCAATCTTGGTTTATGTGCCTCATATAACAATGAGATGTTTGCATGCGTTTCTCATAACGTTCCCAAAGAAAACTCCCTTATTATTCCTTTTGGAATTAAAGGTGAAACATTCTATAAGAAAGCTGGTTATGAAGTTAACGATGAATACGTCTTATTAAATGAAAAAATAGCCTATGAAGATATTCATAAGTTTGGTAATTTCTTAAATAGTGAATTCAAAGCCGGGAAATATAAAGCCATCAAACTTGTTTACACTCGTTATGTAAACTCAATTCGTTTTGAGCCAAATTTAATCGATTTATTCCCACTTAGAGACAAAAATGTAAGACCATCCGAATATGGACCAATGTTTGATACAAGCGTATCTGAACTTATTGACATTTTGGTTCCTATTTATGTTGTCTCTACTCTTTATCAAAAGGTTATTGAATCGCAAGTTTCCGAACAAGCCAGTCGAAGAACAGCTATGGAAAATGCGACCGATAACGCTGAAGAAATTATTGAAGAACTTACCCTTGAATTTAACAAGGCTAGACAAAATGCAATTACCCAAGAGATTAGTGAAGTCATCTCTGGCTCACTAAGATAGGAGGTCAATATGAAAAAAGAAAATATTGGTAAAGTAGTTCAAGCTGTCGGACCAATTATCGACGTCCGTTTTGAAGATAACAAACTTCCAGAACTTTTAACCGCTTTACTTATCAAACTTCCTGACCAAAAAGTACTTACCGTTGAAGTTGCTCAACACATTGGTGACGACGTCGTTAGATGCGTTGCCATGGGCGCAACTGAAGGTGTACTTAGAGGTCTTGATGTTATTGATACTGGCGCACCAATCACCGTTCCTGTTGGAGACGAAACTCTCGGCAGAATGTTCAACGTTTTAGGTGATCCAATCGATGAAGTTAAAAAAGACGAAAAGTTTGCAAATCGCATGCCAATTCACCGCAAAGCACCGACATTTCAAGATCAAAACGTTTCAACCGAGATCCTTGAAACCGGCATTAAAGTTATCGATTTACTCTGCCCATACATGAAAGGTGGAAAGGTCGGTTTATTCGGTGGTGCTGGTGTTGGAAAAACCGTCTTAATTCAAGAACTTATTCATAACATCGCAACCGAGCAAAAAGGTATTTCTGTCTTCGCTGGTGTTGGTGAAAGATCACGTGAAGGAAATGACCTCTATCACGAGATGAAAGCCTCTGGAGTTTTAGCTAAGACTGCTCTAGTTTTCGGTCAAATGAATGAACCTCCAGGAGCAAGAATGAGAGTCGGTTTATCTGCTCTTACAATGGCTGAATATTTCCGTGATGAGAAGCATCAAAACGTCCTTCTATTTATCGATAATATTTTCCGTTTCACTCAAGCTGGTAGCGAAGTTTCCGCTCTTCTTGGCCGTATGCCATCTGCGGTTGGATATCAACCTACACTTGCTACTGAAATGGGTCAACTTCAAGAAAGAATTACATCCACAAAAGATGGTTCTATTACATCAGTCCAAGCGATTTATGTTCCTGCTGATGACTTAACTGACCCAGCTCCAGCGACAACATTCTCCCATCTTGACGCTAAAACCGTTCTTGATAGAAATACAGCTGCGTTAGGTATTTATCCTGCTGTTGATCCACTTGATTCAACAAGTAATATTCTTGACCCACGTATCGTTGGAGAAGAGCACTATAAAGTAGCTCGTGAAGTGCAAAAGATTCTTCAAAGATATAAAGAACTTCAAGACATCATTGCTATTTTAGGTATGGATGAACTTTCTGATGAAGATAAGCTCGTCGTTAATAGAGCAAGAAGAATTCGTAACTTCTTATCTCAACCATTCTCTGTTGCTGAAACCTTCTCAGGCTTAAAAGGCATTTATGTCCCTGTCAAAGACACTGTTCGTTCCTTTAAAGCTATCTTAGAAGGTAAATATGATAACTATCCTGAAAACGCCTTCCTTTATGTCGGAACAATTGAGGATATTGAAAAGAAAGCAGGTCAAAGTAAGTAATGGCTTTTCTTCTTAGCATCGTTACGCCTAAAGGACTTTATCTAGAAGATAATGTTGATTCTTTAACCATTAAACTTTCTAGTGGTTATCGAACTTTCCTCACGGGTCACGTACCTTTAATAGGTGCGGTGGATTACGCTCCTATGCATTTTGTAAAAGGTGATAAAAGGGAAAACTTCGCTGTCCATGGCGGTGCTATCAATGTCACTAAAGAGAAAATCACTCTTATTGTTAATGGTATCGAAAATAAAAAAGATATCGATATTAGTAGGGCTAAGGCTGCAAAAGATAGAGCAGAGAAACGTCTCCAATCTAAAGATCCTGATATCGATATGAAAAGAGCGCAGGTCGCGCTCCTCAGGGCTATAGCAAGAATCAAAACTTGCGATGAATAACTCCCATTAGGGAGTTTTTTATTTGTTTAGAACCTCTTTAACGTAACTTAAGTTATCGGTTTCCTTATTAGAAAGTGTTTCGGCTTTTGAACCGTAACTACCATCATCAGTGATAGTTCCTTTTTTGACAGCGATATAACCTTCAACTTCTTCGTAGTTCGTGACAACAATCGGGAAGGAAGCATCGTTAACGAAACTTTGAAGTGATTCCTTAAAGTAACTAAATAAGTCTTCGTTAGAGAAATCAAAAGCGAGATAACCAAATTCTCTAAATGGAATTTTAGATGAGTGGTTCATCATGTTATTAATTGCGTTACCTTCAGCGAAAAATACATTGCAGTTATGAACATATTCATTAAAGGTATTCGCAATCATTGTTTTGTTTTTGAGCTTCAGAAAAGGTATTTCTTCACTATTATCTCCTTTTATAAGAAATAATGATGGGAAGCTTAGATAGTAATTACCATTAGCATCTTGTTTTGCGAATTTTCCTTTATATATCTCAATTATTTGATCGGCCATTTCTTGATTATCGTGAGCGTCAAATATGTAGGTGAGATAATGTCTTTCTTCAAGGAAAGCGCTAAATTCTGGCATGAATGCTTCACAGGCTGAACAGCCAGTGGAGGCAAGTAGGACTAAAAACTCTTTATTACTAGCCATTTCTTGGTCAATCTTTTCAAAAGAAAAGTCTCTAAATAAAGAGTCAGAATAATATGAATCTAAATCTCTTACGACATAGTGTGTCCCATAAGCTGAACAAGAAGTTAATAGTAGGGGAACAAAACTAAGTAGTAGACCTAATTTCTTAAATTTCATGACTAGATTATAACATGTTCAAAAATAACAATTATATGTGATATAATATTTTCACAAATTTGGAGGCTATCAAATGAATATTTGGCATAGAGCTGATCCTAGCAAAATTAAACCAGAAGAATTTCTTGCTTGTGTTGAAATTTCTAAGGGCAGCAAAAATAAATATGAACTCGATAAATACTCTGGAGCGTTGAAACTTGACCGTATTTTATATACCGCCACCCACTATCCACAAAACTATGGTTTTATTCCAAGAACTCTCGCGGATGATGGAGACGCTCTTGACGTATTAGTCATTTGCTCTGAACCAATCGTACCTCTTGCTATTGTTGAATGTTATCCAATTGGCATGCTCGAAATGATTGACTCAGGTAGCAAAGACGCCAAGATTATCGCCATTTGTAAAAACGACCCATTCTTCAATAGCTATACTGATATTAAACAAGTACCAGAGCATATCCTTGAAGAAATCAAACACTTCTTCATTGTTTATAAACAACTTGAAGGAAAAGAAACAGTCGTTAACAATATGCGCGGTAAGGTTATTGCGATGGAAGTTATCCAAAAATGCATCGATGCATATAATAAGAAATTCCCACCAAAACCATCGAACGAATATTAAAAGATAAGGAAGCATTTGCTTCCTTTTTAACTTATGATTCACATTATTTTATATCATCCTGAAATCCCACAAAATACCGGTAACATCCTTAGAACGGCGATGGCTACTAATTCCATGGTCCATATCATTGGTCCTATACCTTTTGATTTGTCTGATAAATCGCTTAAAAGGGCAGGGATGGATTATATTAAAGAAGCTAAATATGAAATATATGATTCATATGAAGACTTTGCTAAGAAGTTTAAAGATAAAAAGATTTACTATGTAACTAAATACGGGACAAGCGTCTATTCAGAAGTTGATTTTAGTGACACTACTGAAGACGTATATGTCATGTTTGGAAGAGAATCGACTGGCATTGATAAAGCAATTCTTAGTGAGCACAAAGATTTCACTTTAAGAATTCCGATGTTATCTACAGCTAGATCGCTTAATCTTTCTAATAGTGTTGCTATTGTAGTTTATGATATCTTAAGGCAACAAAAATTTCCCTCTTTAGCGAGCTTTGATATGATTCATAAATATCGTATTTAATCGACTCTTTTTGCTAAAGCAAAAGCTTCAATTGTTTCCTTACGAATATTATTTAATTTAATGGTTGAGTGATTCTTAAGAATAGCTTCACCAAGAACGTGTCCTCTACTGACATTTTTCTTTTTGGTATAAACGACTTCTCCAGAAGTTGCTCTTGAGCAGAGAAGCGATATTTCAGAAGCAAATAAAAGTTCATTATCGGTTGGCTTTTTACTAGCGATTACTAAATGCGCGCCTGACTTATCTTTAATATGCAGCCACGTAAATTCTCTATCAAGTTTCATTACAAAACTTAGATAGTCATTTTGAGAAGCGTTTCTGCCAAAGTAGATAATAGTTCCATTGAGATTAAGTTTATATGGTCTATTAAAAATAGTTTCTTTAATTTCTTTCTTCTTTTTGACTTGTCCATAGAGCTCGACAAGTTCATCAGCTTGTTTTTCATTAGAAGCGTTATATTTCGCAAGAATATCTTCGTACTCTTTTAATTCTTTATTAGCATTTTCGATATTAGCTTCGCTTCTAATAATTGTTTCTTTAGCCTTCTTTGCCTTCTTATAGAAAGATTCTATATTTTCATATATAGTTTTAGCCTCATTTAAAGGAATTTTATTTCCTAAAACTTCGACTTCTTTTTGATGAGATTTGAGATTTAGATTAAGCGCGAAGATTTCATTTGCGATTTCTTCGTACTTTAAATTCTCTTTTGCAGATTTAACATCGCCTTCAATATTTTTAATCTTCTTCTTATTTAGATTAATTTTAGAAGTGATGTATTTGACAAATGGACGATATTTTTCTTCTCGACGAATCTTCCATTCTTCTTCGTGATGGATTTTTATTAGTTCATCAGTGATTTCTTCTCCTTCATTAGATAAGCCTAAATCTTTTAAAGGAGAATACTTTTCTCCAACTAAAAATCCTCTTGTCTTAGAGTGAAAATAATAATCAAAGATTATATCGTCTTTTAAAACGATGAGATTTGGGTGATTTATGACTAACTCAACAATGAGATGATATCTTTCTAAAATCTCATCATTATTTAAATAAAGATGAACGATATTATCTTTTTCATCTAAATAGATATCTTCTAAGATCGATTTTCCAAATAACTTTCTAAGTTTTTGAATTTGTTTATTTTCAAAACTAGAGAAGAAATGATCATCGCTTATTAAATAAACAAGTGGAGTTTTATTGTTTAAAGAGATCACTAATGATTTTCTAGTCTCTTCCATCAAAGGAAAGATGATTGATTCTTCATTTAAAAGAAGCGGAGAAAATAGTTTTTGACCCTGATATTTTCTCTTTAAATTCTCTAGATAACTTTTATATGAGCTATGAGATAAACGCATAATCTTACTTAAATTATAAAAGCATACGTTAAATTAACAAATGTTAATTGACTAAAGTGATGCTCTTTAATAAAATTAAAGCATGGAAAATAAAAGTAAAAAGCGTGGACTTCTTATAATCATGTCCGGTCCAAGTGGAGTCGGTAAAGGCACCATTAGAGAAGAACTTATGAAGGATAAATCCCTTAATCTTTTCTATAGTGTTTCAATGACTACTCGTAATAAAAGACCAGGAGAAGTCGACGGTCGCGAATATTATTTCGTTACTCGCGAAGAATTTGATAAAAACATTGAAACAGGAAACCTTCTTGAATGGGCTGAGTTTGTGGGAAACCGTTATGGCACTCCAAAAGATAAAGTTGAAGCTACTAGAGACGAAGGTAAGAATGTTTTATTAGAAATTGAAGTCAATGGCACTAGCCAAGTTCTTGAAAAAGTTCATGGCGATGATGTTATTTCAATTTTTATCGCTCCACCATCAATCGAGGAACTCGAAAGACGCATTAGAGGTAGGGGAACCGAATCTGATGAAGTCGTTAAAGGCCGTTTAGCAAAAGCGGCAGGAGAACTTAAACTAAAAGATCAATATCGTTATGTTGTTGTTAACGATGATCTTCTTAGAGCGGTTGATGAAATAAGAGATATTATTGTTTCAAAGTTTTAAAGTTGAGGGCCTATGAAGCTACTGGAAGTTTTAATTGAACGAAAAGTACAGTCGCTTAATCGGCCTTTTTCTTATGCTTATTTCGGCACAAAAGATGTCGGTGTTGGCTTTCGCGTTTTAATCCCATTTGCCAATAAAAAAATCGTCGGATATGTCGTATCAATTTCTGAGACGAATAAGTCGCTTGAAGATATCCAAAAAGAATTAGGTTTTAAAGTATCATCCGTCATTGATGTCATTGATGAAAAGCCTCTATTAAATGACGAATTAATGAGGCTCGCTAATGAGATAAAAGACCATTATTGTGCGCCTCTTATTTCTGTCTTGCAAGCGATGCTTCCAACTTCGCTTAAACCAAGTTCAGCGTCACTTAAAGGACCTAAGATTGCTTACGATACTTACGTTAAGCTTTTAAGCGATGATGAAAGCGGCTTGACCCCAAAACAAATTGAACTACTTAGACGCATTAAATCCGCGGATGGATTAATGCTTAAAAAGGATTGTAAATCTCCTAGTATTTTAGATAAGCTTGTCGCCTCTAATCGCGTGGATTTTGTCAAGGTTGAGAAGACTCGTTTAGAGATACCTGAATATAAAAAAGAAAAAGTTAAAATTCTAACAAAAGACCAGCAAAACGCCGTTAATTCAATTCTAAATACGGATAAAACAGTTACCTTACTTCAAGGTGTTACAGGCTCTGGAAAGACGGAAGTTTATCTTTCCTTATCAGAGCAAATTTTAAAACAAGGTAGAAACGTTTTGATGCTTGTTCCGGAGATATCCTTAACACCGGTTATGGTGGAATATTTCCAACGCCGTTTTTCTGGCAATGTTGCCATCCTTCATAGCGAACTTACACCTGCCGAAAAATATGATGAATATCGTCGTATTTCTAGGGGTGAATGCAAGATAATTGTTGGGGCAAGATCGGCTGTTTTTGCACCTTTAGATAATATTGGATTAATTATCCTAGATGAAGAGCACGTTGAATCATATAAGCAAGATGTTCTTCCTTACTATCACGCTAGAGAAGTTGCGATTATGAGAGCAGCTCATTTTAACTCCAAAGTTATCCTTGGTTCTGCCACTCCTTCTTTAGAGACAAAAGCAAGGGCGATGAAAGGTGTTTATCACTACGTAAATCTCCCAAATAGAATCAATCAACAAGAGTTACCAAAAACAACAATTATTGACCTTTCAAAAGCGAGTAGTTTTTCTAGAGAATCCATGATGTTTTCTAGCTACTTAATTAGAGAGTTACAAGGTGTTTTAGATAGGAAAGAACAAGCTATCCTTTTAATTAATAGAAGAGGCTATTCTGGATATATAACTTGTCGAAACTGTGGACATATCTTTATGTGTCCAAATTGTGGAATTGCCCTTACTTATCACAAAGAAGATAACATGCTTAAGTGTCATCATTGTGGATATGTCGAAGATAAAAGCGATGAATGTCCAGAATGTGGATCAAAATATCTTTCTAAATCTGGTTTTGGCACTGAAAGAATCGTCGATGAAGTTAAAAAGATATTCCCTAACGCGAGAGTGCTACGTCTAGACAGCGATGTTGGAGAAGTTAGAAATAACATTCAAAAGACCATTGAAGTTTTCTCAAATCAAGAAGCGGATATTTTGGTTGGAACTCAAATGATTGCTAAAGGACACGATTTCCCAAATGTTACTTTAGTAGGTGTTGTTTTAGCAGATATTGGTTTATCCCTTCCTTCTTTTAGAAGTAGTGAAAGAGCTTTTGAGCTTATTACTCAAGCTGTTGGAAGAAGTGGAAGAGCAAATAAAACTGGTCAAGCTATCATTCAGACCTTCAATCCGTATCATTACGCAATTCAATTAGCAGCTAAGCAGAATTATGAAACTTTCTTTAAAAAGGAAATGTCAGTGAGGAAAGTTCAACAATATCCTCCATATACATATTTAACTTCCTTAGAAATAATTTCTAAGAATGAAGAAGTAGCAGTGGAACTTATCCATAAAATTGCTGAAGATATTATTTCAAAAGAATTTGAAAATGTGACGGTTTTAGGCCCTGTCTCACCTTATATTGCACATGAAAATAATTCTTATCATCGACTTATATTAATAAAATATAAAAATAGTGATAAAATTAAACCGTATTTGGATAGATTACTTGAAACACTTAAAAGCAAATCACAAATCGATGTGAAGGTTAATGTCGATCCATATAATTTTTAGGAGGTAACTTATGATTACAATTTCAATTCTCGGTTTAGATCAATATGTTATTGGTCATTATTCCAAAGACCATTCTGAGAACTTAGCTAAGCTATACGAGACTAGTTTAGATAATATTAATTTCTATGCGCCTTATTGCTATGTCTTCCATAATGGCGTGGAACAAACTTCTTGGAACACGATTGTTAGAATCCACGCTCCAAAAGAATATGAGCGAATTGAAGAACAAGTTAACTCCTATATTGTAAATACCCTTAAGGAATTCTCAATTAATCTTCAAATTGAATTCTTCTATTACGATAAGCATCATCATCATGACTATATTAATGATTCTTATCCACGGTTCCTTAAGGAAGACAATATTGTTAATGTTGAAAAAGAAACATTAGAAGAAGGCGAAGAACTTTACGAAGGCAATATCTTTGAAGGATATGAACAGAAACTTGAAGAATTATATAAAGACGGTAATAAAAAATAATGATTGAAGTAGTTTTAGCAAAAGATATATTACATAAAGTTTTAAATGAAGATGTCACTTTTAAGAAAGCGACAAAAGAAGTTTTTAGTGGTGGAGAAAACTCTTCAGCTCTTAAATGCGTTACTGCTTTAGTGGGTTGTGAACTTCGTCATCACTTACTCTTTAAACACATCTTAAAAAGATGTGAAGATAGTTTTTCTAAAGATGAATTAGAACTTTGTTATTTAGCTTTAGCGAATAAGTTTTTCCTTAAAGCCCTTGATAACGATGAAGTTAAAAAGCTTGTTGATGAAAAGCTGAAAGACAAAGATCATAAAGACTTTGATGAAATTTATGCTTTTGAAGGTTCGCCTTTAGACCTTGTTAAGCTTCCAAGAGAATCGATTGATTTTATTTCCATTAGATTTAACACTCCTCGTTGGCTAATTAAAATGTGGTCAAAGCATTTTGGAAAAGGCGTTACTTTTAAAATTCTTAAAAAGAACGCTCGTCCATTAGACCAATATGTTTCAGTTAATACGCTTAAAACCAGCGAAGAAGATTTATTAAAATCTTATCCAAACGAATTTTCAAAGAGTGAATCCAAAAATTTACTTAAAGTAAATCCAAAGGCTAATCTTCGTAAGATGAGAGAATATAAAGAAGATTTCTTCTATTGCTTTAAAGCTCCATTAAAAGGCTTGATTGATAAATATCAAAATGAGTTATTAAACGAAATTAGTTTATATTCAGGAGCAGATAATTCTTTTGTTCATGAATTAATTGTTAGATCTAAATTAGAAGTTGGCATCAATTTAGCAGTGCCATCAATAGATGAAAGACCAGAAATCCTTCGTCAAATCCGTATCTTTAAAGCAAGAAACGTTAACCTATTTAACGCCAAAGATGAGATTGGCATGAAGACTGGTATATCTGGCAAACAAGAACTTTTCTATGTTTTCCCTAGTTCTTCTTCGTTCGATAAGATTGCCCAATATCCTGATTATCTTATCCACTTTAATAGAGAGAATCTTGATTCTTTAATTGAAGGGGAAAGAAAATCATTAGAACTTGTCGCACCTTATATTATGCAAGAAGGCTTACTTATCTACATAGTAGATACTCTTAACAAAAAAGAGTCTAGCTTAATCATAGAAGAATTTTTAAATAACCATACTGAATTTGAACTAGTTGAAGAGAAACAACATTTCCCATTTGATGAATCTAATTCCAGTTTATATTACGCAGTGCTTAAAAGAAAAAGTAACGAATTATGATTAACTTATACGGACAAGAATTATCTAAGCTTGAAGCTTTAATGGTTGAAAGGGGCCAAAAGAAATATAGGGCCACTCAACTTTTCACTTGGATTTATGAAAAGAAAGCTTCATCTTTTGATGAGATGAGTGATGTCTCTAAAGTTTTTCGTGAAGAACTTAATCGTGACTTTTGTTTAAATCTTCCGATTGTTTATAAAAAACAAGAATCAAAAGATGGAACCATTAAACTCCTTCTAGAACTTGAAGATGGCAATAAAATCGAAACAGCCTTGATGCCATATCGATACGGGAACGCGATATGTGTATCTAGCCAAGTTGGTTGTAATATGGCTTGTGCTTTCTGTGCTTCAGGTCTTCTTAAAAAGAAGAGAAACTTAGAAGTTCATGAAATTGTTGGTCAAGTTATCGTTATGAATAAGATTCTTGAAGAAAAAGGTGAACACGTATCTCATATTGTTGTTATGGGTACTGGTGAGCCATTTGATAACTACGAAAATGTAATGGATTTTATCCGCATCGTTAATCATCCAAAAGCTTTAGCAATTGGAGCGAGACATATTTCCGTTTCAACCTGTGGACTTGTCCCAGGAATTAGAAAATATGCTGAAGAAGGTTTACAAACTAACCTCGCCATTTCGCTTCACGCTCCAAACGATGAGATTAGAAATAAAATAATGCCGATATCCAAAGGATATAAAATGGAAGAACTTATGGATGCGGTCAAATATTATGAAAAAACAGCGGGAAGAAGAGTAACTTTTGAGTATATTATGCTCAAAGATGTCAATGATTCTCTTGAATGTGCTAAAGAGTTAGTTAAACTTATTAAAGGCACCTTAGCATACGTTAATTTAATTCCATATAACCCGGTTGATGAAAATTCGTTTGTTAGATCACCGGATAAAGCGGTGCATGAATTCTTCTCGTATTTAATGAAACATGGGGTCAATACGACAGTTCGCAAAGAATTTGGAAATGATATTGATGCTGCATGTGGGCAGTTGAGGGCAAAAGAGCATTATGAAAAACAAAAACATTAAAGGACAATTTGGTTCTAAAACCGATATTGGTTGCGTTCGTGTCACTAACGAAGACCAAGCAATCTCTCTTATAAACGCTAGTGGGAACGTTCTTCTTTGTGTTTGCGACGGCATGGGCGGTCACAACAAAGGAGATTATGCATCTCGACTAGCAATCGAGATTCTTTCTGATGAATTTAGAAAACTTGGTGGATTTAGATCAAAATTCCACGTTCGTGCTTGGCTTAGTAGAACAGTTCGTGCCATCAATAAACAAATCTATAAAGAAGCTGAAGCAAATCCAGCCTATAAAGGAATGGGCACAACCATTGTTTTAGCGCTTTTCTATAAAGAAGAAATCTTCATTCTTAATATCGGTGATTCACGTGCTTACTTTGTAAGATATGGTGATTTAAGACAATTAAGCGAAGATCAAACTTACGTTGATTATCTTTACCATACAGGCAAGATTTCCAAAGAAGAGATGGCAACCTCTCCTGAAAGACACATTCTCATGAATGCTTTAGGTTCCTTCCCATCAGTTTCTTTCTCTTTACACGTGTATCAAAACCTTAAAAACGCTGTCCTACTTTGTAGTGATGGTCTTTATAATAATGCGACTGAAAAAGAAATTCATAGTGCAGTGCACACCAATGACCGCATCGATCAAAAAATCGATACTTTAATTGGCATCGCAAAGCGAAATGGCGGTTCAGATAATATCGCTGTCGCTTTATGGGAGGCTAGTGATAATGATTAAAATCGGTGATCGAATTGACAATCGTTATCGTATAACCGGTCGTATCGGTACTGGCGGTATGGCGGAAGTTTTTGAAGCTACTGATTTTGTCGCTAAGAAGATTGTGGCCATTAAAATCATGCGTGAAGAACTTCTTGATAACCACGAGAACGTTGAACGTTTCGAAAGAGAAGCCGCTGCTTGTGCAGCAATGAAACACCCAAACATCATCCGCGTTTATGACCAAGGCGTTATCGATGATAGGCCTTATTTAGTTAACGAATATATTAAAGGTCAAACTTTATATGAAAAACTTGAGTTTTTAACTCAACTTACTGTATATGAATCCTGCGAAGTCATGATTCAACTACTTGATGCTATCGATTATATCCATAAACATGGCATCATCCATCGTGATATCAAACCACAAAATATTTTCTATTTGCCTAATGGCACAGTTAAACTTGCTGACTTTGGTATTGCTGTTTTAGCAAATCCAGAAGAAACAAAGACTGAAAAAGGAATCGTTGGTTCAGTTTTCTATCTCGCTCCTGAGATTTGCCAAGGCAAACCTGCCTCAGTTCAATCTGATATTTATTCAGCAGGCGTTACTTTCTTTGAACTTATTACAGGTCGACTTCCTTTTGAAGAAGGCCATGCTGTCGATATTGCAATTTCTCAAATCAAGAAACCTTTCCCAAGCGTTTCTAAATATACGCCTATGGTGTCGAAAGAAATCGACCGCATTATTCAAAAGGCTTGCCGAAAGAATCCTAAAGATAGGTATCAAAGTGCTGCCGCTATGCTTGAAGCAGTGAAAAAAGCGATGGCTAATCAAGATAACTTCAAAGAGAAAAAAGGCATCTTTAAAAGAATTTTTGGATTTAAATAATGAAAGGCAAAATTGTTAGCACAGCCGGTGGAATTTATACCATCTATGTTGATGGAATAACATATAACGTATTCCCAAAGGGAATATTTAAGTTTAAAAAGCAACATTTATGCGTTGGTGATAACGTTAACTTTGACGAAAACGAATTTGTTATCACTGAGATTTTAGAACGCAAAAATGAGCTTATCCGTCCAAGGTCTGCGAACATTGATTTACTTCTTATAACAATGTCGGTAGTGGAGCCAGATCTTTCTAAAGAACTCCTCTATAAGTTTTTGACTTACGCTAATATGAACGGCATTGAGGCTAAAGTGTTATTTACTAAGCTTGATTTACTTAAAGATAAAAGTGAACTTAATAGCCTTATAGAAGACTTAAATAAACTCGATATCGAAGTGTTTAGCATCTCTAAAAAAGATGACTCTGATTTAAATAAAATCAAAGAAGTTACCAAAGGTAAAACTACAATTGTTATGGGTCAAACCGGCGTTGGTAAATCTTCATTTTTAAATCTTCTTGATGAGAAATTCGAAAGAAAGATTGGAAGCTATTCTGAAGCTAGAGGAAGAGGTAAACATCAAACCAAAGAAGTAATCCTACTTCCTTTTAATGAAGGTTTTATTGGAGACACTCCTGGATTTTCGGCTTTAGATCTTGAATTATTTAAAGAAGATTTAGCGCAGTTTTTCCCAGGATATAACAAATATTACACCGAATGTTATTTCTCAAATTGCCTTCATCAAAATGAAAAACAATGTAAAATTAAAGAGAAAATATCTAAAGGAAACCTTTCTAAAGAAGGTTATGAGATATATATTAAACTCTTAAGTGATTTAAAATATCGTAATGAGAGGTATTCAAAATGAAAAATCTAATCTCACCAAGTTTACTTGCCGCTGATAAAACTAGATTAGGCGAAGAAATTAAACTCGTCGAATCTTTAGGAGCAGAATATATTCACTGGGATGTAATGGATGGAAAATTTGTTCCTAATAAGTCTTATACCTCTGAGCAAGTTAGAGAATTTGCTAAAACTCATAAGATGGTGAATGATGTTCACATCATGGTTGTTGATCCAGAAATCGAAGGACCAGAATTTATTGATGCTGGTGCAGACCTCGTCACATTTCATATTGAAGCAGTGGACTTTGATAAAGCTAAAGTTACCGCTATCATCGATGATTTTCATAGAAGAGGCTGTAAAGCTGGCTTATCACTTAAACCAAATACAAAGGTTGAAAGTGTTCTTCCATATTTAGACAAGCTTGAATTAATTTTAGTAATGTCAGTCGAACCAGGATTAGGTGGACAAAAGTTTATTCCAAGTGCTCTAGAAAAGATTAAAGTGCTACGCGAATATATCGATAGCCATCACCTTAACTGTTTAATTGAAGTTGATGGTGGCGTGAACGGAGAAACTGGAAAGCTTTGCCGAGAAGCTGGCGCAGATATTTTGGTTGCTGGTTCATATTTATTTGGCCACGAAGATATTGCTGAAAGGATTAAAACTTTAAGATGATTGCGGTTAATCTAGTTTGGGTAGTTTTATTTGTTACCTTTATTGCTATTTTTGCTGCGCTTATTGTCGTTAGATTTTTACTTGATAAAAGCGATGCAGAAATGCAATATTCATTCCTTAGAAACTTCCCATATGAAGTGTTAACAATGCACAAAGATAAATCAAAGATTTATAAGGTCTTGTTATTTATCTTTTCAGGTCTTTGTTTTGCGCCTATATTTGTTATCGTCCCTCTTATTGGTGAATTTAGTGAATTAGCATGGATTGCTATTTTAAATGCCTGCTTATATGGAATGGCTGGAATTATGGTTACAAGCATTCATTTATTTGAGGCTAAATTTATTAAGACTCACACATTGCTTGTGACAATTATGATTGCTTTAGCATTCCTTTCTTCATCTATTTCCGCTTTATTTTCAATGCTTACCTTTAACGTCTATAACCGCTTTAATGAAGGAAGTCCATTAGCGATTGGCTGCTTTGCTATCTTTGTTTTAGCAGCTTTATTTGATTTATTTATTGCTTTTAATCCAAAACTTAAAGACTGGACTAAACTTGAAAAGATTACTAATAAAGATGGGTCAATCAGTTATGATCGACCAAAGATTTTCCCACTTGCCTTTAGTGAGTGGCTCATCATCTTTTCAATCTTCTTAAGTGAAGTTGTCTTCTTTATATCCTTAATACATATGTAAACAAAAAAACTCCGATCGCTCGGAGTTTTTAATTATAAATTAACTACCTTATTTAGCGTTTTTAACTAACGCACGGTGAGCTCTGGCTGTCATCTTGACAGTAACAGTTTTTCCGTTGATGTTAATTTTGTATTTTTGTAAATTGGCGTTCCAAACTCTGCGGGTAGCAATCATAGAGTGACTTCTATTGTTTCCGCTTTTTGGACCGACACCTGACATTTGGCAAACTCTTGACATTGATTTAACCTCTCATTCTTTGAAAAGCACGTGCTATTTTATCACGTCTTTTTAGATATGTAAACTAAAGTTTTACTTTTGGGAAACGCGCAATAAATTCCTCATAAGAAATGAGCTTACAATACTTCATTGCATACTCATAAATGATACCTTGTTTATCAAAGGCAAGGTAACGACCTTTCCCATCATTTAAATAAAATAAAAGCATTTTATGCTTTTTAGACCATTCTTCATCGATGTAGATGATATCTGACCAACGATAAATATATTCTTTACCCATCTTTGCGTGAAGTATGCGATTTTTATCTACTAAATAGAATGTTTTAGTAATAGAGATATAGCAAAAGAAGGCACTAGAAAGAAGTAAGGCTGGAGTATAGAAATAAAATGATGTTTCTAGTGGCCAGAAGTTTTGATATTGGAAAGAGATATAGAAAATAGCTTCAAAAACAACAAATAAAAGAATGAAGATAAAGACAATTCTTTTTGAAGATATTCTCAGTTTCTCGTTTTCGTCTCGTTTCGACATGTTTATATTCTATCAAATTATTTATAAAAAATAATAGTTGTATTAGAATTATACATATGAACGTAAAAAAGGTCGTTATTATCGGCGCTGGTCCAGCTGGACTTACTGCAGCTTATGAGATTTTAAAAAGCGACCCTTCTAAAGAAGTTATTATCCTTGAAGGCAGCGAGAATATCGGTGGTATTTCGCGTACCTTTAACTATAAAGGAAATAGAATGGATTTAGGCGGACATCGTTTCTTCTCTAAAGATGAAAGAGTTATGAATCTTTGGAAAGAGATTATGCCTGTTCAAGGCTCACTTAGTAAAGACGATATTCTTTTAAAAAGAAATTCTTCTTTAGTTAGTGGTGGACCAGATCCAGAAAAAGAAGATGCAGTCTTTTTAACTAGACACCGCGTTTCTCGTATTTTCTTCTTAAGAAAGTTCTTTGATTATCCTATTTCATTAAAGGCTAGAACCTTTAAGAATATGGGTTTTAAAAATACATGGAAAGCAGGATGGGGCTACATCGCTTCATGCTTTCATAAACTTCCTGAAACTAATTTAGAGAATTTCTATATCAATAGATTTGGTAAACCTCTATATGAAATGTTCTTTAAAGATTACACCACCAAGGTTTGGGGTGTATCTCCAGAGAACATATCCGCTGATTGGGGCGCGCAAAGAGTTAAAGGTCTTTCAATGTGGAAAGCCATTGGCTCAGTTCTTGCAAAACCATTTAAAAAACTATTTGGTTCCAAGAAAGTTGAAACATCCCTTATTGAAGAGTTCAATTATCCAAAATATGGACCAGGACAACTCTATGAGTTGATGGCGAAAAAGATTACCGAAATGGGTGGAAAGATTATTTATAATGCCTGTGTTAATAAGATTAATTTAAAAGATGGACAAATTAAGTCTCTTATTGCCGGAGATAAAGAATACGTCGCGGACGCTTATATCTCTTCCATGGCAATTAAGGATTTATATGAATGCTTCGATAAATCTAGCATCGATCCAAAAGTTTATGAAATCGCTGTAAATCTCATGTATCGTGATTTTATCACGGTTGGTTTACTTGTCTCTAAACTTGAGATTGAAAATAACACGAAGATTCCAACTTTGAATAAAGCTGTTCCGGATTGTTGGATTTATATTCAAGAAAGAGACGTTAAAGTTGGAAGACTTCAAATCTTCAATAACTGGTCTCCATACATGGTTAAAGATTATGAAAACTCCATGTTCGTGGGACTTGAATATTTCGCTAATGAAGGCGATGAACTTTGGAGTAAACCAAGTGATGAATTTATTAACTTTGCCATTGAGGAAATGGAAAAGATTAACATAGTTAAAAAAGATAATATTTTAGATAGTTGCTGTCTTAAAGTTAAGAAAGCATATCCAGCTTACTTTGGCGTCTATAAAGATTTTAAAGTGGTGGAAGATCATCTTAAATCAATAAGTAACCTCTATTGCGTTGGTCGAAATGGTCAACATCGATATAACAATATGGACCATTCTATGGTTACAGCGATGGTAGCAGCTTCCATTATCTTAGGTGAAGATAAATATAACGTCGATGACCTTTGGAATGTAAATACCGAAAAGGATTATCATGAAGAAAAGAATAAGTGATTTCTGTAGAAATAATAAGCGCATATGGATTGATTTAGCGTGGCTTTTTGGTGCGTTAGTTTTTATCGCTGTTTCTTATCTAATTTTTAAGCCATATTACCGCATCCCAAATGTGGTGGATGGTTTAGCATCTAGAATCTATATTTATACGCTTATCTTAGCGTGGATAATTACAGGCATCATCTTATATAGATATAAGAAACTTAACATGAAAACCTTGCTTCTCATGTTATTTATCTTGGCAGTTGTTGTGCGCGTTGCTTACATGCTTATTACGCCTTATAACTACCGTCAACACGATACAGTCACTCCATATGGAGATGGACATGAAAACTACGCTTGGATCATTTATGAAACAGGCGGACTTCCTGAGACAAATGTCTATCAGTTTTATCATCCACCTCTAACAGCATTTTTGCAGTCCTGTTGGATGCACGCTTTTAAACCATTTTTAGAGTTCAGTAATCTCTTTTTAGATGTTGAACATCAATTCGATACTTCAAGCATGCACGTGATGTTTGAGACTACGCAAATTATGACTTGTATGTTCATGGTTTTGCTTTGCTATTTTGTTATCAAGATTTTATATCATTTAGACGTAAATAAGATTGCTAAAATCTTTGGCGTTTGCTTTGTTATATTCTTCCCAAGATTAGTGCAATTTGCCGCTCAAGAAAATAACGATCCAATTTGTGTTTTCTTCTGCTTTATGACTATCTATTTCACATTTAGATATTATTATCAAAAATCATGGTTTAATGTCATGGGAATTGCTGTGAGTGTTGGCCTTGCTATGATGGCGAAATTATCAGGTGCAATCATCGCTTTACTTCCAGCAGTATTCTTTATTTTAGACTTTTATAAGTCTATTAAAGAGAATAAAAAGAATGAAAAAGGCTTCCCGTTATGGGCTAGTTTATTAATAAAATATTCAGTGCTTTTAGTGGTGTCTTTTGCCCTTGGATTCTGGTTCCAAATTTACGCAAAAGTGCGCTTTGATCAACCTATCGGATATGTCTATCCAATCAATGAAGAATCAGATCTTTATCATGGTGATGTAAGCTTCTTTAACCGCTTTATCAATATCTTTGAATTCAATGATTTTTACCGTGTCGTTTACGGCAATACTTTTATCAATTACAACTTATTTAATTTCACAATTAGAAGCGCCTTATTTGGTGAGTTTAATTTCATGAACGCGGATGCTCTTGCAATCTTTGCTTCAACCCTTAATTATTTGTTCGTTTTACTCGCTTTAGCAAACTTCATTATTTATATGATTAAGCCAGACAAAAAGAACTTCCTTTTGATTGTTTCAGCGATTACTATCATCGTTACTCAATATGGTGCTCAAGTTATATTCAATATTCGTTATCCATTCGGCTGTACGATGGACTTTAGATATATTGTTCCAATTGTATTCGGCTTTGGGATAATACAAACAATAGATATTGATAGATATATCCACGAAAAGAATTGGAAAGGAATAGTGACTCTAAGCTCTACAATCCTTGGTTCTTTAGTTATTCTATCTACCATCGTTTTCTATCTTATTGTTATCTAATTTATAACTTTATTAAAAATAAAGAGCACAAATGCTTTTAATATGCTAAAATAGTCGAGCAAAAATGTATTTTTGTGTTGTATTTTAATGGAGGTATTACAATGGCAGAAAAAATCGTCGCTATGATTCTTGCCGGCGGAAAGGGCACTCGTTTAGAAGCTTTAACCAAAAAGATTGCTAAGCCAGCTGTCTCCTTTGGTGCTAAATATCGCATCATCGACTTTCCACTTTCTAACTGCGCTAACTCAGGTATTAATACCGTTGGCGTGCTTATGCAATATGAATCAGTCGCGTTAGACCAATATGTTGGTAATGGCGAAAAATGGGGTCTTAATGGAGTGCGTTCACTTACAACTACACTTACACCTCGCCAAACAGAAGAAGGTTTATCTTGGTTTAAAGGGACAGCAGATGCAATTTATTGCAACCTCGATTTCCTTGATAGTGTTGATGCCGAATATGTTCTCATTCTTTCTGGCGATCATATTTACTGCACGACATATACTGAAATGCTTAAAAAGCATATTGATAATAAAGCTGATTGCACAATCGCTGTTTATAACGTTCCACTTGAGGAAGCTCCTCGCTTTGGCATTTTAACAGCGAATGAAAAGAGTGAAATTACTGAATTCCACGAAAAACCAGCTCACCCAAATTCCACTTTAGCGAGTATGGGTATTTATATCTTCAATTACCGTGTCCTTAGAAAGTATTTGATTAGGGACGCTCAAGACGAAAAATCTGCCCACGACTTTGGTAAAAATATCATTCCAGCCATGCTAGAAGATGAAAGAAAGCTTATAGCTTATGAATTTAAAGGCTATTGGAAAGACGTTGGAACTATTAAGTCACTTCATGAAGCAAATATGGATTTATTGCTCTCCAGCAAAGATACAAACATCGATACCATTATGAATGGCAACAAGATTTATGGTGAAGATACATATTCTCACCCACAATTTATTGGCTCGAAGGCTGTTATCAAAGATAGTCTTGTTAATCAAGGCGCTGTTATCTCTGGCAATGTTAACCATTCAGTTATTTCAAATGAAACCCAAATTCAAGAAGGAGCAGTTGTTGAAAACTCCGTCGTTATGACTGGTGCTTTAATTAAAAAAGGTGCAATAGTCCGTAACGCCGTTATTGCTCCAGACGCAGTTGTTTATGAAGATGAGGAAGTAAGTGCACCTGATGGTGAAGTTGTCCTCTATTCAAGAAAGGTGAAAGCACATGAGTAAGATTATTGGCATTTTGAATCTCTATGATTCACCTTCTTTAGGTGGTTTAACCGAAAAGAGAACTTTAGCTTCTACATCATTCCTTGGTCGATTTGCGATCATGGATTTTGCCCTTTCTAATTTCACTAACTCTAACATTGATGAATTTTCCATTCTTGTTAAAGAAAACTTTAGAAGTGTTGCAAAGCATGTTGGTTCACTTAAATCATGGGTCAATAACACGAAGATTGGCCGTCAAAACATTCTCATAAATGAGAAAGGTATCAAAAACCCAAAAGTTAATAACGACATTTGTGCTTTAGCTGAAAACGATTGGGTTTTCTATGAAGCTCGTGCGGATTACGTAGTAATTCAACCTGCTCACATTATCACAACAATTAATCTAAAAGATGTTGTTAGGAAACATATTGAAAGTGGCGCAGATGTTACAGTCGTTTATAAAAACGTTGAAGACGCTGATGCCAACTTCCTTCATAGCAATGTTTTAAAAGTTAAAGATGGAGTCATTCTTTCCACTAAGAAAAACTCTGGCAAAGATGCTAAGGCAACTGTTTCTCTAGAAACATATGTCTTCTCATATTCTTTACTTCATAACATCCTTCATAATTCCTCACTTTCAAGCCAAAATTCCTTAAAGAAAGTATTTGCTAAACTCCTCAAGGATAAAGAGATTAAAGTATTTGGCTATGAATATGATGGCTATGCAAGATGTTTCGATTCGTTGAATCACTTCATCAAATATAGCCTTGAATTATTAGGCAACAAAGATATTGCTGATTTGGTCTTTAGACCAGATTGGCCAATCTATACTTTATCACACAACACTAAACCAGCCCTTTATGGCGAGCATGCTTCAGTTAAGAAGTCATATATCGCTAATGGTGCGGTTATTGATGGCAAAGTTGAAAACTCTATCATCTCTCGTAATGTTCATATTGCGAAAGGTGCGGTGGTTAAAAACTCCATCATCCTCACATCTTCTTACGTGGACGAAGGCGCACATGTTGAAAACGCAGTCGTAGATAAATATGCGCACTTTGCTCCAAGATCAAAGGTGGTCGCTTCTAAAGAAGATCCTATCTATATTGAACAAGGACAACTCGTAAAATGAAAATTGCAATGATTACTAGCGAAGCTAATCCACTTTGTAAGAGCGGGGGTCTCGCTGATGTTACATATTCTTTGTCACGTGAACTTAATGCTAATGGCGTAGAAACAGTCATTGTTCTTCCTTACTATAAGCAAATCAAGAACAATCCAAACGTTAAGGTCAATTATTTACGTAACTACAATATTGCCATGAGCTGGCGAAATCAATACTGTGGTGTTTTTGAAACGCTTATTGATGGCATTAAATATTATCTTTTAGATAACGAATATTATTTTAACCGTGATGGCATGTATGGGCATAACGATGATGGCGAACGCTTTGCGTTCTTCTCTTTAGCAGCTTTACAGTTATTTAAAGAAATTAATTATCGTCCCGACATCATTCACGTTCATGACTGGCAAGCTGGTATGATTCCTTGCTTACTTAAAGAAAAACTTAGAAACGATGAATTCTTCAAGGGAGTGAAATCTGTTCTTACAATTCATAATCCAGCTTTTAAAGGATTTATCGATAAATACTTCCTCAACAATTTCTATGGTTTAGACGATTACCTTTATGATTATGGAAACGTCAGATTTGAAGGAATGGTTTCCACTTTAAAAGCAGCGATTTATTACGCTGATATGATTACAACTGTTTCTCCAACTCATAGAAATGAATTATTAACATACACTTTATCTCATAAACTAAACTATTGTTTAGAACTCCGTAAAGATGATTTTGTTGGCATCGTCAATGGAGTAGATGAAGTTGAATTTAATCCTGCAAAGGATACTAAAATTGCTAAGCAATACACTCCATCAGCATTCGTCACTGCTAAAAAAGCAAATAAGAACGCTATGATGAAGGAATTCCATTTATCGGAAACTACCGCTCCAACATTTGGTATTGTTTCTCGCCTTACTTTCCAAAAAGGCATTGATCTAGTTTTGTCTAACGCAGCTCATATCCTTGGTAAAGGCGGCCGCATTATCGTCTTAGGTAGTGGTGAACACGATCTTGAAGTTGCATTCCAAAAACTACGCGATGCAAATCCAGATAATGTAGGAATCTACATTGGCTATAACGATGCACTCGCGCATAAAGTATACGCGGGTTGTGATTTCTTCCTTATGCCATCATCGTTTGAACCTTGTGGCATTGGCCAAATCATTGCTCAAAGATATGGAACTCTCCCAATTGTTAGAGAGACTGGTGGTTTAGTAGATACTGTCGAAGGCTATTTTGGCAAAAATGCCAAAACGGCAACAGGATTTTCTTTTAAAAGATATGATTCTGTTGAATTTG
>CADBNT010000081.1 GCA_902796125.1 uncultured Erysipelotrichaceae bacterium | reverse complement strand
TTGAGCTTCATAATCTTTCTTATATTGCTCTTTTCTAATAAGAGATTGTTCTTTATAAAACTGATAATTTCCTTTGTATCTTTCAATGGTTCTATTTTCTAAAGAAAATACCACATTAGCGATCTCACTTAAAAAGGCTTCATCATGAGAGATAATTAAAAAGGCTTTTGGATAATTTTGTAAATATTCGGAAAGCCACTTAACATGCACCGCATCAAGATAGTTAGTAGGTTCATCAAGAAGTAAGACATCATTTTCTTCTAAAAGCATTTTGGAAAGATAAATCTTTTCTCTTTGCCCAGAAGAAAGTTTATTTAATGGAGTGTCTAAATAGTCTTTTGAAATTCCTAAACCAATAATAACTTTATTGATTCTTTCTTTAATAGAATAGAAATCTTTCTGAATTAATTCATCGTTTATAGAAGATGCTTGTTCTAGATATTTTTCAAAGTTAGGATCATCTGGATTTGAACCCTTTTCAAAAAGAGCGTTCATTCTCTCTTCTAACACAAATAAATCTTTATAGATTTGTTCTAAGAATTCTTTAACGGTAAAGTTATCGTTTACTTTGTAATGTTGGTCTAGATATGAATAGGTGATACCAGGAGTCCATTCTACGCTACCTTTATCAGGTACAAGTTTCTTAGTAAGTAGATCAAAGATAGTTGTCTTCCCTGAACCATTTTGACCAACTAAAACAGCATGCTCACCTTGGTTAAGCTGAAAAGATACTCCGGAGTAGAGTTCCTTATCAGAATAGTTAAACATTACATCTTTAACTCTTACTAGTGACATGAGTGTATTATGTCATTTTTCAAAGAAAAAAGCAGCACCGAAGTGCTGCAGTTTTTTGTTTAGAAACTTAATTAGTTAGCTGGTCTAGCAGTATAGGTAACTGTCATTTCTAATGAAAGTGTACCTTCAACAGAGACGCCATACAATGTTGCCTTGAAGTGAAGTTCATCAATCTTTTCATATTGACTTGCTGGATATCCTTCTTCATCGGTAGAAGATTTAGCAAAGATAGAACCAGAAGCTTCATCGCCTTCACCAAGTTCAACGCCTTGTTCGGCTAAGAATTCTTTAACGCCGAGAGAATATTCAACGCTTAATTTCTTGCCGTCGACTTTGTAAGTTGCTTTGTCGCCAATGGCATCGACATAACCAGATGTAATAACATCAAATTTGCCGCTTTCATCATCAGTTTTTTCGCCAACTTTGTACATGCTCTCAAAAACGCCTTCGGATTTTGTAACTTTAGTAACTGTGTGGACATCAAATAACTTTGATTCGGTATTTGTGAAGTTGTCATCACAGTGTTTCTTGGCTTCTTCAAAGCTGATTGTTTTTTCGCAGCTCGCTAACAAAAGAGCCGAAGCAGCGAATAATGTGGTAACTAATAAACCTTTTTTCATTATAATGTTTTCCTCCAATTAGTTTCCTATTTTATATTCTATAACCATACTTTTTCTATTACAAATCAAAGTTGTAGTTATATTAATATAAACCTTCTTTATATTCTCCTTTTTCCACGAGCTTCTTTAGCGATGCCACTACGCCTGGCTTATCTTCTTTATAAGTAACGCCAAACCAGACTGATGGGGTGGATAAAAGCTTTAAGCTAGCTTTACCTTCACCAACAAGTTCATCCACTACTGTAGGAATAAGGAATTCGCTTTTTGGAACATTGATAAATTCATCAAGCCAAACTGGGAATTTTTCTTTTAAGTGATCAATTAAGTCTTTAGTAAAACAGAATAAGTTCATTGAAACTAAATCATCTTCTTTTACTTCAAATTCTCCACCATCTTTTGCTTCAAGAGGTGTCGCAGAAATAATATTTCCTTTTCTTTCAATGGAAGATTCCACTAAACGAGTGAGATATCCTTCTTTATTAGAGAAGGCAACGCCTCTTTTAACAGAACCGTTTTCAGTCATTGTGTTTTTAACTTGGAAAGCAACATTCGCGTATTTTCCAATACTTCCTTTTGGAAGATTTGCTAAATAATCATAGGCAATCTTATAAGTATCTTTGCCATAGAAGTCATCACCGTTGATGATGATGAAATCCTCTTTGATTAAATCTCTTGCTGCATAGATAGCATGCGCTGTTCCCCATGGTTTTTCTCTACCTTCAGGAACTTTATATCCTTTTGGAAGGTCGTTTAAATCTTGGAAGGCGTATTCAACTTTAATAATCTTACTTACACGTTTTCCGATTGAATCTCTAAACGCTTCAAAGAATTCTTTCTTAATAATAAAGACAACGCTGGAGAAGCCTGCTCTTTTAGCATCATAAACTGAATAGTCTAAAAGGAAGTTTCCATAATCATCCATTGGTTCCATTTGTTTTAAACCGCCGAAT
>CADBNT010000080.1 GCA_902796125.1 uncultured Erysipelotrichaceae bacterium | reverse complement strand
TAGAATTTAGACATGGAATTTATTCTTAATGCTGAAGGCATAAACATTTCTTTTGAAATAAAAGGATACAAAAAAACAAAAAATAAAGATAATCCACAATGGTGTGAATGTTCTTGCTCTTTTGTTTCTGGTACATGGCTAAATTATTCTGTCAAAAACAGTGAAATATTAGCGTGTGAAGAAATCGAATACTTACTTGATAATCTTCAAAAATTATTAGATGGTCAATTGAAAGAAGACTTAGAAATAGAGTTTTGGGAACCAGATTTTAGTTTTGAATTAATAACCGAAAAAGACTTACGAAAAGATGAGCGATATTTATACATCGCTAAAGGGCACGAAATTGCAGACATTGAGGCATATTGGTGCATACACTTTTGGGATGAGGGTGCATTGACTGGTAATTACTTAAAAATATGCCTTGGTAGAGAAGATGTAATTAAACTAAGAGATTATTTAAAAGAAATAGTTGATTGATTTGTAACATTTGCAAACGGTTTTGTAACATCATTGAAGGCGTTTGTAACATATTTTTCGGAAACTGTAACATTTGTATTAATCTTGGAGCTTATTTCCAAAGAACATAATAGGACACTTTGTGTCCTTTTTTCTTTGTTGCTAGCAGGAAGCTGCGCCCTCCGATAAAAGGTTATGGACAAAATTCTATTTTATAGAAACCACTTGATTTAAGTCTGCAGGTTTATTGCATTATTAGAGAAATGATTCAAACGCTCGAGGTTAATGACCCCTATAGCCGAATCATTTTTATTTTGTATAATTAAATTATGAATAAAGCATCTATATTTCGCATAACATTGCTTGTATCAACTTTGTTGGCGCTTGTTTCATGTAGGCGAAATGGTGGCAGCACTGTGTATACTGCTATATATATTGGTGATACGCCTGTTCGAGAGGAAAAGAAGTTTAGGTTTGAAGGCCGCATCTTTACTTATTTCAATGTCTATAACGACGGAGAAAACAACTTTGTTTTAGCTGACGAGGATAGTTATATTCGTAATGAAGATTTAAAAGGTCCTATGAAAACAAAAACCCAATATCTATATACAATTCCTAACGAAGATGAGGAACCTGAGTGGATTGAGCCTGAATTGTGGAATGATGATGAGGGTTATTATCATTTCTACATTACGAAATATGGCTTCGAAATTAGAGGTAGTGATATCTTTGAACAGACAGAATTTTCGGATTTAAATATTGGCCATATTGTAAAATGGTGCTGAAAAATGATTATTTAAAGCCAAAGAACATAATAGGACACAAGTGTCCTTTTTATTTGTTACTGCAACCACCTATACAAGATTTACATTTCTAAAGTGTTTTAGTGATACTTTTGTGACACGCATATTTGTAGAATAGACATAGTCTAAATTTATATTGATAAAAAGAGGACGATTTATGAAAAAATTATTTGGCTATTTATTCGCGGGCGCATTAGTCTTAAGTGCTGCAGGATCTATTGCCGCTTTTGCTCCAAATAGTGCAAAAGACGTAAAGGCCGCTCCTTCAAGCGTTGACCCCATTTCTTTCTATATTGGTACACATAACATGGTCGCAGATTCTACTTTCAATGAAGAAGATGATCCGGGACATGTTCAAGGAAGCGCGGTATTTAATGCAGGTAATCCAAATGTTTTAACACTCACTAATTTCCATTATAACGGTGATGGTGCACCGTATCATGGCTCTGGTTGGATTCGTTACGGGATTCTTTACTCTCTTAAAACGAATCTTAAAATTGAACTTATTGGTAATAATAGCATCACTTTGGCTGAGTCATCAGAAGCACCTGCATATGGTACTTGGGACTATAACGCTGCAAGATTCTATCCGAAAGATGCTGGCGCTTCTGCTTCAGAATACTATTATTGTGAGTTTACGGGTACTGGCTCTTTTAAAACTAGAGCTCCTGATGTAAGTACCAGCTCCTATGGCGGTGAATTCCGTATGAGACTTATAAACAAAACAGCTACCCTTGAATTTGAATCAGGTCATAACTATTCTGGTAACTGTGGCGTATTACTTTATGGTGGATCTGATATTTCCGGTGGATCTATCACAGGAAAAGGAAATAGCTATGGCTTGAGATTTAACCCAGATGGCACAGCATCAAGTGACAACAAAATTTCAGGAGGAACCGTCACAGGAATCGCCGGCATTGGAACAGCATCTTCATGTAGAGGCGTTGACATAGGTGCTAGTACAAAATATGGTTTTGAAATGTCTGGCGGCACACTTATTGGCCAAGCTCCTACAAATGTTTCTACTTCCTATGGGATCTATATGGGATCTTGTGATCAACCAACAGCTTTTAAAGGTGGAACAGTCAATGCCTCAGGCAAATATGGCTTTTATGCTAAAGCAGACTCTGATCTTGAAGTTTATCCAGGTGATGTTTTAAATCTTTCTGGCAATTTGGACTTTAATGCCTCTGGTACAACACAAGCTCTTTATGGAAGAGTATTAAATTCTATTAAAGGTGTTGGCTATTCCAATGTTGACTATACTGGTACACAAACTGGACTTCCAACCGTAACAGAGTTTGTTGATTATTCTTCTTCAACATATAAAAGTGCGCATTTTGAAAACTACCCTTCAGCAGTTATCGATGAAGATCCAGTTGCAATCGAAGGCTTAAAATACACTGGAGAACCATTATCTCTAGTTAGTGGCGGTTCTGTAACTGGTGGATCGTTAAGCTTTAGCTTAGATAACGTTAACTGGAGTGAAGATATTCCAACTGCAACAAGTAGCGGTGAACACACTGTTTACTATAAAGCTCTTGGTGATATGACTCACTCAGATTCAGAAGTCAAATCGATTAAAGTTACAATTGCTGAAAACGATAAATCTGAGTTAGTTTCAGTTATTGCCGCTGCTAATGAACTTTATGAATCATTAGAAGATAAATCTTCTGCAGAAGCGGTTGCCTTACACGATGCAATCGTTGCTGGTCAAGCCGTTAAAGACAATAAAGATGCTTCTGAAAAAGAAATTAGTGATGCTGTTAAAGCCATCAAAGACGCTATGGGTGCATTTGGTAGCGATACCATTATCGATGAAGAAAGTGGTACATCCGTTGAGACTAAAGACGGCACTTTATTCCCAGATACAATCAATTTATCAGTTGAAGTTAAAGCTGATGTCAAAGCTGAAGAAGGCAGCGCAGAACGCGAAGCCATCGAAGCAAAGCTTGCTGAAAATGAAGCTATTGTTAAAGTCTTTGATGTTAAATTAATCAAAAACGAAGGTGGAGTTGAAACTGAAGTTCAACCTTCTGATATTAAAGAAGGAATGACTATTATCATTTCAATCAATGTTCCAGAAGATGTAAACGTTGATGATTTAAAAATCCTTCACGTCCATAATGCTTCTGAAATGGAATTCATTGAAGAGTTTGAATTAGCTGATAGAGTTGTTAAATTTGAAGTTAGCAAACTTTCTGAATTGGCATTTATCAATAAAGTAAACGCTCCAGCACCAGTTGATCCAAGTGGAAGTAATAACTTCCCAGGATGGGGAATCGCTCTCATTATCGTTGGTGCAATTCTCTTACTTGGTTGCTTATGTTATCTCTTCCTCTTCTTCGCTTTAAATAAATGGATTAGAGAAGGCGATAAAGCTTTAAGAGCATTCGTCATTTCTAAAAAAGACGGACGAGCAAAAGTCATGGTCATGCCATTCAAGTTCATGTACCGTGATGAAAGTGAAGTCTTCAATAGCAAAGAAGAAGCTCTTAGATAAAATTTATCTAAAATATTAGCGCTCACTATTGTGGGCGCTTTTATTTTGTTTAATTAGAATTTTATTAAAATAAAAGTTTCTTTTAATAATAAAGCCGATTAGAATATCTAGTATGAATAATAGGCACGTTCAAGCGTTTATATCTTCGATTCTATCAATTGTTCCGATGATAGCTATTATTTTGATTTTGCATTTTAGTGGCCTTGCAAGCATTACTAATGGAAACGATAACACCAATATTCTTTTGATTCTTATTGGCATGGTCGTTCTTATTGTTGGCTTAGCTTTATTCCAAATTGGTGCGTCTTCTTCGCTTGCTAAAGTTGGTACATATATGGGTTCTTCTTTGTCTAAACAGAAGAACTTATTCATCGTTATTTTATTTTCATTTGCCTTAGGACTTTTAATTACATGCGCTGAACCAAGCATCATGATTGTTTCTAAACAAGTAACAATTGTTCCTGGACCGCTTAACGCTGTCCTTTTAGTAGGCGGAATCGCGATTGGCGTAGGTATATTTGTCGTCGTTGGAGTTTTAAGAATTATTTATCATAAGTCACTCAAATTATGGTACATCTTCTTCTATGGATTAACATTTATGTTAATTTCACTTATCGCAATCGATCCTGATAGAAGACAATTATTACCATTTATTTTTGACGCTGGTGGTGTTACAACCGGCTCTGCAACAGTTCCGTTCATCCTTGCTTTAGGAGCTGGTGTTGCAACTGTTCGTGGTGGTAAAAACGCGACTAATGACTCTTTTGGTCTAGTTGGTATGGCTTCAGTTGGCCCAATTATTTCAACCGCGTTATTAATCATGATTAATGCGAATATGCCACCTTATGAAGTTCCTGCTATTACAAATATGTCTATTTTTGAAAGATTTGTAGATGCTTTTATTCCTTCATCGACCGGTTATGGTAGTTCAATCGAAGTTCTAATTGCAATCGCACCAATTCTACTTATTTTCTTCATTTATCAATCTATTTATATCAAGCTTCCAAAAAATAAAATCATTAAGCTATTAATTGGTTTTGCTTATACATATGTTGGTTTAGCTTTATTTTTATCTGCAACAACCGCATCGATGTCTCCAATTGGAAGCATTGTTGGACAAAATCTTGCCTTACAAAGTGATTGGGTTATTATCGCAATCGCATTTGCGATTGGCCTAGTAACAATCATCTGTGAACCAGCAGTGCATGTTTTAACTAAACAAATTGAAAGTGTTTCCGATGGAAGAATAACTAAAATTACCGTTTTATTAACTCTTTCAATTGGTGTTGGCATCGCGATTGCTTTAGCAGCCTTAAGAGCAGTCTTTAAGTTCTCTATTCTTTATATTGTTATTCCTGGATATGCTTTAGCATTATCTTTATCTTTTATGTGTCCAGATATTTATACTGCTATTGCTTTTGACTCTGGCGGTACAGCATCTGGTCCAATGGCGACATCTTTTGTCCTTCCAATGATCATTGGCATTGTCATTAACCGCGCTGGCGGAAGTGGCGAAGATGTTTATGAATACGGATTTGGGGTTGTAGCAATGATTGCAATGACTCCAATTATCGCTGTGCAAATTTTAGGCATAGTCCAGAAAGTTCAAACCGATTACGCCTACAAGGTTATGCGTAGCCACGTCTATTCTATTGAGGACGCTCAAATCATCAATTTCTAGGTCGTAAATATGAAATTATTTAAAAAGAAAAATGTTGAGAAAAATGAACTTCCTTCTTTGAATAACATCGTTCAAAAGAAGTTACTTCTTTTCATTACGATTGTTACTAGTGGACATGGCTCACATATTACCCGTATGTTTGAGAAAGTTGGGGTAAGCGCGCAATTCGTACAATCTGGTGAAGGAACAGCCACAAAAGAAATTAATAACCTTTTAGGCATTGAAGATGTTGATAAAGATATAGTTGTCTCATTTATAACAGAAGATAAGATACCTCTTATTAGGCAAGATTTATCTGAATACTTCTCATCAAATAAAAGAAATAGAGGAATTGGAATGGCTATCCAACTTTCCAGTGTTATTGGCGTTAGAGTTTATCAATTCTTAGCTAATCTAGTGGAGGACAAATAATATGGAATTTGAATTAATTATCGTTATTGTAAACGCGAATTATTCCGAAATTGCAATGAATGCTGCCCGTGAAGAAGGTGCGAGAGGTGGAACTATTGTTCACGCTCGTGGAACAGGTACTAAAGCAATGGAAGAAAAATATGGAATCATCATCACTCCTGAAAAAGATATGATCCTCATTTTAGTTAGCAAAGATATCCGTGATAAAATCCTCAACGCTGTTTATAAAGCAGTCGGCTTAGCCACCGATGGACAAGGCATTGCCTTCTCACTTCCGGTAAGTGAAGTCGTAGGAATGTAAATAAACAAATAATTAATTAAAGACAGTATCGATAAATCGGTACTGTTTTTGTTATAATAAGCGAGTGAAAACAAATATCCAATACTTGGAATTTAAGAACTTTGATGAGATATATTCTTGGTTTTTAGTTAACTCTAAAAAAGAAACGGAACTATATGTCAAAGTGTCTAGGCAAAAACCTGAGAAATGCATCGATATATTGAGCTATTATGATGCTGTTAAAGCGGCTTTATGTTTTGGTTGGATTGATTCAACACTCAGAAATATAGATGGTGTGCTTATCCAAAGATTCTCACCAAGAAAGAAAAAGTCTCATTGGACAGAGACCAATATTAGTCGTTGTCTTGAATTAGACAAGCAAGGTTTAATGAAAGAAGAAGGGAAGAAAGCTTGCCCAGCTTTCCGAAAATGACTATGAATAACATTGGCCCTTTTAAGCTATATCTAAATAAACCTAACGATATTTGTTATGGCTCTATTTATACTTTGGAAGTAAATATCCCTCTTCTTTATTATCCAAAAAGAACCGTAAGAGTATTTCTTCCTGAAGATTTTGATTTCAATCAAAAATATCCAGTTCTATTCATGTCAGATGGTCAAAATATCGTCGATAAATATACATCTGCATTTGGAGCTTGGGAAATTGATAAACGTCAACACGAGTTTCTTTTAGAAGGGTATAAATCTTTCATCGTCGTTGGAATTGATTGTCCGGTTAGACCTCTTGAAAGAGCGATGGAATATTCCTTTCCATTTATCAAGATGAATAACGTTGAAGAAGGAAGATATTTAAAAGACAAGAATCTCGATTTTGAATCGCATCTTTTATATGAGTGGATCGCACGTGAACTTCTTCCATTAATTCATAAATATTTTCCTATCTCAGATGATAGAAAAGATATTGGGGTAGGGGGCTCTTCTATGGGAGGAGTTTTCGCCCTTTCTTTAATCACATATTATCCTGATTTATTTGGCTTTGCTTTATCGTTTTCTCCTGGATTCTTTTTATATAATAAAAAAGATGTGAAAAATTACCTTGATAAAGCTATGGAAAATTTCGATAAAGATCATAAGTTATATTTCTATAGTGGGAACGTTGGTTTTGAGTCAAAATTCTTAGAGAGAACCAAGGATATGTTTGAGTATTTTTCGAGCAAAGGATTTGATGAAAAACATCTTAAATTATGTGTCGATTTAAGCGGTGAACACTGTGAAGCCTGTTGGTCTAGTCATTTTAATGATGCGATCAAATTCTGGGAGGATTAGATATGAGATTTGATCCTAGTGCCGTTATTAAAACAAAACGTCTAACTCTCCGCTATATGAAAAAGGAAGACGTTCACGATATCTTTATCAACATTAATAACGATAAAGAAGTTTTAAAATTCTTCATCGATAAATACGTCGAAAAAGAAAAAGATATGACCTTAGATAAAACAATTGAATATTGTCTAAAAGCGGAAAGATATCTTTTTGCGATTGAACTTAATGATACTCATGAAGTTATTGGCATGATTCTTCAATGCTCAACACCAGATAAAATATTTAACAATTCTGAGGTTGGCTTTGCCATAGGCAAAAAGCATTGGAACAAAGGCTATGTTACAGAAGCTTTTAAAGCGATGATTAATTTCTTATTTTCCTTAGGAATTCATAAAGTTATCGCTTCTCATCTAGTGGGCAACGATGCTTCTAAAAAAGTTATTGAAAAATGTGGCCTAATTTACGAAGGAAGACGTAAAGAAGAAATCTATTACCACGATCGATATTTTGACGTTGATTATTACTACATTCTTTCCTCCCAATAAAAAAACTAAACATTTTCAAAGTTTAGGGTATACTTATTAGCGGAGGAAAAATATGAGTTTATTTAAAAAAGCAATTTGTGAATTCATTGGTACATTTGTCCTTGTTTTCTTTGCTTGTGGTGTTGCTGCCTTCACCGGTGGTTCATTAGTCGCGACTGCTTTAACATTTGGTTTAGTTATCGTTGCTATGGCTTACTCAATCGGTAGAGTCTCTGGTTGCCACATCAATCCAGCTGTTAGCTTAGGTTGTTTACTTACAAAGAGAATGAGCGTCAAAGATTTCTGCGTCTATGTTGTCGCTCAAATCGTTGGCGGATTTGCTGGTGCAATGCTCTTATTTGGTATTGCAAAGATGGCCAATGTTAGCCTTGCTGGCGATGCTTGTAACGCTATCGTTGGTGGCTTTGAAAATGGCTTTGTCGCTGGTGGTACAATCGCTGCTATCATCGTTGAAATCGTTCTTACCTGCGTCTTTGTTTACGTTATTCTTAACGTAACAAGCAGCAAAAACGAAGGTGTTAGCAAAATCGCTGGTATCATCATTGGTTTAACACTTACTCTTGTCCACCTTATTGGTATTAACTTAACTGGAACAAGCGTTAACCCAGCAAGAAGCTTAGCTACTGCTTTTGGTAGCCTCATCTTCAATGGTTCTAGCGATGCTTTAGCCCAAGTTTGGGTCTTCATCGTTGCTCCACTTGCTGGTGGTGCTTTAGCAGCCCTTCTTTTCAAACTTATTCACAAAGAAGACTAATTGTTTAGTTTGATAAATTGACGGCTCGATTGGGCCGTCTTTTTATTTAGAAAGCATATTTATTAAACAAAATAAAATAATTTTGTTAGAATATGCTTATATGAATTCAAGAAGGAAACGTTTAATCGTCGGTTCAATCGGAATTGCTTACTATCTTGCGGTAGCAACTATTCTTTTAATATCCTTCATCCTTCATTTTGAAGATTATGAGCCTTTTGGTTATTTCCTTATTAGCGTAATGCTTCTAAGTGCGATTCCTGATGTTTTTCTTTATATTGTTTTAAAAGGCTACAAAAATCCAAGAAAGTTAGGGCATATTGTTTGGGCTGGTTTAACAATAACGACCTGTATTGCCTTATATTCAATCAAAGAGGTGGATATTTCGATCATCTGCATCGCTTGGGGTATCATCGATATTCTTCGTGGTTTAGATGAACTTTATACCGTTTTCTTTGATGGTAAATTTGAAAAACGAGAAATACCTGATATGATTATCGCTTTTATCGATATTATCTTAGGCGTTATTCTCATTATTAAGTTAGATGATGGACTTAATGTCCATTTAGTGGCCGCGACTGCAACTTTGTTCGTTTTTGCAATTAGGCTTATTGTTGAAGTTTCATTAGGATTAATCAGGGAGAAAAAAGATGCAAAAAATCGAGAATAAAACTTTTGGTGAAGAACGAGCTTTATATAACACTAAAGACGCACGTCTTATTAACGTTTCTTTTAAAGGCGAAGAAGATGGCGAATCCGCTTTAAAAGAATCTAGTAACATCTATGTAGAGAAAAGTCTTTTTGCTCTTCGTTATCCGCTTTGGCACGTTAATAAAGTCGATATTTCAAAATCCGAATTTGCTGATACTTGCCGCGCTCCATTATGGTATTCAAACGATATTTCAATAGTGGACACCAAATTTAATGGCGTTAAAGCTTTAAGAGAATGCGGAAATATTGTTCTTAAAAATAGCAATTTTGTCTCTGAAGAATTCATGTGGAGATGTCATAATATTGAAGTGAATAAATGCTACATCGAAGGACAATATGGATTCTTTGAATCAAAAGATATTAAGATTAAAAATCTTAAATTTAAAGGAAAATATTCCTTCCAATACGTTAATAATCTCGTTATCGAAAAATCAGAATTCGATACCAAAGATGCTTTCTGGCATTGTAAAAATGTGGTGGTGAAAGATTCAATTGTTAAAGGTGAATATTTAGCCTGGTACGCGGAAGATATCACTTTTATTAATTGTGAGATTCATTCTCATCAGCCACTTTGCTATTGCAAGAATCTTAAATTAGTAAATTGCAAAATGATCGATTGTGATTTAGCATTTGAATATTCTAATGTAGACGCAACGATAGTTGGTCACATTAATTCAATAAAAAATCCTTTGTCAGGTAAAATTGTCGTCGATTCCATTGGAGAGCTTATCCGTGAAGATGATAAATATGAGTCAAAGGCAGTCGTTACTATAAAGGAGTGAACATACTATGAATAAATTTACTCGATTACTCTTAATTCTTCCTGTTCTTGCTTTGACAGCTTGTGGAACAGAAGATCCAAAAAAGCCAGCCTCTAATTCAACTGGTCAAGTTCCAAGTTCAAGCGGATCTACTTCCGGTGAAGTATATTACCGTGCTTTAACTTTAGATGAAGTTAAAGAGTGTTTCGCTAAGATGAGTGAAACTATTGTTTCAACCAAAACAATTCAAACTCAACTAAGCAAGACAGAATATGAACTTGTTGATGAAGTTTTAACTCCAACTCCATATAACTTAGAAATTGAAACCAAGTTATTTAATAACTCCATCGTTTTTGCTTCTTATAAAGCCGATACCGTCGACTCTTACAAGAAATTCGGTTATTATTCAGAAGAAGATGGCTCTCAAGTTGAAAAATATGTCTATATCGATAACGCTTTCGAAAACATCAATACAGTTCTTGTTTATAGTAAAACTGGCGAAGCCAATCGTAAAAATGTATTAAGCCAAGTTCCATATAGCATTATGGAAAGTGATGCTGCTTTTACGATTGGAACAACGCTTGATTTTCCTGATGTTGACACTCAATATGACAAGATTACATTTGCTGCTGAACTTGCAAATGGTAATTATCAAATTCGTTTTACAGACAAAATTGTATCTGGAGATAAAGAAACCATCATCCATAGAACTTATGTTGCTCAAGATGATTATCTTTTAAATCACAGTGTTTATTGCGAAATGAACACGATTGTCTCTGAAGAAGAAAAGACACCAATTTCTTCATATAACTATAAATACGATCATTCTTATTCACCTAACGGAGATTTTGAAAGAAGCTCACTTCCAGAGGTAAATTAACATGAAGAAGTTTTTCCGTTTAATTTTTGGCCGTTTATTTTGGACAGGTTTACTTCTTCTTGCTGAATTAGCTCTTATTGTTTTTATCGTCTTCTTCCTTGTTGGAATGATTGATGATGAACACGTTTGGGTATTTTATATTATCTTTGGTATTATCTGGACATTTACCTTTATTTTGATGATATATATCATCAATAGTGAAGCAAATACGTCTTATAAATCGTTGTGGCTGGTCACTGTTGGAATATTCCCTCTTATCGGTGCGACATTTTATTTACTCTTTGGCAATAAAAACGCTACTAAGAGAATGAAACGCAAAGTCGCTCCTATTAAACGAGCGATAAAAATGATTGAGCCTAGCGAAGCTTATAAAGAGCAAATCATTTCGCATGAAGATGGCAATACTGCCTTCAATATTTCTAACTATATTCGTCAAGAAGCTCGCACTAACATTTATGACGAAACTGAAACGACTTATTTTAAGCTTGGTGATGAGGCCTTCCCAGTCATGATTGAAGAGCTTAAAAAGGCGAAGCATTATATCTTCCTTGAATATTTTATTATTCAAAAAGGTAAATTCTGGGATGCTATTTTAGATGTTCTTGCCAAGAAAGCAAAAGAAGGTGTTGATGTTAGAGTTATGTACGATGATATGGGCTCTATTGCAACTCTTCCAATGCGTTATCCAAAGAAACTAGCAAAGCTTGGCATCAAATGCTACGCATTTAATAGATTTAAACCTCTTTTAAACGTCAAGTTAAATAACCGCGACCATAGAAAGATTTTAGTAATTGATGGCCACGTTGGTTTCACTGGCGGAATTAACCTCGCGGATGAATACATTAACCACATCGAACGTTTTGGCCATTGGCTAGACAATGCAATTATGCTTAAAGGTCGTGGTGTTTACGCCTTAACCCAATTATTCTTAACAACTTGGTGTTCACATTTCGGAACACTTCCAGAAGTCACTAACCGCAAATACTATTGGGATAATTTCCTTCCAGAAGGTACCAAATATAAAACAGATGGTTACGTTCAACCTTATGGTGATATTCCATTTGATAATATCGCCGTAGGCGAAAGAGTCTATATTTCCCTTATTTACGCTGCTCAAAAGACGCTTTATATTACGACTCCATATCTCATTATTGACGATGAACTTGAACAAGCGCTTTGTACTGCCGCAACTCGTGGAGTAGATGTGAAACTTCTCGTACCGCATATTCCAGATAAAAAGATTGTTTTTGGTGTAACTCGCAGCTATTACAAAAAGTTAATTAGAGCAGGTGTTAAAGTTTATGAATATACGCCTGGATTTGTTCATGAAAAGATTTTCATTTGCGATGATCATCTTGCGACAGTTGGAACGATTAACCTCGACTATAGAAGTCTTCTTCTTCATATGGAAAACGGAGTTTTCTTGTTTGGAGCTTCTTGCATCAATGATATGAAGAAGGATTTCTTAGATAATATTGCAAAGTCTGAACTTATCACTCCTGAAAGATATAAACGCATTAAAAAAGGCAAACGCTTCTTATGGTCTTTACTTAGACTGTTTGCCCCTTTGATGTAATTAAGTTTTATTTAGTAACAGCAGGAATCTGACTTAAATCATAACTTCCATTAGATTCGGTGGAATATGATCTAACGGATTCCTCTTTTTCTAATACGTAAGGTTCTTTAAGTGGCTCACCGAAGATATTAAATCCAATTAATACTTGGGTTGATCTATAGTAGTAGTCAACGATATATTGAGCTTCTTTTTCACCAGCCTCAATTGGTTTAAGGCGGTAGACGGTATAGATGTTTTTAACTTGCGGGAAAGTGGAGTTATTGAACTTAATGGTGTAGCTAGATTTTTCAGTTTCCATTATTTCAATAATGATTTCGTTATTTTTCGCAAAACCGTATGTGGTGGATTTACCAGCCATAACGGATGAATCAGCTTTATTACCAATGACAAATTGAGCATTGAAATCATCATCGTTTACATATTTATGAACATCTAGTTCTTCGACTTCTCTTTCAGCATAACCATAGTCGGTTGAAACGATTTCGCGGATATCTTTTACTTCGGTTGCGAATTTATATGAATCAAGAACGATTACTGATGCGGTGGAAGCGTGAAGATAAGTTTGATCTTTAGTGGTTGAGTCATTAGTGACTAAAACATTATTGTCATAGAAACGACGAGTCACTGATTGAGAGACTGTTTTATTAGAATCATCTTCGGTTGTGTAATTTGAAAGATAATTCTTATAGAAAGTATTTAAGGTATATGATTCATTAACGCTTTTGATGAGATTAGCGTTTAAAGCGGAAGAATCTAATGCTGCTTTAGCGTCTTTTTCAGGAATTTCTTTCTCAATAGAAAGATTGTCCTTTTCCCACCAGGACCATTCTGTCTCAGAACATCCTGCAAGTGGAAGGAGAGCAGCAAGTAATACTAAATAAACAAATTTTTTCATAAGCTTAAGAACTAACGTTCTATATTATTTTACAATAATTTTGATAAATCAAACACAAAGTAACAAATAACTACCAAGCTTTAAGAAAATAAATTATTATTTATGTATGGCTCAAGATGTTTCTAAACGTATGAAATTGTTCATGGTGCTTGCCGCATTATTTGCTTTAAGCTACACAGCCTTTTTATTTTTGCCATACTTTAGAGTATTTAATTCATCCACTCAACAACTTAGTTATAGCATCACTGGCTTTTCAGTTGCCTTTGGCAAATCTACGAATAGTGAGCATATCATCGGTTCAAACATCATGATTATCGCGGAGATTGCTGGTATGGTGGGTGGCTTTGCGACATTACTTTTCGTTCTTTTATATCTTTTTAGAAAGAATGACACACCTTGGATGTATTTTATCCTTGGCTTATCAATTCCTTGTGGAGCCCTTGCCATTGCATCTATTTTTTTTGCTGGCCCAATTTATCAAAACATCAATAAAATTGTGAATAAAACACTTGTGTTTTCACCATTTTTCTATATCACAGCAACATTAACAATTATTTCATTTTTAATGAATGGTTTTATTCTTTTCTCCGCTTCATTACTTAATAGGCGTAGATAAGGTTATTTACAATAACAGTATTAGAAACTATAATTTAATTAACTTAAGGAGATTATTTATGAAATCCAAAGTAAAAGTACTTATTCCTCTTGTAGCAGCTTTAGCTATGCTTACAAGCTGTAAAGGTGACAATCCTTCCACAACCGGCGGTGGCGGAGGTAGCGGTGGAGGATCTGGTTCTCCTGCTATTAGCATTGATCCTACTGCTTATGGTGGCTATTACGCTCCATACGTTGATATGCTTTCAGTTGAAGGAAACGAACTACAATTCAACCTTCATAAGCTTTGCTTAATAACTCACACTAAAATTGTTACTTATAAGCAATTCTATAACTACACAAGCGCATCTGCTAACCCAAGAAGTATTGATGAATCTCCAACCGATTCAAATAAGAACGTCTTCTTCTATACAGGCGCTGAAAATAGCAAATCTACAAGCTATACTCGTGAACACGTTTGGCCATGTGCAAACTCATCTGGACTTTGGATTCACGATAAGAGTTCTGGTGCCTCTTCAAACGTTTATAACGTTGATGGCAATGGCTATTGGGGTGGTGGAAGTGATCTTTATCACGTTAGACCATCTTCAAGTTTTGTTAACACAGCACGTGGTAACTCCAAATTCAAAGAATTTGCTCCAAACGATACAGTTTATGAAGCAAGCGATTCAAACGGTAAATATACCCTTTTAGTCGACTCTGATCCAAAAGGCGGCTTTGCTACAAAGAGTGAACCTGCCGATCAACTCAAAGGCGATATTGTTAGAATTTGTATGTACGTCTATATCCACTACGCCAAAATGGGTGGGCAAGATTGGAACTGGTATTATGACGATGCTAAGACTAAATGCGTCATGGGCGCTTTAGGACTTACTCAAGTCTTTGCCTTCCCAGAAGATCAACTCTACGAAAAACTTGTTGAATGGAACAATCTTGATCCAGTTGATGATCTTGAAAGACTTCGTAATGATACAATTCAACAAATTCAAGGTAATAGAAATCCATTTGTCGATTATCCAGATTTAATCGCTAAGTGCTTCGGCTTATAATTTTATGAAACTCAAAGGCCTCTTAGTTCCTCTTTTTTCCTTGCCAAGTAGACACGGCATTGGAGACTTCGGAAAAGAGGCTTTTCAATTGGTGAATATTCTTAAAAAACATCATTTTAATGCATGGCAAATGCTCCCACTAAATCCAGTGAGCTATGGACATAGTCCATATCAAAGCGTTTCTAGCTATGCAATTGAAGAGATTTATATTTCTTTAGATGACCTTCATAAAAGAGGTCTTATTGGTCGAATTAAATCATTTGAAAAAGACAAAGAACACCTCAATTATGAAGATATAAGAGCGGTGAAGGAAAAACATTCATATCGCGCTTATAAAAACTATGTTAAGAAATATGGTCTTAGAAAGATTAATGCCTTCCGTAAATCTCATCCAAAGATTGATGAATACGTTAAGTTTGTAGCCTTAAAAGAACTTAATAACAACGTCTCTTGGAACGAATGGAAAGTTTTTAATTCCCCGCTTAAAAAAGATAAAGAGAATTATCATACATTTATGCAGATGATTCTTCTTGAAGAATATGAGGTAGTTAGAGCTTATGCAAACAAAAACGGTATTTCCATCATTGGCGACCTTCCATTTTATGTTTCATTTGACTCTAGCGATGTCTATTACCATAAAGAAAGATTCATGATTGAAAACGACGCTGCCACATGCGTGAGCGGTGTAGGTCCAGATGCATTTTCAAAAGAGGGGCAACTTTGGGGTAATCCAATCTATAATTTTGAAGCACTCAAAAACGAAGGCTTTAAGTTTTGGATTGAGCGACTTGAGCATATGTATAATCTATATGATTATGTTCGCATTGATCACTTTAGAGCTTTCGATACATATTACGTTATTCCAGCCGGAATGAAAGATGGTTCAATTGGTGAATGGAAAGAAGCGCCTGGATATGAATGCTTAGATGCTATTTATAAAGCTCTTCCAAATATCAAACTTATCGCTGAAGATTTAGGTGATCTTCGTCCAGAAGTTTTAGTGCTTAGAGATCACTATAATCTTCCTGGCATGAATGTTCTTCATTTTATGATTGATGAAGTCATGGCTAGTGAAGATGGAAAAGTAAAAGATAATTTGATTACTTATTTAGGCACTCACGATAACCAAACATCCGTGACTGTCTTTGATAGTTTTAGTGAAGAAAAAATCAAAGAAATTAGAGAATTCTTTTCTAGACAAGGAATCGTTGATGAAAATATCGTCGATGCTTTTATTAGATTTGCTCTTCGCCAAAATAACGCGATTTTATCTATCGTAGATGTTTTACATCTAAATGATGATTATCGCCTTAATGAACCAAATACAATTTCTGAAAAGAACTGGTCATTTAGAATGCTTGACTTTAAGAAGTTAAGAAAAGAACTTGACCGCGATATATATGCCTTATAAAGTCGGTTTAATTTCCCTTGGATGCGCTAAAAATCTCGTCGATAGTGAGATGGTTTTAGGTATGTTAAATGCTTCTAAATTTGTAGTCACTAATTCAATTGATGAATCAGATGTAATTATCATCAATACTTGTGGTTTTATCGAAGATAGCAAAAAAGAATCAATTGAAAATATATTAGATATTGTTTCCTATCATAAAAAGACGGTTGTAACTGGTTGTCTTGTGGAAAGATATCTTGATGAACTTAAAGAGTCGATTCCAGAAGTTGATTTATGGGTGCCAATAAGAGAGTATTCAAAACTTAATGAAAAGTTAGAAGAACTTCTTAAATGCGAAAAAATTGAAAAAATTAATCCTTTTGTAAGGCTTCTTTCTACCCCAAAATATATGGCGTATCTTCGCATCAGCGAAGGCTGCAACAATTGCTGCACTTATTGTGCCATTCCTCTCATTAGAGGTTCTTTTAGATCTAGACCTTTTGATGATGTTGTTAAAGAAGCTCATGATTTAGTGTCTAAAGGAATCAAAGAACTTGTCTTAATTTCTCAAGACACGACTAGATATGGAAGTGACTTAAAAGATAAAGATATCGTCGATTTACTTAAAGAGATATTGAAGATAAAAGAGTTATATTCAATTCGTTTACTTTATTTATATCCAGATGAAATAAGTGATGAACTAATTGAACTAATTTCTAAAGAAAATAGGATCGCTCCATATTTTGATATTCCTTTTCAACATTCTAGTGATTCCTTGTTAAAAGCAATGCATCGAAGAGGAACTAGAAAAGACTACGCTATTTTGATTAATAAAATTAGAAACAAAATTCCTCACGCTATATTAAGAACAACGTATATTGTTGGTTTCCCTGGCGAGAGTGAAAAAGACTTCGCTGATTTAGTGTCTTTTACACGCGATATGCGCTTTGACCACATGGGAGCGTTCAAATATTCACGTGAAGAAAATACACCAGCTTATTCTTTTTTAAATCAAATCGATGAAAAGATTAAAGCAAAAAGACTTAAAGAAATCATGGAAGTTCAAAAGAGCATTTCCTATTCTAACAACAAGTCTCATATTGGAGAAATTATGGAAGGAATAGTTATAAACTATAATCCAGTTAATAAGATTTATGAATTACGTTCATATTGGAACGCACCTGATGATATTGATGGTAAAATCTCTTTCACTTCAGATGAGAAATTAAATATTGGAGATATCGTTAAAGTTAAGATTACTAATGCGTTCGTATATGACCTATACGGAGAGTTTAACAAATAACTAATTGAAACTTATAAATATAAATCATATAATTTAACTCGCAATTGCCTCCATAGTTAAGTGGTATAACGGATCCATGGTAAGGATTAATTCGTAGTTCGATTCTGCGTGGAGGCACCAT
>CADBNT010000079.1 GCA_902796125.1 uncultured Erysipelotrichaceae bacterium | reverse complement strand
TTTTCTTTCTAGATAATCAAGTTCTTGAACATCATCAATAATAATTAGACGAGAATAATCTTTTAGATTAGCAATTAAATATTTTTGCAATTCTGTCTTGCCGCTTCCTACTCCACCACTAATGACGATTGATTTGTTCTCATTTAAAGCTTTAAGAAAATATTCGTTTACCTTCTTAGGCATGAAATCACTATCAGGTTTTATTCTTAACTTGTTCGATGCAATACGAATAGAGAAAGAAAGAGATTTCTCATCTTTAACTCTTACAATCGACGAATGAAGAGCATTAATTCTATATTTACCTGCTGATATATCTAGGTTTGGTGAACTATATGAAAACTGTCTTTCAGAAAGATTAGCGATCTGTCTTATAAAATTACTGGCTTCTTCTAAACTAATATTGATGTCTGATTTCTTTCTTCCTAATAAGTTATGCATATAGAAAATATCTATACCATTAAAGGAAATGTCCGTGATTTGTGGGTCTTTTAGTAGTTCAGCTAAGAAACTAGACTCTATAAAATTCACTAACTTTTCGTTCATTTTAATTCCTCTTATTAACTACATAAGATTTGGCATTTTCGTAATGAAAAAAGTAATTGATATCAGCTTTTAAAGTGATTTTGACTCCTGAACAATGATGACTAGTGCACATAAGTTCATCTTCTAAATCAAAATAATAAATACCTGTCGTATAATGCGTGACATATCTAGTTATATTTTCATCAAGATAGGTGTAGAGATTTTCTTTTAAGGCTATTTCATCAAAGTATGGGTATGTTGGTTCGCCATCATCCCCTACTGTTATCAAAGACGCTTCAATAACTCCTCTATAAAGATTAAGAAAAGTCCTATTCACTCCTGAATAATCAATTGCTCCAAACGCAAATTGGAGGAAAAGCGTAAAGATTAAAGCGTAAAAAGCAATATTACCCATTAATGTTCCTCCACATCGCCTAATTCATATTCAGGTTTACTATTTGAAACACCAATGTAATATTCCGCAGTCGCGGAGCTTCCAACTATATCTATAGGTGCTTTAACATTCATTCGATGTGTGAATAAAGCTTTGCTTCCGCCTAAATCGACAATTGAAAACTGGAACTTAAAGTTCTCTTGTTCTACCATTCCTCTTTTTGGAAGATATAAGTGCCTTGTTTCGACATAGCCTTCCTTTTGAGTTAACGACATCTTCAATGTTGTTTTATGAACATACATCTTTTCTTTAAAAGCGAAATGACATGTATGAGTATCATCTTCAATGAGCTCTAAAGGCACATGAACTTGAGTGCCGTTAGTCTGAAGACTTCCGATATCAGAAAAGATCCCTTGATAGTTATCAATTAAAACGCTTGCTCTTGTATAAGGAATTCCTGTAGAAGAAGCAGCTTCTCTATAAATAGAGAATTCCGAGAAATCTACTTTATGATAGTAATCGGGAACGTAGTATTCAGTGAAATTTCTAAATTCAAAATATTCTCTTTCCATCTGCCAGCCAAACTGTTTCCCATGGTAATAAATATTCACTAAGCTATCTGGCTTATAAGTTGCAGGAGAAATAATTGGATAAGTCGTCATTTCTGGATAAAGACTTAACATGCTTACATCTGTCGCATGAAACTCTAATATCGAATTTAGTTTTGTGTATGCGTTATCGTATTCATAAGTAAAGTTAAACGATTTTGTTCTTCTAGAAATTGAGTAGATAGTCACTCCATCTGGATAACTATCATTTTTGATGACTATGCTACATTTATTAATCTTGGATGTAGAAAAACTAACTTTAACTTTAATAGCTGTTTTTCCTCCACCAGGAAGATTTAAAGGAGGAACTTCAATATAATCGAATTTATTCGCATAGCTATAAGAAGGCACACTAAATCTAGTGACATTTGTAGGAAGAACAACCGGAAGAAGAAATAAGGCTTTTAAGAATCTAAACATAAATCACCTTTCACTTCCTTAATAGGACACAAAACTAAAAAATGTACGTACGAATTTAGCAAAATATATATTTTGATTTTTGTGTTAAATAAAAATAAGGCTGTTTATAATAGGTATATGATTATTTTGGTTGGTGCATCTGCTAGTGGAAAAACCGTTACAGCGCTTGATTTACAAAAGCGTTATGGTTTTAAAAAAGCTATAACCACTACTACTAGAAAAAAGCGCGAAGGTGAAATAGATGGAGTTCACTACTTCTTTATTTCAGTTGATGAATTTAAGAAAAGATTAAATGAACATAAATTTGTTGAATCAAGTTTATATAACGGAAACTATTATGGCTGCGGAGTGGATCAAATAAGCGATGACAAAGTTGTTGTCCTTGATCCAAACGGGCTACATAGCTTTTTAAAGCTAAAAGATAAAAATATCGTTTCATTCCTCTTAATCTGCGATGAAAAGAAACGAAAAGAGAGAATGAATGAAAGAGGAGACGAAAAAGAAAAAATCTCCGAGAGAATTCAAAACGATAAAGTTGACTTCTCACTTGATAACATCGGTAAAGTTGACTTTGTAATAAATACTGAAAATAAAAACATCACCGAAGTCAGTGATGCTATATATAAATTATATAAAGAAAAGATTTCTAAGTAAGACGAGCGACGCTCGTTTTATTTTTTACGTCGATGAATAACGTGAACCAATATTTTTTCGACGGTAAATTCAGTAACTTCTTTAACTTCAACGCGAATATCTTGGAAGGTAAATTTATCGCCATCTTTCGCGAATCTACCAAGTTGATCAATGACCCAACCTCCAACGGTTGTGTAGTCACCATCTTCTGGTTTATCGCAATTGAACATCTCAAAGAAGTCTTCAACGTTCATTGAACCTTCAATGATATATTCGTTACGTTTAATCTTGTGGACATCTTCTTCAATCTTGTCCATTTCATCCCACATCTCACCGACGAGTTCTTCAAGAATATCTTCCATGGTGATAAGGCCATCTGTACCACCAAATTCATCGACGACAATCGCGATGTGGTTTTTGGTTTCTTTCATTTGTTTTAAGATTTCAGAAATACCCATTGAATGAGGGACAAATTTAACTGGGTAAATCAAAGATTTAATATTGATTTGTTTTTCAGCGAGAATATCTCTTAAAAGAAGCTTGGTTGGAATAACTCCAATGATGTTATC
>CADBNT010000078.1 GCA_902796125.1 uncultured Erysipelotrichaceae bacterium | reverse complement strand
TTTTAGAATAGAAACACGCATCCGTAGTTCAGTGGTAGAACTCTAGCTTCCCAAGCTAGCTATACGGGTTCGATTCCCGCCGGGTGCTCCATCTATTATGAAAAAATTACGTTTGTTAGCAATTCTTCCAACTATCTCAGTTTTATTAACTGGGTGTTTAGGTTCTAGCCAACTTCCTGAAAAAGATTTTGGTAAAACCGAACTTTTGTATGATTATCAAGACTATGCTAGCAATAGTGTAATCGGTTTAGATTTTTGTCCTTCAAAAGGTGATGTCAACATTTTAGTTATTCCATTATGGTTCACTGATTCGAGTGACTACATTACATCCACTCAACATAAAAATAATGTAAGAGCAGATATTGAAGCAGCCTTTAATAAACAAGGTACAGAACTTGGTTGGTATTCTTTATCTTCTTATTATAAAGAAGAATCAAAAGGCGCCTTAAATGTAACAGCGACAGTTTCTAATTGGTATGAATGTGGACAATCTTCTTCGGTTTATTCAAGGAATTCTAATAATACCTATAAGATGGTGAAGACAGCATCCGATTGGTTTTTTGCTACAACGGGTGAAAATAGATCAACCTATGATAGCGATTCAAACGGATTCCTTGATGCAGTTATTTTAGTTTACGGCTGTCCAGATTATGCTTCTTTAGGCTCAGCAAATGATACAAACCTTTGGGCATATACTTCTTGGCTAACTAACGAATCATATCGAAATGTTTCTAATCCAGGCCCTAATGTCTTAATGTGGGCTTCATATGACTTCATGTATAGTGAAAATAGAGCCTACGTTAGAGCTGGTTCATATTATGGAAGAGGAGTGAACGATTACACTTCAATCGATTCTCATACATTTATCCATGAAATGGGCCACGTATTTGGCTTAGAAGATTATTATGATTATTCTGATAATCAATACACTCCTGCAGGAGGCTTCTCCATGCAAGATTATAATATCGGCGGACATGACCCATATTCAGTTATTTCTCTTGGTTGGGGAAAGCCAATTATTCCAACTGAGTCTGCAATTGTTAAAATTAATGATTTCCAAAGCTCTCATGATGTGATTTTACTCGCTAATCACGATGTTACATCTCCATTTGATGAATATATGCTTCTTGAATTATATACTCCAACTGGATTAAACGAACTTGATGCTAAACATCAATATGGCTCATATCCAAAGGGACCAGCTTATCCTGCTATAAGGCTTTGGCACGTTGATGCAAGACTACTTTATATCTATAGTTCAACTTATTATTCTGATAGAGATTTAACTGATAACCCAAAGACTGATGAAGGCCTAGTTATTCATGCCTTTTCAAATTCTTATAGTAAAGATACCGGCTCTCCTTTAGCAAGTCTCAATTCTAAATACCTTGATTACAATATTCTTCAATTAATTAGAGATAGAGTTCAATCGTCTACTAGACCTACCGATACTGTTAGTAATGGAACTTTGTTCCAAGTCGGCAGAACATACGAACAAAGTGCATATTCTAAACAATTTGTTAAAGGCGATAAAATGAACGATGGTGAAGAACTTGGCTGGAAATTCACCGTTGATGAAATTAGTAAAAATAGCGCTACTATTAGCCTATATAAACTTTCTAAATAGGAGGAAAATTTATGAATAAAAAAGATCTTACCTTTGATGAGATTCCAGTAAAAAGACCTAATCTGAAATCAATTCAAAAAAACATTGGTGAGCACATCGCAAAACTTCAAGCTGCTAAAGATGCTCCTGAAGCTTTAAAAGTTATCCGTAGCTTAGACCGTTACATGGATAAACTTGCAACCATTGGAACAGTTATTAGCATTCGCTATTCTCTCAATACTCTTGATAAGAAGATTGCAAAGCTTCAAGACATGGTTGATGAAATGATGCCTCAAGTTTCTGCTTTATTAAATCAATGGAACAAAATTTTGGTCAAAGTTCCTTATAGAGCCGATCTAGAGAAGAAACTCACCCCATATTATTTCAAGATGATTGAAAATTCTTTGAAGTCATTTGATGAAAAGATTATTCCTGAACTTGTTGAAATCAACAAGCTTTCATCTAATTACGATCGTATTATGGGTGGAGCGGAAATTGAATTCCAAGGTCAAAAATACAATCTCTCTCAAATGAGAAAATTCTCTAAATCTGAAGATAGAAATGTAAGAAGAAGCGCTTCTTTAGCTACCGATAAATGGTTTGCTGAACACGAACAAGAAATCGGCGATATCTATGGTAAACTTGTCGTCTTACGTGATACATGTGCAAAGAAACTTGGTTATAAAAACTTTGTAGAACTTGGTTATCTTTCACTTGGTAGAGTTGATTATGATGCCAAAATGGTCAAAGGATACCGCGAACAAATTGCTCGTGAAGTTGTCCCTGTTTGTCAAAAACTTTATAAGGCCCAAGCTAAACGCATTGGCATTCCATTTAACAAGATGAAAAACTACGACTGGTCACTTTCATTCTTATCTGGCAACCCAAAACTCGCTGGCGATACAGCTTACTTAGTTAAATCGGCTGAAAAAATGTATGACGATATGTCTAAAGAAAGTGGTGAATTCTTCCGCTTTATGGAATCCCACAAACTTCTCGATTTAGAAGCAAGAGCAGGTAAAGCTCCAGGCGGATATATGACCTTCCTTCCAGTTTACCGTTATCCATTCATCTTCTCTAACTTCAATGGAACTGAAGATGACGTGAACGTTTTAACTCACGAAGTTGGTCATGCTTTCCAAGGCTACTTATCTGCCAATATCAAACCATCTGATTTTAGAAGTCCAACTCTTGAATCATGTGAAATTCACTCTATGTCTATGGAATTCTTTGCTTGGCCATATATGAAAGATTTCTTTGGCAAAGATGATGAAAAATATCGCTATCATCACTTAAGTGATGCAATTGAATTCCTTCCATATGGAATCACCATCGATGAATTCCAACATTGGGTCTATGAACATCCAAATGTATCTCATAAAGAAAGATGCGATGCCTTCAAAGAAATCCAAGGTAGATACGAACCAGAACTTCACTATGAAGAAGGAACATGCTTCAGCCATGGTGGACGTTGGATGGCACAATCTCACGTCTTTGGTTCACCATTCTATTACATCGATTACACACTCGCTCAAGTTTGCGCTTTCCAATTCTTAGTTGAAATGAGAAAGAATCAGCCAAAGGCTTGGAAGAAATATGTGAAACTTTGTAAGTGCGGTGGTAAATATCCATTTGTTTCACTTCTTGAAAAGAATCATATCCGTAATCCATTTATCGATGGAAATATCAGAAAGGTTATTAAACCTTTGGTGAAGATTCTAAATTCGTTTGATCAAAGCAAATTCTAAAGATTGAGCTCCCAATTGGGAGCCTTTCTTTTGCTCATTACTATTATAAATACCCTTTTATTAAAAATAACTTTTGCTATAATAGTTTTGTTAATTGAAAGGATTTTATTATGGAAGATTATCGTACAAAATGTATTGAATTACTTGAATCACGTGGAGTTACAGTCGATGACATCGCTGAATGCGCTAGATTTCTTCAAGCTGATTATCACGTCGATTTAAAGAAAGAAGAATTACTTGAATCAGTAATGTCCGTTTTATCAAAACGTGAAGTTCAACACGCTATTATGACAGGTATTGAACTCGATATTGCTGCTGAAAAGAAACAAATGAACAATAAGGACTTACAAGCCATTCTCACTAGAGACGAAGGCCTCTATGGTGTTGATGAAGTTCTTGCTTATGGAATTTGTAACCTTTATGGTTCCATCGCTTTAACCAACTTTGGCTTTATTGATAAAAAGAAATATGGAATCATCGCTAAACTTAACGATGCTGGAAAAGATACTGGTGTTGTTAATACGATGATCGACGATATCGTCGGAGCAATTGCTGCTTCAGCAGCATCTAGATTTGCTCACCGCTGGGTAAGATAAAATGTTCGATTTTTCTGATGGCTCACTTCAATATATCGGCAATGCTATGAGATGGGTTGATCTTGTCATTAGCGTTCTTCTTTTTGGTGCAGCCTTCTTTTTAGTCTTGAAAGTAGTTAAACGTAAATTCCCAATTATCTTAATTGCTTCCATTTTATTTTTAAATATTCTTGGCTGGTTCTTCTCAATGGACTTACTTTACTACTCTTCGTTAGCAGTACTTGTAATCTTTTCAACCATTGTTTTAGTAATTAACCAAGCTGAAGTTAGAATGTTAGTTGCTAACTCGTTAGCAGGTAAATTCTCCTTCTCACATCATCAAAATCCAGAAAAAGTTTTTGATCGTAGCGCCTTATATCAAAAGATCGCTTTAACTGTCGAATCTCTTTCTAAAAACCGTGTTGGTGCTATTATCACTTTTGAAAGAAACACCAAACTTGATGATTTTGTAAAATCAGGAACAATTTTAAACGCTCCTGTTACACCAGAACTTTTAACAACCATTTTCTATCCTGGAACTAGACTTCACGATGGAGCAGTAGTTATTCGTCGCGATTATATCTTAGCGGCTTCAGTTTATTACACTCCAACTACAAAACCATTAACTGGTAAGTTTGGTTCACGTCATAGAGCTGCTATTGGTATTTCTGAAGTTACTGATTCAGTAACAATTGTTGTCAGTGAAGAAACTGGCCGTATTTCACTTGCTGTCGGTGGAGAACTCATCCACGTATCAAGTGATAACTTCATTCGTACTTTCGAAGATTACATGCTCGCTGAGGATGAATCTAAAGAGGATAAATAATGCCTAAATATTTTGGCACTGATGGGGTTCGCGGCATAGCCGGGAAATTCATTTCTGCTACATTAGCATTTCGTATTGGTCGATTCATTGGCCAATATCCTAATGGCCATAAAAATAGAATATTAATTGCTAGAGATACAAGAATCTCTGGCAAATTACTTGCCAATTCTGTTGGAACTGGTGCAGTTGCATCTGGCTCTGATGTCTATGACATTGGTGTTTCAACTACACCGTCTGTTTCATATTTAGTTAGAAAACATCACTTCGATTTTGGGGTGATGATTTCAGCATCTCATAATCCTTTTTACGATAATGGAATCAAAGTATTTAACTCTAATGGTGAAAAGCTTGAATCTTCTATAGAAGAATTAATCGAAGAATATATTGATTCTAAGGAAGATTACCTTCCAATGATGGACTATGAGCATATTGGTCAATATCCAGATGACGCAGAGCAACTGATCAACGAATATATTTCTTATCTAGTAAGCAAAGCTTCACCTTTAGTTGCTAAATTAAAAGTGCTTGTTGATTGCTCAAACGGATCTGCTAGTAAGATTGCCCCAAAACTTCTTGATGAACTTGGTTGCACAGTTACTATCGTCAATGCATCTCCAGATGGAATTAACATCAATAAAGATTGTGGATCAACTCATGTTGAGAATCTTTCTAAAATTGCATCGGAGGGAAACTACGATATTGCTTTTGCTTTTGATGGTGATGCGGATAGATGTCTTGCTATGAGCAACGAAGGTAAAGTAGTGGATGGAGACGCGATTATGTATTTATGTGCGAAATCGATGCGCGCACATCGTGAGCTAAATGACGATACAGTTGTTATTACCGTCATGTCTAATCTTGGCCTAAAGAAAGCTTTTGAAGCTGAAGGTATCAAAATCCACGAAACTACTGTTGGTGATAAATATGTTCAAGCTGATATGAAAGCAAATAATCTTTCATTAGGTGGAGAACAATCTGGACATATTATCTTTTTAGAAGATATGAACACTGGCGATGGCTTATTAACCATGATTAAAGTCATGAATATTCTTGTTAGGGAAAAGAAATCTATTCAAGAACTTGTAAAGCCACTAGTGATTTATCCACAATGCCTTAAAAACGTTAAGGTCAAAGATAAAAACGCTATCTTAAAAGACGAAGGTTTTAATAAACGCATTAAAGAACTTGAAGATAGTTTAAATGGCTATGGAAGGATTTTAGTAAGAGCATCAGGAACTGAACCTCTTATTAGAATTATGTGCGAAGCAAAAAGCGAAAAAGAATGTGAAGAAATCTGTAACACTCTTGTAGAATACGTAAATAAAATCCAAGGATAATTATATGAAATATAATGAGTTTTATGATTTTGTAGTGAAAGTTCACTCTATTGCTAAAATTGGATTAACTTACTCTAAAGATCCATATGCTTTAGAAAACTATCAAGAACTCAATGAACTATCTCGTGAAATGATTGAAAAATTTATGGATGTTAAATTTGATCGTCCATCTCTTTTCACTAAAGATATTTATCCAACTCCAAATATTTCAGTTAGAACCCTTATCTCAAACGATAAAAATGAAGTGCTTATGGTAAGAGAGGCTAATTCAGGATGTTGGTCATTTCCTGGTGGTTGGTGTGACCTTTATGATTCACCTTCTCAAGCTGCTTTTAACGAAGTTAAGCAAGAAGCGGGAGTGGAACCAAAAATCACCAGACTCATCGGTATTTTGGATAGAACCCCATATGTCAGCAAATGTGCCTTACCTCAATACGTTATTCTTTTCGAAGGCAGTATTGAAGGAAAGAAGTTCCATGAACACACTCATGAAACAACTGATGTTAGATTCTTCCCAATCGAAGATCTCCCTGAACTATCAAGGAAGTTAACCAAAGAAGAAATAGATCGCATCATTAAAGCGTTTATAAATAAAGAAACAATTTTTGATTAACTCATATTATAGAATTTGTTAGAATAACACCGGAAGAAATATGAATACGCCTAAACTATCACACCGTATATCAGCATCAATATTTGATTTTTTCATTCTTTTAGCATTAATACTTATTGCCCTTATTCCAAGCATTGTTTCTTTGATTAACGTTTTAATCTCCGATAATACTTGGAACGTTGTTGCATTATATATTTCATCGTTCTTTTCTGGAGCGTTAGCTTTGCTATTTATCATTCTTTATAACATCATCTTACCTGTTTATCTTCATGGTCAAACATTAGGTAAGAAATATTTTAATATTGCCATTGTTAAAAATGGTGGAGCGAATGTTGACTTCAAAACGATGTTCGCTCGTGAACTTACTAGAGTGTTCGTACTTATCACAACATTCGGTTTATCTATTTTTGTTGATCTTATTACGTTACTTACTTCCAGAGGAAGAGTTTCGTTTTATGATACATTATCTTCTACTTTAGTAGTTGATGTGCTTGTTGAATAAGAGGAGGAAAATTATGCCAACACCACATAATGAAGCTAAAAAAGGCGATATCGCCAAAGTAGTTTTAATGCCAGGAGATCCAAATCGTGCAAAATGGATTGCTGAAAACTTTTTACACGATGTGAAACTTGTTAACCAAGTTCGTGGCAATCTCTGCTTTACTGGTTTAACCAAAAACGGCAAACGCATTTCCGTTATGGCCTCTGGTATGGGTCACCCATCCATCGGTATTTACTCTCATGAATTATTCGCGGAATATGATGTTGAAACCATCATCCGTGTCGGAACCTGTGGTTCATATCAACCATATGTCAATTTCTTTGATGTCTTACTTTGCGCAGGTGCATCAACAGACTCTAATTGGATGTCTCAATTTGGCTTAAATGGTACATTCTCTGCCTTAGCAGACTTTGATGTTTTACTCGCTGCAAGAGATGTATTACGTCAGAAGAAATACCCATTCCATATTGGCAATATCTTTGCTGCTGATGTCTTCTATGATCACGATAAAGAGATTTGGAAACGTTGGGCTGCTTTAGATATTCTTGGTGTTGAGATGGAATCCTATGCTCTTTATGTCACAGCTCATGAACTTCATAAACGTGCTTTAACTATGTTAACTGTTACTGATAGTTTCGTTAAAGAAGGTCGTTTAACTCCAGAACAAAGACAAACTGGCTTATTCAACATGATTGATGTAGCCGTTTTAACTGCTGAAAAATTTGCTGACTAGCGATGATCGCATTATTTATCACTCTAGCCGCTTTACTTGTGTTAGCAATTCTTTTGCTAATCTTTTATCCACGCATTAGTCGTGCTTTAATGAGAAAAAATTTCGTTAGAGCATATGGGAAAAAGATTTATAAAATTGCTTTATATAATGACTTTTATCTTATTAACCAAGTTTGCTTAGAGTCACACGATAATCAAACAGCAAATATCAATCACTTGTTATTCGGTAATAAATATATTTATTTAATCACTGATTATTATTTCCGTGGCGAACTTCACGCGAAAGAAAACGATAATAGCTGGATTTATCACCCAGTAGAAAAAAAGAAAAAAATTCGCTATATTGATAACCCACTTTTTATCAACCACGCTTTAGTGGAAGAAGTTAGCAAAATCACAGGCATTGATGAATCGCTTTTTATCGCGGTAGTGGTCATAAACACTGATTGTGATGTGAAAGGCTTTGAATCTAAAAACAAAACCAATTTCCTCGTTCATATCAATAAACTATCAAAACTCGTGGACACTATTGAAAATAGAGATGTAAGTCCT
>CADBNT010000077.1 GCA_902796125.1 uncultured Erysipelotrichaceae bacterium | reverse complement strand
ACTTCTTCAGCTGGAGAAAAAGAAAACGCTAATAAAATGACCGCTCCAACTAGAGCGATAATCCAATATGTATTTATCTCTATCTTTCCTAATTTAATTTTCGGAAATAGAAATAGAGAGAGGATAATTGTTACAAATGTAACGCTTGAGATAATTATGGTTGGAATCATAAATAGCAATAGCAATTATGTTCCTTTTATTCGTAACTGTTAATAAAAACTTAATCTTTTTGTGCGTATAATAGTTATATGAATCTCAAACTTGTAAAGTTATCTAACACATATAGAAAGCAACTATTCGATATGATGGATGAATGGTATGCCTATCAAACTGACGACGAAGATGATAGAACTCCAGGAGCAATATTTGCTCATGACTATCATGACTTTGATAATTATTTATCAACAATTGAAATTAAAGTTCCAACAGAGAAATATGTTCCAGGATCAACTTTCTTCGCGTTAGATGTAGATAGAAACATTTTTGTTGGAGCGGTTAATATTCGTCATTATTTAAACGAGCATCTTCTTAACTACGGTGGTCATATTGGAGATGGTATTCGCCCATCTGAAAGAAGAAAAGGCTATGGCACTGAAATGATTAGACTAGCTTTGCTAGAGGCTAAAAAACTTGGAATTGATAAAGTCTTAATGACGTGTGATAAAAATAACGTTGGATCAAGAAAGACAATCACCAATAATGGCGGAGTACTAGAAAACGAAGTTAAGCAGTCTGATGGAGAAATCCTACAAAGATATTGGATAAAGTTATGAACAAAGAAGAAAAGACATTAAAAGAGAATCTCATCTATGATGGGAAAATAATCAAACTATATAACGATGATGTTTTGTGCCCAAATGATATGAAGGCGACAAGAGAATATATCGTTCATCCAGGTGGAGTGTGTATCCTCCCAATCATTGGAGAATATGTGCTTTTAATAAAGCAATATCGATACGCATATAGAAAAGAATTATATGAACTTCCAGCAGGTAAACTTGAAAAAGGAGAGGCTCCTATTGATGCTGCTAAAAGAGAATTAGAAGAAGAAACAGGTTACAAAGCCGATAACTTTATTTCATTGGGACATGTTTATCCAACATGTGGCTACACGAACGAAGTTATTCATTTATTCGCAGCAGAAGTAACTTCTAAAGGCGATTCTCACCCTGACGCTGATGAGTTTGTTGAAACTGAACTAATTAAGTTAGAAGATCTAGTTAGAATGATTAATAACGACGGCATTAAAGACGCGAAGACTGTAATCGCTGTTTTAAAATATATTAATTTCATAAAAAATAAGGATAAAGTTCCTAATATTAATATCATTTAATATAAATAAATGCGCGTATACGTATAGAAAGGCGCATTTTTTATTCTAAAAATATACATTTTCAAAAATATTTAAAAAAATTTTACAGAAATTTATTCGATGAATTCGAAACTTTTTAAAAAAGTGAAAAATTTTTGAAAAAAAATACTTGCATTAATATTTTAGAAGAGTAGAATAATTCACATCGGTCAGGAAATGGGCCGAGGTCAATGACAATTGTTGATAAACAATTATCATTGTCAAACTGGATTAAGGCAGTCAACGAAGAAATAAGTTGATATACCGGTTCTGAGATTAAAACAAAACTCAGATTAATGACTGCTCCAGCGGTGCTACTAGCAATAGTAACGCCACGGTACAACCTCAATGGTGAGAAATCACTAGCGGTAGCTGAGTAAAGACTTAACAGCGTAAAGCCGTCACCGGACAAGGACGAAGAGGAAAAGCGAACCCAAAGCTAATAACTAGGGATCTAATATCGCGCTAAGCTTCTCAAAACGCGATCGAATTAGAAGAGAAAAACTTCTAAGGTAAAAGAGATTAGAGTCTAGACTGGATAAGTCGGTCAACGACAAACCAACGTTGATAGGCCGTCTCTCTTCTAAACTGAAGAGACCAATGACCGCTCCAGCATTGCCTGTTAGAAATAACAGACACGGTGTAACCTCCCTGCTTGCAATGGTTGCCGAGTTAGAACTTAACGGCGTAACAAAACCATCACCGGACACAGTCGAAGAGGGGAAAAGCTAATAATTAATAACTATTAGCGAGTCTAAGCTGCATTACTCAACTCAACGTGTAGCGATAACGGAAGAGATAGATATGGTTAGCTTCCGCGAAGAAAAAGACTTACAAAGTTCAAGACTAGACAAGTCGATCAATTCCCTAAATTGAACGAGGAAGTCCAGAAGTCAAATACTCCTGGTTAGTGATCGCTCTAGCAAAGATTCATTAGGAAACTAGTGAATATCGGTACGTTCCTCAATGACGAGCAATCGTTACTGGTCACCGCATTAAAGTTTAGCGGTATAAACCCAGCACCGGACATGACGAAGAGGAAAACAGCCTTAAGAGTAATAGCTTAAGGAAGCCGGCCAGTGATACGCTAATCAATTCAAAACGTATTACAAGCAAGAAGCACCACCGGTCAAAGGAACTTAACTAGTGCGTGTAGCAGGGTGCAAACCCTGCCGCATACAACGGTTAAAAAGGAAGCGATGGCTTCCTTTTTT
>CADBNT010000076.1 GCA_902796125.1 uncultured Erysipelotrichaceae bacterium | reverse complement strand
ATCAAAGAGTAACTTAGCTTGGAAAACGAAGTTATAACCTTCATTAGTTTCTTCCATATAAAATTGACTAAGTTTTGAACCTGAATGATTAAGATATGAAAGATTCATTAGTTCGTTTAGATTTGTTAGATCAATTTCATAAGAAAATCTTTCTAAGATGGTCATGTCATAACTTGAAAGGACCGCTAACTCATCATAAACATCATTTTTATTATTTGCTTTATAGACTTGTTGATATTCATATGGATCAAAAAGTAAAAATGCAAATAAAGTAACAACACTCACTACAAGTGATAAAACACCAGCGATGATTTTATAAACAAGTTTAAATTTCTTCTTTGTAGAAGTTTTATTAACGTCACTATCACCCATAATTTTATTTTATCTTTATAAAAGATTGGACTCAATGAATAATAAAAAAGGCAGCATATGCTGCCTATTAAGATAATTAGTTTATTCAGCTTCAGTGATATCAGTATTATCAGAGACGTTTGACACTCGATAAAGAAGATATCCAATGAAGTAAATAATTGAACCTGAAGATTCAAGAAGCGCCTTAATAAGAAGTGGAACGGAGAATGGACTTCCAGCATCCACTAAGACAAATTCACCATAAACAAGTAGTAGAACTGTAATTAAAATTACAAATAAAGACAATATAGCGAACACTTTAACAGCTTTTCTAAATGGCCCTCTGCCTCTATGGACGTTAATGGCTCCAATGCCGCCAATTGCATAAATGACAACAAGAACTAAATCAAGCAAAGCCATAATTAAGAAAGAAAGTCCAGATTCACCGACTGAAAAGGCGGTAATAGCGGTACTTATATCAGAAATAACACTATAAATAGTGGTTACGCCTAAAGTAATGAAGGCTGTCCCGCCAATAAGAAGAAGGATGCGTCCTCCTTTTTCTTTTTTAGTCTCTCTAAGCCATTCCTTATCGATATCTTCGCCTTCAATACCGACTAATTTCTCTCCTTTTTTGTCAAGGAAATATACAGACAATAATCTATAGATTATCTTGTATGAAATAGATCTAACTTCTTGAGGCGTTAAGAACAATACCGTTACAGCTTGCCATAAGAAGACCCACGCGACGATATCAATCATCTCATAGACCATTCCGTTAACATCTAAGATACCTTTTTCTCCTGCGAATATTCGTAGGGTTAAGATAGCCATAGAAACAAAGACAAGAATTGCACTTGTTAACCATCTAAATCCTTTATCGCGGTAAATAGAGTAATTAAGCATCTCTAATGAATCATTAAATGAATCTAATAAAGCCTTAGGAGAATAACCTTCATAATCATCAATTTGTAAAGAAAGATTAACCTTGAATTCCAGAGGAAATGTATCAAGAATTTCAGACACTCTTCTTAGAACATCGCTATTAAAGCGAGGAATATCACCTAAAGTAACGACATCGTTGACTAAGATGTCAGATGCTTTTTCATAATACAAGACAAAATTAATGATTCGATTTTCAACATCGATATCATAGTATTTTTGTAAAATCTCAATTTGTCTTTGTACTTTAGGATTTAAAGGAACTTGTTTTTTCATAAGGCACCTCCATTAAAACATCTTTTTAAGAATAAGTTGGTTCACACCGTTTTCAAAATGGAATTCAAACATATCAGAACCTTCTAATATTTTCGATAGTCCTAATTTATTAGCAGCATCGTTTGATTTAAAAGGATCATCTTCTTCACCTGGTTTTTTGAAAAGAAGAACAACACTATCTTTATTAACTGATGCTTCTAATTCATCTGGCTTAAAAATAGAATTTATTTCCTCGATATAACTTAAAAGATGAAAGGCAATGTTTTGTGGAACTTCGTTAATAACGAAAAATCCTTCAACACCGCTTTTGCAAAGTTTAATGTCATCACATGAAAATCTCATAATATATCCTTCTTTCCATGGTTGATATAAGTAGTAAATCTAATTTCAATATCCCCATCTTTGATTGGTTTTCCTTTATCGACGCATTCAAAGTTTTTATCTTTATCGATATTTGGGAAGAATACTTCTGCCCCACCAATTGCATTTACTTTAGTAAGTAGAACTTTATCGACATATTCAAGTGTTTGTCTATAAATAGACGCTCCACCAATAATGTAGACATCGTCATCTTTAGAAGCATTACGAATAATTCTTAAGAACTCATCAAAATCATGAACGTTTATAACGCCTTCATAATTATGAGTTGGATCTTGAGATAAAACGATATTGATTCTATTTTTAAGTGGCTTTCCACCCGGGAATGAAAGAAGAGTATTTTCTCCCATTGCCACTGTGTGGCCTTTAGTAGTTTCACGGAAAAACTTCATATCTAAAGGAAGAGAGAAGAGTAGTCCGTTCTTCTTTCCAATACCGAATTCTTTATCGACGTTAAGAATTGAAATAATCATTTAAATTGCCACCGGAATCTTTTTATCTAGTTTTTCGTATTCGTAATCAACAAGTTGGAATGAATCAACTGTGAAGTCATAGAAGTTTTTAATATTTGGATCAACAATAAGCTTTGGGGCCTTATGTTGAGGTTTAGCGATCACTTCTTTGACTAAGTCAACATGTCTATCGTAAATATGAGCATCAGCAATGACATGCACTAATGTGCCTGCCTTAAGTCCGCTTACTTGAGCAAACATAATAAGCAATATAGCATATTGAACAACATTCCAGTTGTTAGCGGTAAGCATATCATTACTTCTTTGATTCAAAATACCATTTAAAGTGTCTCCAGTGACATTGAATGTCATTGAATAAGCACATGGATATAAATTCATTTCGTGAAGGTCTTCAAAATTATAAATATTTGTAAGAATTCTTCTAGATTGAGGATTGTGCTTTAAATCATAAAGAACACGATCGACTTGGTCGAACTCTCCTTCTTTATAAATAGATTTCTTTGCTAATTGATAGCCATAGGCTTTGCCTATAGAACCAGTTTCGTCAGCCCATGAATCCCAAATATGAGATTTTAAATCATGAATATTGTTCGACTTCTTTTGCCAAATCCAAAGAAGTTCATCAACGCAGCTCTTGAAAGCTGTTCTTCTAATAGTAAGTATTGGAAATTCTTCTTGTAAGTTATAGCGATTTACAATGCAGAATTTTTTAATTGTATGGGCTGGGGTTCCATCTTCCCAATGTGGACGAACGTTTAAATCTTTATCATTAAAACCGTTCTCCATAATATCTTTCATATTTTGAATAAAAATTTCATCTGCTCTAGACATATTACTTTCTCCAATAATATAAATATATTATCAAACTTTGTTTAATAATAAAACACTAATTTAATATATATAAATAGTTTGCTATAAGCGACGTATTTTATAGTCAATAAATCTATGGTAGTTATTAGTTGAATCGTCAGATAAATAAGAATCGCATGGTTCCACAGCAAGAGCGCGATGTTTAACTTTTATAGCACCTCTATAACTAACTCCATCCTCGTAATTGTCTGAATAAAGTTGAACACCTGTAAAGTCGGTTGAGATATTGAGTTCGTATTTCTGACTTCTTAAAATAAGCGACTTGTCATCCAAAAATAGAAAATGATCAAGACCTTTAGCTCTCACTGAGCAAAGCTTTTCATCATCAACTGCTTTGGAAAGACTATCACCATTAGAAAAATCGAGACATTTTGGAATGCTTTCAATCCTTGTTGGACATAAATCGACATCGTCTGGAAAAATATATTTTGAAGACTTCAAATTCAAGGACATATTTCGAACATCATTTTCACCCAAATTGAAGTAAGAATGATTGGTCAATTTAAACAATGATTTTTCGTCACTTTTAGCATTAAAATCAAGCCTAATATTTAGACCATCTTTTTCACAAATTTGATATGTGATTTCAAATACTCTATTGCCCGGAAAACCATCGCTCAAATGCTTTGCAAATCTCGAACATTTTACCAGCAAAACTCCGTTAATTACGGTATGTTGGCACTCAAAGTTTTGGTTAGACAAACCATTGATTCCACTATGCAAAAGATTCGGTCCTTCATTAGGCTCAAAACGGTATAATTTTTCGTTTATTTTTATAGAGGAATTTTTGACACGATTTGCGACAGGTCCAATCGTCTTTCCGTGATACAAATTCGGACGGCAAAAATCATCAACATTTTCAGGGGTTAATGTAAGAATATCAGCCCCACATTTTATTTCAAAAATTGAAGCTCCAAGCGAACATAAAGTCACCTTAAAATTCTCAAACTGAACTTCAATAAATTCGATATTAGAGTGCTTATAAGTTCTAACCTTCATAATCTGACTAGTATTATTATATAATAAACCTATTGAAAGGCTTAGCGATATGAAACAACCACTTAACTTTGCTTGGGAATATGTCGATAACTATAAAGAAGAGTATCTAAAGTCATTCCCTAAAGAACATGCACTAGTAGATATTCCTCATTCACTAGTTGATCTACCATATAACTATTTTGATGAAAGTGATTATCAGAAGATAGTTACATATAGAAAACAATTTGATATCAAAGAAAAGATCTCAGGCAAAACAATCCTTTTAAAATTTGATGGATTCATGCTTAAAGCAAGAGTCTATCTAAATGGAAAAGATTTAGGTGAGTTTGTTTCAGGCTATATCCCAATTTGCATCAATATCACCGAACAAGCCAAACAAAACGGCAATGAATTAATCGTTGTACTTGATTCTCACGAAGACCCAAATTACCCTCCATTTGGCTATGCGGTAGATTATTTAACGTTCTCAGGCATTTATCGAGAAGTAT
>CADBNT010000075.1 GCA_902796125.1 uncultured Erysipelotrichaceae bacterium | reverse complement strand
GTTGAGCAGATGCTGGTCTACCAATGAAGTTATCACTATAAGTAGAAGAGTATTTGCTAATAAGGATGTCATAACGTGACATTGCTAGAGCAACTACTTCAGTTGTAGTTCCAGTAGCAGTAACAACTGTGCTTGAGCCTGAACCTGAAATAGAATAGGTAGCATTTGTAAGTTTTGCTCTTTCAGCAGAGTTATCAATGTTGTTATATTTTGTTTTTAACTCTGTCCATGTTAATGAAAGAGTTGGAGCATTATTTCCTGTGACATCACATGTAAGAGCGTTAAGGAAATCGGTTGCAAAATTGTCAGCGGTATAACCAGTAGTTCCGCCAGAAGTCTTCTTGTAAATTTGAATGCTTGTTTGAGTGCTCTTATAAGTCGTAAAACGTGGGCTACTAGCATTATAATAAAGACTTCCATAGCCAGAAGTTGTACTAGCGACGCTAGCAGTTCCGCTAGAAATAGAAACAGTCCACGTTGTAGTTCCACTTCCTAAAGCAAGTTTCTTTTCTGCTGTGACACCTAACAATGAATTACCATTTTTAAAAGTATAATTGCTTCCTGACTTACCAACGGTAAATTCCAAAGTGCCAGAACCTAATGAAGTGATCGAGGAGCTATCACTTGAGAAGGTTGATGAAACTGACGTCATATATTGGCTAGAAATTGAACCTGCAGTAACAGATTTTGTGTTACATGCAAATACGATGACATCACCTTCAGCTAAAGAACCGGATGAAACTAAATCATAAGATGTTGAAGATGATGCTGTGACATTAATCAAGCAAGATGCCTTAAATCCACCATCAACAGTTGTGACAGTAATTGTTGCAGAACCAGCAGCAACGCCAGTAACAACACCGCTATCAGAAACTGTAGCAACACTTGTGTTATTTGAAGACCATGTTACCGCCTTATTAGAAGCACTGCTTGGTAAAACTGAAGCAGTTAATGTAGTTGTTCCGCCAACAGCGATTGAAGCAGCTTGTGGTTGAACAGTAACGCCTGTAACGGAAACATCGTGTGGAAGTGCAGTAATTTCAAAAGTGATTGAATACGCATTTGCATTATAACTGGCATTTGATCCATTAATAGACCAATTAGATGTTGCTGATGTAAATGTGTACAAAGTAGGAACTCCACTTGAACCATCGAGTGTTGTAGATGTTCCTTCAACTGTAACACCATCAGCTTTAATCGTTGCATTATCTGAACCATGGTACCAATCAATTAAAATTGATTTAACTTCGGTATTATCACCCGGAGTTAATGAAGAACCGTTTGGAATAGTGATTTCATTATATTTAGTAGTATTCAAACATCCCGCTGACCAAGTAGCTTTCATATTTGAACCAGAAGTAACATCACTGGAGTTAAGAATTGAATATGAAATAGTTGAACTTGATGAAAGAGCAGTACCGCTTAATCCATTGTTGGATGTTGTTAAAGTAACATGATATGTTTCTTGAACTTCGCTTACAGTTAAGCCAGTGACTGTAACAGTTTTTGAAACATTGTTATATGTATATGTTCCAGTAACGGAAGTTGTGCCAGCTGTTAATGGACTTGGTGTCCAAACAACAGAACTTGTAACATCTTCTGTTCCGCCATTGAATGTAGCAGTAACAGTTAAGCCAGATGCATTAAAGGATTCACCAGCATTATAAGATGTTTTGCTTGGTGTGCCTGTTTTAGATAAGGATTGAAGTGTTTTGGTAACAACAGTTAGACCTGATACTGTAGCAGTCTTTGTTGTGCCACCATAAGTATATGAAGCAGTAACTGATGTGGTTCCTGCTGTTAATGGGCTTGGAGAGAATGTAACTTGGCTAGAAACATTAAGTGTGGATGAGTCACTGAATGTAGCTGTAAATGTTAAACCAGTGTAATCAAATGATTCACCAGCATAGTATGAAGTTTTAGAAAGTGTTCCTGATTTAGTTAAGGAAGATAAAGTCTTTGCTGAAACAGTAATATCATAGCTAGTTGATTTGGTAACTCCGCCTTCAGTGTAACTGACAGTAACTGTTTTTGTTCCAGCTGATGTCATAGTTGGAGATGAAACACTTGTTGGAGTAACAGCAGCATATGAACTATCGGTATAACTTGCATAGCATGTTCCGGTGAATGAGAAAGAATCACCAACATAATATTCAGTAGTTTGATCTCCACCTAAATAAATATAAGAAAGGGTTTTTGTTGTTGGAGTGTCACCAGAAGAAACCTTATAAACAAGGAATGGTGTGTAACTACCAACAGATGTATAGAAACGGTAATTTGTTCCGTTAATGCAAAGATAACGTGAGTTGCAAACTAGTTGTCCATCTTCATTGACAGAACATGATCCTGCAGAAGTACTATACTTAAATTCATTTCCTGTAGGAGAAGCAATATATTGGCTAGCGGCATCATCATATAATGTGAAATTGCTACCACTAACGGCAACTGTATATTCTTTCCATTCAGATTATGTTGTACTAACAGTGGCATCTTTAGTGCTGTTCCATCCGGTAACGCCAGTTCCGTTTGTAGCAGTTGCTAAAACAACTTTGTCACCGCTAGACAATTGAGATACAGCGGTTACAAGTCCATCGGCACTAACATTACCACCACTTGAACCACCAGAAGAAGTAACTGTTACAGTACATGTTTTCGATTTGGTTGAACCATTAATTGTTGCAGAGGCAGTAATTGTTGCAGTGCCAGCAGCATTGCCTGTAACAGTGACATTTGTTCCACTACTTGATGAGTTGGATGATAAAGAAGCAACACTACTGTTACTTGTAGTCCAAGAAATGTTTGCACCATTAGATGATGTCGCTTTAATTGTGGTACTTGCACCAACTGCAATAGAAGCAGAAGTCTTATCTAATGTAACTTTGTCTGAAGATTCTTCAACAGCGTCATTGGAACCATAAGAAGAAGCGCTTCCTGGAGTCCAGTTATCATACATTGATTCATTTTGTGAAACTAAACTAGAAACTGTGGAGTCATAGTTGCTCCAAATTCTTGCGACATATTCTGGATGGTCAACGAATGGGTTTCTATTACCTTGAAGGTATTCCGCGCCATTGTTACGATTGATTTCATAGACGTTTGGTGAATATTGATAATGCCACTTGATGAGAGTGTGCATGTTACCCATCATGTTGTCAGGATTGGCATTTGAGGTAGAGTGTGAATCAGCCGAACTTAACGAGAATCCGCTATAGGCAACGACTGAGTAAAGAATAATACGAGCACATTCACCTCTAACAGCTGCGTCATAACCGGCCGTATAAGGATCCCAACCACTTGAAGAATTATTCTTGCCTTCAACATAGAAAGAGTTACCACGGCTTGAGTTTTCAGAAGAGATGGTTGGTCTTGTATGAAGAATGTCGGCTTCAACTTTATCGCCGCCATGAGAGTTTGGCCAAACGTGTTCTCTATTCCATGAAGTTGCAGATGTTTTTGTGTAGAAACTTGCAACTTTGGTTCCATACTTTTGGCCGTTACTATCTGTAGCAGTGTTATTTAAATCGTAGTCAGTATAAATAAAAGCGCCACCAGTGTCGGTACCCATTGTTGAATAACCAACAGTTTTTTTGCGCTTTGTTGAGTTTAAAGATTGAAGTTTAGATAAAAGAGATGTGCCTGTATCGCTATCGCTGATTGATGAATAATATGAAGCTAATTCTGAAGCTGTATCAGAAACAGAATAATGAGTAGAAGGAGAATAATATGCTCCAGCTTCGATTGGTTTAATGGATGATGCAGCTGCTGCAGCAACTCCTACCGTAAGAGTGAGTGATGCAAGAGCGATGATCCCTACTTTAGTAATCTTGTTTTTTAGTTTCATAACGACACCTCTTTTCCCTTTAGGGGAAGAGATTAACATAACATGTCAAAGCCTTTTTACAAAGAGAAATTTAACGAAAAAGGAAAATATTATTTTTCTTTATGTTTTCGTTGACTAGAGATTACTAGAATGGCTTATTAAAAATGACGTGTGACTTAGTGATAGTCGGACTATCAAATATCTCCGTAGTTCTCGATTAACCTTGCATTTCTAGGCTAATTAGTGATGTTTAGTCATCTATATAACTTTCATTGACGATTTTTGAATTTTGAATAAAAGTTAGAAAAAGTAAAATTTGATAGATGATAGTTTCAAAAAGAAAAACCGCCCGGTGAGAGAGCGGTCATCTTTTTTCTTTCTTATACGCCTGGATATACGTTTTTAAATATTAAATAGAAGATGAAGGAGAGAATAAGAATAAGCACTGCTGAGGCAATCATTAGCCATTGTATGACTCGATATGTCCTATATTCAGGAGTGGTCTTATCTTCAAAAACTGACTTGTTCTTTTTATAGTTTTTTCTATCGCGAGTCGAAGAACGAAATATCACGGCAAGAAGTCCAATAGCCCCGAAAGCAAAGCACAAGACTTCAAGATAAATGTAGTTTTGTAAAGTGACCATTAAGATCACTCCAACAATGATTGGAAGAACATCAATCACTCCAGCAAAAATTAAGGAATATTTCAAAACATCCTTTTTATTAATGCGATTTTCTTCAAATCTTTCTTCTTCCATTTATTTCTTTTGAGACTTTAAAATCGATTTTCTAAGTTCATCATTAACTAAGACAAAGTGAGAATCGCCAAATTCTTCCCAATGACACTTATCATAACGGATGTCACCTTGTTCATATTTAATTTTGACACGTTTATTTTTACTTCTTGGATCTGGTTGAGGAATCGCTGTAAGTAAGCTCTTGGTGTATGGATGAAGTGGATTTGAATAAATCTCTTCAGCAAGACCGAGCTCAACAATATAACCGTTATGCATAACAGCAATACGATCAGAAATATATCTAATAATTGAAAGGTCATGAGCGATAAATAAGTAAGTTAAACTTTGCTCATTTTGAAGTCTCTTC
>CADBNT010000074.1 GCA_902796125.1 uncultured Erysipelotrichaceae bacterium | reverse complement strand
TTACGATGGTTAAGATGCTCGCTAATGCCTTCCTTCCAGAGCTTTATTCAACATTAGGAGTATTTATTTCTCTTATTGTTGTTAACTGTATCGTTCTTGGTAGAGCAGAAGCTTATGCTTCTAAACATGGTCCAGTCGCCTCGCTTGTCGATGCTTTAGGCATGGGTATAGGTTATACGCTTGCCTTACTTTCCATCGCTTTATTTAGAGAAGTGCTTGGAACTGGCTATATTACCTTTGGTAAGATCTTTACCTTTATTCCAACTATTATTCAAATTCCAATTCTCACGAAAGCATACGCTATTAAATTATTTACAATGCCATCTGGTGCCTTTATCGTCTTTGCGGTTATTTTGGCATCAATTACCGCCTTTACAAACGCGAAGAAGAAACGCAAAGCAGTTAATGAAAGAATCGCTAAACAGAAGGCTCTTGAGGCTCAAAAAGCGGAAGGAGGGAATAAATAATGCCATTTATTGATACATTCCTTGTTCCATTCGCTTTAGCGATCATCTCTTCAATGCTCATTGATAACGTTGTTTTATCTCGTTTCTATGGCATTTGTCCTTTCCTTGGTGTTTCTAAGAAGCCTCAATCAGCTTTGGGCATGGGTGTTGCGGTTGTCTTTGTTATTGTCCTTGCTTCCGCAATTTGTTGGCCAATATATCAACTTCTCGCTCTCCCTGAAGTTAATCTTCCATACATGGATACAGTTGTTTATATCCTTGTTATTGCTTCGCTAGTTCAACTTGTTGGAATATTTATTAAAAAATATTCTCCATCTTTATATAAATCCCTTGGTATTTATCTGCCACTTATTACTACTAACTGTGCAGTTTTAGGTGTTGTTCAATCAAATACTGACCAAGGTCTAAATTTTGCAATGTCGATGGCAAACGCAGTTGGAACCTCCGTTGGTTTCTTATTTGTCATCTTTGTCTTCTCTTGTATTAGAGTTCGTCTTGAATCAAGCGATACTCCAAAAGCATTTAAAGGTGTGGCGATAGCCCTTGTAACTGCTGCTATTATGGCTTTAGCGTTCATTGGCTTAACCGGAATGGCGGGTTAATTATGATGCTTGCAGTGGCTATTATTATCATCATCGCCCTAGTTGCACTATTTATAGTGACTTTCTTAGTTTATAAAAAAATGCCTGCTCCAAAAGGAATGGAGAAGGTTAGAGTAAGTGAAGAAAACTGTAAGGGTTGTGAGAATGATTCTTGCTCTCTTAGAAAGGATGAATAAATTATGGCTTTCCTTTGGGCAATTATTATTTTAGCGGGTTTAGGCTTTATATTTGGTATCGTCCTTTCAATTTGTGCGGTTATCTTTGCGGTTAAAGAAGATGAAAGAATTGGAGAAGTCGCTAAGCTACTTCCAAATTATAACTGTGGATCTTGCGGTTATGCAGGATGCGCTCAAATGGCAGAAGCAGTAGTGAAGGGCCAGGAAAAGAAATTATCTAAATGTAAACCTGGAAAACCAGACGCTAACTTTAATAAGATTATTGAATATTTAGATAAACATCCAAACGAAGATGGCACAAAAATCAAAGTCGAGATCTAGATTATTAATTACGTTAGTAGGCTTAACTAGCCTACTTTCTTCATGCGCTCAAACTCCAAGTATCATAACAAGAAGATATGTTGGTTTTGATACGAGTTTATATTTTGAATATGAAGGCGAAAAAGAATTCCAAGACACATTAGTGTCTCCTATCAATAAAATGTCTGATTTATTTGATACATATAAAGTTATCCCAGACATTAATAACGCTTATTTAATTAATCACTCAGACGTTTTTGTCACTGTTGATAAAGACTTATTTGACGTTCTTTCTCAAGCGGATGGTTATTATCAAGAAACAAATGGCTTATTTAATCCGCTTATTAAGGATCTTTCTGAACTTTGGAAAGCTTCTTTAAAAGCAGGAAATCTTCCAAGTAATGATGAAATAAATTCTCTTTTAGAGAAGATAAATACATCTTCCCTTGAATTTAGCGGCACTGACAAAGTTAAAATTAGTGGCGAAGGTCAAATTGACTTAGGTGCGATTGCTAAAGGCTATGCCTTAAGTAAAATAAGAAAAATCATCGAAGAAAATAAAATCACTAACTACATATTTAACGCTGGATATTCATCTATTATCCTTGGTGAGAACAATAAAAATGATGGTATTTTTCGAGTCCAAATTATGAGGGAGAAACCAACCTTTGATGAACTATATTTGGAAGTCAAAAATACTTCAATTGGAACCTCATCAATTTATGAACAAAATTATCTCGAAAAAGATGGCAAAATCTACTCTCATATTGTAAACGGAATTACTGGCTCAGCAGAGGTTAAACACCATATGGTAATCGTCGTTAGTGAAGACCCAATTATTAGTGATGTTTATTCCACAGTTGGTATGATGCTTTCTATTGATGAAATTAAAGAACTTGAAGAAGATATCGATGCAAAATTCGTTACCTTAAGTGATGGTAAAGTCACATACTCAAATCCTAGTATTGAGGTGCATAAAAGATGAGCAAAATTAAAGCCTTCTTTGCTAGATATTGGAGAGATATCATCATCGTTTTAGGCATCGCAGTTTGCTCTATTTCAACTATATTTATTGTTAGATGTGCAACTAGAAAAGAACCGGTTTCTGCAGTGATTTACCAGCAAAACGAGGTTGTTTTAGAGCTTGATTTATCTAAAGAAAGCAATGAAGTTAGAGAAATAAAATTTCCAAAAGAAGAAGTTCATCTTGTCCTTGGTGTAAAGAAAAATGCAATCTGCGTTTTAAAAAGCGATTGCCATCATCAAGATTGCGTAAATATGGGCTGGACCAGTTCTCCTGATCATCCAATTATATGCTCTCATTATAAAGTTTCTATTGAAATAGTTGGAACTTCATTTTACGATGCGGAGATTGGCTAATGAAAGTGCAGAAAATGACACTCATTGCTGTCATTATGGCAATGGCAATTGTCGTCTCAGTTTTAGAGAGTTTTATCCCTTCGTTTTTTATCCCTGGAATTAGGCTTGGTTTAGCCAATATTTTTATCCTTCTTTTATTATATGAATTTGGCATTTTAGAAGCTTTACTTGTTAACCTTGGAAGAGTGTTTATTACTTCCTTAGTTAGAGGCACTATTTTCCAAATGGGATTTTTTATGTCAATAACTGGAGCGATGCTTAGCATGCTAGTCATGTGGCTACTTGTGCTTTTATTTAAAAAACTAACTCCAATCGCTGTATCGGTAGTAGGAGCACTGTTTCATATCTTTGGTCAATTCTTAATTGGCTTTATCTTCTTAGAAACACCTTACATCCTTTACTATGCGCCGATATTAATGGCAATATCTGTTGGAACTGGGATTATAGTTGGAATAGTGGTGATCCTTATAAGAAAAACTAAGGTTATAGAAAACCTAAAAACCAAATATCAAATGTAAAAGAAAAGACACCTTATGGTGTCTATTTTCTTAGAATGATTCGTCAATGTGATGTGCGACCTTGTAGGCTGTTAAGTCACTAAGTAGTGATGAGACAAATCCAACAAGCAGCATAATCGGCATTGTTATTAACGCTGTTACAACTGCCGCTCTCCAACCTTGATTGGTGAGAATGAAGCAGTTTAGAACAGTAAGTGATGGAGTAATGATGAGATAGAAGATGACCGATGAAATAAGAGTTGCGAGGAGTCGATATTTCATATTGCCAGTATATGTATCATTTTTAACATGGAATAAACCAGCGAACCATCTTCCAATTCTTGTTAATGGAATAAATAGGCCAATTAACATCGCAAGAACAAAGGCAACTGCGAAGTTAATAGCCATATTACCCCAGTTAATTGCTGCAAAGTTAATTGTTAAGACCCATGAGTCAAAATCTGAACTGGCGATAATTGCTGATGTTAAGCATAAGAAAAAGCATACAGGGATGTTACAAATAACATTGTAAACAAATAGAGATAGCTTAATTTGACGTAGAATCTTTAACATAAATAACAAACTTCCTAAGATAAGGAAGTCAATTAGTATATATTTTTATTAAAATAAATCAATAGTATTTGTTAGAAGTTGAAATTTCTAGCAACGTGGAATATCCAAGCGAGGTTATATCCTCCACATGGTCCATCAATATCAAGAACTTCACCAAGGAAATATATTCCAGGTTCTTTTCTTGATTCAAAATTATCTTTGATTTCAGTTAAACTAACGCCTCCAACAGTGACGTGGGAGAACTCAAATCCATATGAAGATTTATAAGTAAACGGAAGAGCTTTTAGATATTTTATTGGCTCTTTTTCATAATGGTTTTCGAGGAAGTATTTGAGCATCTTTGGGTGGACAAAACCTTTTAAAAACTCTTCATTTGTTTGGTTTTTGTGGAGATTTTCTAAATCTTTGACTTCAAATTCAGGAAGTAAATCGATTAGGATTTTATATTCTCCATTACCGTTTCTAGATATCTCTGTCATCATGTTAAAAATGACAATTCCAGAAAGGCCACTATCTTTAAAGAGAACTTCGCCAGATTCCTTATGTATCTTTTTGCAGTTTTTAAGTAAAACGACATTTGCTTTAACTCTAATGCCTTCGAGCACTCTAGTTTTTTCAATCGTGTGAATTGGACTTAGACCTGGCTTTAATTCAGTGATCTTGTAACCATGTTTTACTAAAAGAGAATAAATGGAACCATCACTTCCAAGCTGAGGAGATGATTTAGATCCAGTTGAAAAGATGATCTTATCTACTTTATAACTAGATTTATCAGTTTTAACTTCATAGAAGTTGTCTTTAAATTCATAGGAGTTAATTGATTCTGCTAATTTGAATTTAATTCCAAGCCTTTCTGCTTCAAGTAGAAGTGCTTCTCTAACTGTAATTGCAGACTCGCTTATTGGATAAAGAAGGTTATCGATTAACTTGGTACGGATATTTAGACTATTCAAATATTCTCTATATCCCTCAAATGAATAATCGGATATATGTTTAGAAACAAAATCGTAATGAGAGAATCTTTTCCAATCTAACTTAGCGTTTCCTAAATTACATTTACCATTCCCGGTCGCTAAAACTTTCTTAAGTGGTTCGTTAAGATGCTCTAAAACTAAAACGTTATAATCTGGATGATTCTTTTTAATCGCTAAAGCGGATACGACTCCAGCAGGTCCTGCTCCTACAATTAGAATATTCATGGAAATCATTTTATCACACATTGAAAGATAATATAATTATTGCACGCCCCAATAGCGCAACTGGATAGAGTACTAGACTTCGAATCTAGGGGTTGAGGGTTCGATTCCTTCTTGGGGCGCCAAAATATCTAATGTTCAGCAATTAATTTTGCTGATTTTTATTTATTGGTACATTTTTCAAAAAAACTGTCCTATTAAGAGGTAGGAGGTCTTTATGGGTGATAAAAAAACATGTTCAATAGGTGTTAAAGACAGTTTTATAGAAAACCGTATTTATGAGATTCTTGGTCAACAAGCAATGTTAGATAGCGATATAGCTACTCTTTTTGACGTAGAAGTTAGAAGACATAACGAGCAAATGAGAAGAAATAAAAATAGGTTTCCGAAAGATTTTTGTTTTAAACTAAATTCTTTAGAATTTCAAACTTTGAAGTCGCAAATTGCGATATCAAACAAGGGTCGAGGAGGAAAGAATGAATATTCCCACATTTTGCGGTCACAATTTGTGACCTCTAACAATGTATCTTCTTAAAGAAGATATAATCCTTACGTTTTTACTGAGCATGGACCAGTACACATCAAAGTGTTTAATGATATTCATGATAGATATTTATTTGTTGATGAAGATTGTTAGCTATTAGGAACATCACTTAACTACATGGGTAAAAGTATGTTTTCAATTATTAAATTAGAAGACAAACAAGTCATAAAAATGGTCATAGATAAAATTAAAAATTAATCTTTGCATAAATTTTGTTTATACTTTGTGAGTATGAAAACAAAATACAACACATTGATATTCGATACCGATGGAACACTTC
>CADBNT010000073.1 GCA_902796125.1 uncultured Erysipelotrichaceae bacterium | reverse complement strand
CTAATTGCATTTAAAGAATGCCTTAAAAACGATATTGTTCCATTTATCATTTTAGATAGTAAAAAAGAATTCTATTACCGAGGTCTAAAAAACTGGAGCCAAGAACACGGTTGGCTCATCGATACTTGCTTGGATGGCCAAGACACGGTCAAATCTTATTTGGATTATTTCAACATTCAATATAAATAAAATCCCCTTGGGCAATATCCTTGGGGAAGTTTCATCAATCGTGGCGGAGGAAGAGGGATTTGAACCCCCGCTAAGCTTGCGCCTACTATCGGTTTTCGAAACCGACCCCTTCAGCCGCTTGGGTATTCCTCCGTGCCGGTTATTATAGCATAACTCATTGATTTAGATATGAGAAAAACAAGATAATTTATGGGAATTAGAGCTATAAGAGGACTTATTTACAAAATAAACTTTTTATAAGTTATAAAGACGTGTATAATTTAACATATGTTAAAGTTTACTGGTGAAGGAAATAACAATAATATGGTCTTTATAATTGTGGCTATTATTGTCGGGGCGTTAGCTCTTATTTTCTTTGTCTTAACTTATGTTCTTGATGGCTTACATCAGCAAAAATATAATTTGAAGATTAAAGATTCAGTTAACTCACTAAGAGTCTATATTGTTGACGTTAAAAACGATAATGTCCGTTTCTTCAATCGTTCCAATTTACGAAAAAGAAGAACTTTCTCAATGACTGATTTCTACAATCAATTTCCAGCTACTGAAAGAGAAAAGATTATTACTTGGATCGGCGATCTTCTTAATAAAGAAACTGATGCACCTAAATATCTTGAAATAAATGTCATGATTTCTAGAAATCATAGAAACATCTTTTCTATTCTTCAAGTCGATAAGATTGATTATGAAAAACAACTTATTTATCTAGAGAGTTATCTACTTAGATATATCACGACTGCTAAAAACAAAAAGAATAGTGAGTTTATGAATTTCACATCCGTTGATGCTTTCTCTAAACAACTCGTGAGAAATAACTTTAAAGGATTCACTGTCTGTTTTAACTTTTTTGAGAAGAAGTCCATTGGTGATGAAATATCACATATCACATACGCGCAATTAAAGGACGCTTTGACACCATACTTAAATCAAAAGCTTTTAATGCTTTCATATAATGAACATCAAATTGTTGCCTGTGATTTTAAAGCTACAACAAAACAAGGCGCATTAAGACTTATCTCCACTTTAAAAGTTGAGATTAATCGTTTATTAACTATCACTTCAGAAGATTCTACGATTGGATTCACTATTGGTGTTGTCGATAATAGCTTCTTCCCAAATGATGCTGAAAAGATCGTTGAGACTTCTTTAGCCTTATCTGATGTCGCTAGAGAAGATGACGAAGAGATTATCTTCTATGAAGAAGGTAGAAATATTGAGGCTAATAGAGACACTCAACACTATAGAACTGAAGTTGAACGTATCATTCAAGATAAACGTCTTAAATACCTTTATCGTCCAATTTATGACGCTCCTAGAGGAAGAACCCTTGGTTATCAAATGTTTGTCCAACCTTTAGATTCTTTCTTTGGAAGCATTGAAGAACTTAAATCCTATGCGATTAGAACTGAAGATGATCGAGAACTTTTTGCTACTGTAGCAAGAAACGGTATCTCAAGATTCATCCAAGAAAGAGATGGCGTTACTTTTAAGCTCTTCTTCCCTGTTTCATTAAATGAACTCAACTACATCAACCGCACAATGTCGCATATTCAAAACATTAAGGACACTCGTATTGTCTTGGTGTGTGATGAAAATGAACTAGTAGATTTACCAACAGAATCTAGTGATTCTTTCTTATCGATGGTTCGTTTATTTAAATCAAAAGGTTATGAAGTTGCTTTAGCAATTAACGACAATGACTTAACTCTTTCCCCAGTATTATATGAATCGTTTGACGAATACCTTATCTCTGTTAAATCACATATCTCGAGAAAGAATAACGCTAGACAATTGCCAAGCTTTAAGCGTCTAGTTGAGAAGTTGCTTCACTTCCAGAAGCCGATTATCGCTACCGATATTCCTTCATGGGATATTGTCGAACTTATTCTTAAATATGGTATTGGACTTGTCTCCAGTGAAGTTATTGCTCCAATGGATGAAAATATATTGCCGATTTCAAAGAAATCAATTACCAAAATTAAATCAATTAAAGTGTGAGGTGTTTTATGGAAAATAAAAATAACGCAATTACTACCCAAGAAGAAAATTTTGCGCAGTGGTACACTGATGTCTGCTTGAAAGCAGAACTTATGGATTATAGCTCCGTTAAAGGCTTTATTATCTATCGTCCATATGGCTACGCTATTTGGGAACTTATTCAAAAATATCTTGATCAAAAATTCAAAGATGTTGGAGTGGAAAATGTTTATATGCCACTTGTTATTCCAACATCCCTTTTCCAAAAAGAAAAAGATCACGTTGAAGGCTTTGCTCCTGAAACCCTTATTGCTACTCAAGGTGGAAAGAACAAATTAGAAGATCCTCTTATTGTTCGTCCAACTAGTGAAGTTCTCTTTTGTGAACACTATAAAAACATCATTCAGTCATACCGTGATTTACCAAAACGTTATAACCAATGGTGTAGCGTTGTCCGTTGGGAAAAGACAACTCGTCCTTTCTTAAGAGGAAGTGAATTCCTCTGGCAAGAAGGCCATACCATGCACGAAACAGAAGAAGAAGCGAGAACTGAAACATTAAAAATGTTAGAAGTCTATGACGATTTAGGTCGTGATATCCTCGCGGTTCCGTTTACCAAAGGTAGAAAGACCGATAAAGAAAAATTTGCTGGTGCGATGGAAACATATTCTATTGAAGCTTTAATGCCAGATGGCAAGGCTTTACAAAGCGGTACCACCCATTACTTTGGTACAGGTTTTGCGGAAGCTTTTGGAATTAAATTCCAAGGCAGAGATGGTAAACTCTATAATCCACATCAAACATCTTGGGGCGTGAGTACGCGTCTATTGGGCGCGATTATTATG
>CADBNT010000072.1 GCA_902796125.1 uncultured Erysipelotrichaceae bacterium | reverse complement strand
TTAATTCCAGAAGATGCTAAAAAACCTCTTGATAGAAGGGTAAAAGGACAACGTCTTTTTGAAGGATCTCCTCTAGCAGGAATTAACATTGATTTCAAAAATTATAGAAAACAATATCCTAGTGAAGATGGCTATTTTGGACGTTATGGAGGAAGCTTTCTTCCAAAGCAACTTCAAAAAGCAATGGATGAAATTTATTATGGCTATCAAACAATTGCAAAATCTTCAAAATTCATCGCAGAACTCAGGGAAATTCGCAAAAACTACCAAGGAAGACCTACTCCAATTTATCATTGTCAAAACCTTAGTAATTATCTTGGAAGAGTTCAAATTTATCTTAAAAGAGAAGACTTAAATCATGGTGGTGCTCATAAGCTCAATAACGCTATGGGGCAAGCACTTCTTGCAAAGTATTTAGGTAAGAAAAAACTTATTGCGGAAACTGGTGCAGGAAGCCATGGTTCGGCAGTTGCAATGGCAGCGGCATATTTTGGTCTAGAATGTGACATCTACATGGGTGAAGTTGATATGGAAAAACAAGCACCAAATGTAGCTCGTATTAAAGTATTGGGTGCAAATGTTATACCAGTTTCTTTCGGCACAAAAACACTTAAAGAAGCAGTAGATGCAGCCTTTGAAGCCTATGCAAAAGAGTACAAAACAGCCTTTTACGTAATCGGAAGTGCTGTTGGTCCTCATCCATATCCACTTATGGTTAGAGATTTCCAAGAAATTATTGGAAGAGAGGCCAAAGAACAATTTTTAGAAATGACTGGTGAGTTACCAGATATAGTTACAGCCTGTGTTGGTGGTGGAAGCAATGCAATCGGAATGTTTGAAGCATTTTTAGATGAACCAGTTCAAATTGTGGGTGTTGAAGCTATGGGCACTGGAAGAGAAATTGGCAAAAATAGTGCGACTATGACCTTAGGAAAAGAGATGGTTCTCCATGGATTTAATTCTCTTGTTTTACAAAACGAAGATGGTACTGTTGGCGATGCCTATTCAATCGCTAGTGGGCTTGATTATCCTGGTGTTGGACCAGAACACGCTTTCCTTAAGGAAGTTGGAAGAGTTAAATACGAAGCCATCACAGATGATGAAGCTGCAGAAGCATTCTTCCTTCTTTCAAGGCTTGAAGGCATTATTCCCGCCATTGAATCAAGCCATGCACTTGCATATGCAATTAAATGTTCAAGAAACATGAAAAGCGGATCAATTCTAGTCAACCTAAGTGGGCGTGGCGATAAGGATATGGATTACATGATTAAAAGATATCCTCATATGTTTAAAAAGAATTAATATTTCTTTTTCTCGATATTTCCAATATGTATAATGAAATTATCTTAAGGAGTAATGCCATGAAACTATTTAAATCACTCGTCTTAATTAGCTCAGTATTCCTTGCTGCTGGTTGCGTTAATCAAGGCGCTGAACTCAATGTTGAAAACGCGAAAGAATATCTTGAACCTTTAAGGGAAAATGAAGGAAACGGAAGTTTTGATAGTAGCAAAATCACCTTCCACATTAGTCCAAGCTCTGCAAAAGGAAAACTTTTCTCTCCTGATATTAAGGGAAAATGCAATGTTAACGTTAAATATCTTTTAGGTTTAACAAGCGACTTCCAATTTATTTGGAGTGATCCATATGAATATAATGCAGTCGAATTTGCCTATAAAGAAGGTGGAACTAATGAATCAGGATATAAAAATGCTGATTATTTAGAGGCCTCATTCTCCTATTCAGTTGATTTTACTTTCCAAGCCGTCAATATTTATAACTTGAATGTCACTGAAATTTCAGGACATATGCTTCCTTAATAAATATTAAACAGAATCATTAAATTCAGAAAATAAGCCGTCCTAAAGGACGGTTTTTTCTTTGTTGTTCTCTTAAACGTAGAAAATAAGAAGCCGCTTCTAGATGAGCGGTTTTCTATCTTTCATTTTCTTTAATAACTCTATATCTTCATCTGAAATTACGAAGTCTAGTTTAGTGTTTTCAATAATGTGTTCTTTGCTGGTCGCTTTTGGAATCGAAATTGTATCTAGTTGAAGCGTGTATTTAATACAAAGCTGAGAAACACTTACGTTATATTTCTTAGCCATTTCAATAAGCTTTTTATTTTTAAGAGCTTTTCCATGACCAAGTGGGCTATATGATTCAACAAGTATTTCGTGTTCTTTGCAGTAATTAATTAATTCAAGTGGAGTGTCTCCTGCATAGCAAAGGATTTGATTCGCCATCGGTTTAATTTCACAGTTATTGATGATGTTTTCTAAATCTTTGATGCCGAAGTTAGAAACTCCAATTGCTTTAACCTTGCCTTCTTTATAAGCTTCTTCCATGGCTTTCCAAACCATTCTATTTTCTTTGTAATATTTCTTTGGTCCACCATAAAGAATCCATGGTTGAGGGCAGTGGATGAGAAGTAAATCAATGTATCCGATATTTAATTTCTCTAACGATTTAGTAATTGAATCTTTAGCCTTCTTATACGACTTGATATTAGCGTCTACTTTGGTGGTGACAAAAATATCTTCTCTTTTAACGCCTGAATTTCTAATACCTTCTCCGACAGCTTTTTCATTTCGATATGCTTGAGCGGTATCGATATGACGATATCCGGCTTCAATTGCATTCTTAACGCATTCTGGAGCAATATCGCTTTTAATTAGCCAAGTTCCATAGGCTAAAGCAGGAATTAAATTACCATTGTGTAACTTATAATCTTTTTTAAGCATAGCTAGATCCTCATTTCATAATATAAAACAAAAACCATATGATTTATATCATCTTTTTAAAAAGTGATAATATATGAATATCAATCAAAGAGGTGACGTTATGAATAAAACTTTGATAAGAATCATCCCGTTATTACTAGGCGTGGCTATATCCGTTAGCTGCTCATCAATGTATACATCAAAACCAGACAAGAAAGAAAATATTGTCGGTTTATATGAACTTGATGTTTATAAATCAAAAAAGGAATCTTCTGAAGAAGAACCATATGATCGAAAAGCGGAAGAAGGCATTGTCGCCTATTTCACTATCGATTTAGATGGTTATGGCTATTATGGCTATAAAGATAACGTTACTGAAGCAAGAGTGGATCAAGTCTTTTCAACATTCGTGGAAGACGATGATGAACCTGGATTATATAAAGCTATAAGCATGGTTGGAACGAGCAAAACAGTTTATAACTGGGATAAAAAAGTTGGCTGTTTAGCAGAACCAACAATGGGCTTTAATAGAAGCGGAGATATCGCGACTCTTTCTTATACAATCCCATGGTATGAATACACGATTTATAATCCACACAAAATCCAAAAATATCAGTACGTTTCATATAAAAAGATTTCTGATGAGACCGGATTTGAAGCAATCAATAATTTGCTTGGAACATCATTTGTCCCAACTAAACCATATGAAATGAAAGAAATGCGCGCTGGATATTATCCATATAGATGTTCCGCTAAAGAAGAAGCTCATATCGGTCCAAAAGGTATTTATGAATATGCTTTACTCGATATGAACAATATCTCAGGAAATAAACTAAATATTATTTATTCTGAAGTTAGCGACCCAGGACAAAAGACCACCCAAGTCGAATTTGACGTTGAAGTTAAAGGTAAAAGTGTTTCATTCAAATTCCATGATAGATGGTTTATTTCTTCCATTGCAGGATTCTCCACAGATTTCTTGGAAGACGCTGATATTTCTTCTGAATCATTTACTTCTTGGTATCAACCAGAATTATCGTTAGAAGAAGTTATTGAATTAGAAGTTAAATACCCATCTTAAAAATTGTTTTTGCTTTTTATATATAAAAGCCACAAAATCTATATATGGATAGTGGCTTTTTTACTGCTCACGATTGGCATGTCCGACAAGGACCATATATCTTTAAGCTATATCACATTTTATTTATTAAAAAGAAATTAGATGAAAGACAGGTGAATAAAAATGGATAAAAACCCAGTATTTCAGACGTTTTCTTTAACTAAGTCATATAAAGGCTTCAAAGCTGTTGATGCTGTTAGCATGAACATTTATGAAGGCGACGTCTATGGCTTTGTAGGTGAAAATGGCGCGGGTAAAACTACTCTCATCAGACTTGCTTGTGGTCTCATTCACGAGACAAGTGGTGAATATGCTTTATTTGGCGTACTTAACACTAGTAAAGAAATTGTTAATGAACAAAAGAAACTTGCTGCGATTGTTGAATCGGTGGCTGTAAACCGTGGAATGAGTGCGTTAGATAATCTTCGACTTCAAGCTAAGATTGCTGGAATAGAAAAAAGCGATGAGGAACTAAATAAACTCATTGATGAAGTTGGTCTTGATCATAAAGCAATCGAGAAGAAAAAAGCAGGAAGCTTCTCTCTTGGTATGAGACAAAGGCTTGGCTTAGCGATCGCTTTATTATCTGATCCAAAATTTATTCTTCTTGATGAGCCAATGAATGGACTTGATCCACAAGGCTTTGTCGATATGAGAGAAACAATTCTTAGACTAAATAAACTTGGAGTTACTTTCCTTATTTCTAGTCATATTCTTTCTGAACTAGATAAGATTTGCACTAGAGTTGGATTTTTATCTCACGGAAAGCTTTTAACTGAATTAAGTATTGATGAACTTCATGATAAAACTAGAAGAAAAATCTCTATTCGTGTCAAAGATGCGGATGATGTGTCTGAAAAATTAGTAAAAAACTTTGATATCAAAGAATCTAAAGTAGAAGGTGAAAACATTATCATCTACGACGCTTTAGATATTAATGAAGTCATGGCTTTCTTAGTTTCTAAGAAAATTAAAGTTGAAGGTATTTCTTCAAGCGAAGAAACTATCGAAGACTTCTATAGAGAACTTATGAACGGGGAGGTCAAGCAATGATTAATTTACTTAAAGCGGACTTCTTCCGTTTACTTAAACATAAAATCACTTTAGTTAGCCTCATTATCGCTTTGGTGTTACCACTAGTAATGGCTGGACTATATGCAGCCCTAAGAGCTTTCTTAACTGAGATCGGTGGTGAAGACTCTGCTGAAGTATTTGGAGCAATAATGAATGGTGGAACGTTAATGCTTTCTTCATTCTCACTTACCAATAACCTTGGACTCGTTCTACCTGTATTCTTAGTTATCGGAATTATGTCAGATGTTAGCAGTGGAACAATCCGTAACAAGATTATCCTCGGATACAAACGTCATCAAATATTTGCATCTCATTTTCTTACCGCCTTTGTTTACGCTTTTGTGATTATGAGTGTATATGCTGCATTCTCGGCATTATGGGGAATTGTTTTACTAGGCGCTCCTGAGTTAACAAGCGAAGGACAATTATCCTATCTATATTATTATGTTCTTGGTCTACTTGGACTTGCGATGGTTGCTGCCTTAGCGTCTTGTCTTTCTTTATCTACTTTAAATAGTGCAGGTTCAATCATAATCAGTTTAGCAATCTGCATAGTCATTGGCTTCCTTGCATCAATTTTATCTTCGTTCCTTAACGGACCAGATATTGCTGAATACGCGAAGCACATTGTTAGGTTTATTCCTTCTTATGTAAATTCGTATGCAAGTGTCGGAAATATTACGACCATTATGTTCTTAGAAGGACTTGGTGGAATCTTAATTTTCACTGCAATTCCTTACTTTTTAGGTACATATTTATTTTCAAAGCGAGATCTTAAATAAAAGGGAAATTACATGATTATGAATAAGAAACGTTTATTTACAATTATCTCAATTTCTACTCCATTAGTGATTGCTGGAGCCATTCTATTAGCTCATCATGAATATGGACTTATTCTACCTGTTGATGCTGGTGCTGTTTCAAGGACTTTGACATTTGATAAAAACCACTCGTCTGCGACTTCGAGTGCCGGTAATCAGTTTTCATGTTTTTGGATAAACAAGACAGACAGTTCCGCCTTTAATTCGAACAACTCATTAGCTTATTTGAATGGACATGCTACCTATGATGCGCGTACTGATTCATATGTGGCTACAAAACCTCAGTTCGGAATCAAGTGTAATAATTACAAGTTCAGTAGTATTACAAAGATTGAAATTACATATCAAATTACTGAAGACCACACTGATTTCTTTATGTACAAACTTAAAGATGATGAAACTATAGATACAAGTATTGGATGGATTATAGAGCCTGAATCATCGTCAGGCGACAACACATATACAGTGTCTTCCGTGCTTTCTAATGTAAAAGGCATCGCATTTTGTGTTGACTACAACTCAAGTGGTTGGGCAAGCAGTACTGAATATTTGGGAGTGAAATGCATCTCAGTAAAGATTACATACACTTGTTAAATAGTTAAGAGAGTTTATAAATGATCAAACAACAATTATTTGTGTTTCTAAAAGGTATACTCGCCGGGCTATCAATTGGCGTCGGTGGTTTCCTTTATATTCTCATGAAACACTTTGTTGAAGGAGAACTTGGAAATGTTCTTGGTTCGCTTTTATTTGCTGTAGGTCTTTTTACAGTCTGCACATTCTATTTAGCTCTATATACAGGAAAGATTGGTCTTGTCTTTGAAAAGAAACAAGAAACATCTTTTTATATTTCTCTTCCAATTATGCTTATTGGAAATGCGATAGGCGCGATTGGACTTGGCTATATTTGCTATTTCATCTTTAAAGACATGGAAATTATGAATACTGTTAATGCAGTATGCGGTGTTAGAACGACACTTGAATCCTTTAATGATTATCTTTCATTAATAGTTAAATCGGCCTTATGTGGTTTATGTGTTTATTTCGCTGTTAAATCATTTGCGATGAATAGACTTAAACCAATAGGCATTATTCTATTAGTAACCTTTGTCTTTATATTTGTCTTTGCTGGTTTCCAACACTGCGTTGCGAATATGTTCTATTTTGGTTTTGGAAATCACTTTATCCCTAACGCATTTTTCAATCTTGCATTATGTATTTTGTTTAACTCCCTAGGAACTATTCCAGGAGTGTTACTCTTCAAACTATTTGAAAAGAAGTAAGAAAAAGGGAGGCGTTGCCTCCTTTATTTCTTTTTATATGCTTTATGATAATTCTTCACTAAGTTCGCTTTTCCGCAACAAGCACATTCACCTGTTGGAAGATGATGCTTCCTTCTATAAACATAGTTTCCAATTAAGAAGGATATAAATAGAACAACTGCTAAAGCCACAATAATTTCTAACCATGGTGATGTGTTCATAATTATGCCTCCTTAATTGGGTGTTTCTTGTTATATCTAACAATGATGATGACAGCGGCTACTGCAAGAACTAAGATTCCAGCAAATACTGGGATAGCCCACATAAAGCTAGATGCATCAAACATTGATAAGAATGAATAGATTGTTGCACTTCCGACGTAGCTAGCAGCAAGCCAGAAGAGAATTGTCCATTTGAATGTTCCTTTTGGAAGTTCGGCTTTAGCGGTTGCACATGCTGCAAAGCAAGGAATGGTGAGCATGTTGAATGCAATAAATGAGATACAACCTTGCCAGGTGATACCAGTATTTTGAATCATGATTGCCACAGCTTCGATACCTTCTTCATCAGCTTCAATTGCAGCAACGAGATCTGGAGAAGCGGTGACAATGATTGTGGCAAGTGCTGCTAAGGTGGCAATGACGTTTTCTTTTGCAATTAAGCCAGTAATAGCTGCAACTGCAAAGACAAATCCAAATGCATTGAGTTGAGCGCCAAATCCAAGTGGAGTGAATAAAGGTTGAATAAGTTGGCCAATACCAGCAAGGATTGAGTTAGACATATCGCCATCTAAGTAAGCCCAGTTAAAGCCAAAGTTCGATAAGAACCAAATGACGATCGTAGACGCTAAGATGACGGTAAATGCCTTTTGGACGAAGTGTTTTGCTTTGTCCCATAAGTGAATCATTAAGCTTTTAAATTGTGGTACACGATACTCTGGGAGTTCCATGATAAATGGCGCAGATTTTCCTCTTAATGAGGTATTTCGCATGAGAACTACGCAGATAATGGCTGCAATAATGCCAACCAAATACATGCTATAAGTGATTAAATCGACATTACCCATCCCGAATGCTTGAAGTACTCCACCAGCAATCGCAACAAGGATTGGGAGTTTCGCACCACACGAGAAGAATGGGATGACTCTGATAGTAGCAATCTTTTCTCTATCATCAGCAAGAGTGCGGGTGTTAACCATAGCCGGGACGGAGCAACCAAATCCCATAATCATCGGGATAAAGGCTCTACCTGATAAGCCAAACTTTCTAAATAATTTATCTAAGATGAAGGCTACACGAGCCATATAACCACTATCTTCCATAATAGAGAATAGTAAGAAGAGTAATAAGATTTGTGGCAGGAATCCTAAAATGGCAAATAAACCAGATAGGACACCATCACATAAGAATCCGGTAAACCAATGTCCTTCTCCTAATGCGCCATTAAGTCCGTTCGCGACGGCGTCAGTAATAGCGGTAAATGACATCTCAAAGAAGTTTTGTAAGATAACACCTGGCGAATTAATGCCTGATTCAGTCCAGAACAATCCTTCGTATATAGTTCCTTCTAGTGATGGAGCAACTCCATTTGCGCTTAAGATGCCTCCAAGGAAGAAAAAGTTTTCTGAGAACACTAAATGGAAGACTAAGAACAAGATGGCAGCAAAGATAATTAGACCAAATACTTTATGAGTAAGAACTCTATCAATCTTGTCGGAAGTATTCATCTTATCTTCTAACGCTTCTTCCTTATTTCTTTTTACAGAACCATGGAAGTTTGAAGTGATGTATTTATATCTACTATCAGCAATAACAGCGACCAAGTCTTCTCCAAAGGTTTCATCTTTGAATGTTTTCTTAAAATCGGTAACCATTTCCACGAGTTCTGGATGAGACTTCATTTCAACTTCATCTTCTTCGATGAGCTTAATAGCGTGGAAGAGTGGATTATCAACTTGTTTGCCTTTAAAGGCAATTTTAACGTCTCCGATTAAGTGGAGAAGGTCTTCGTTAGAAATAATTGTTCTTCCTTCTCTTGGTTTTGAAGATGCTTCAAGGGCTCTTTTCATAAGCTCTTCTAAGTTATCTTCTCTTAGAGCAGAAATAGAAATAACTGGGACACCAAGTTTTTCTTCGAGTTGTTTAGCGTTAATCTCTGCGCCACTCTTATTGAGAACGTCAATCATGTTTAATGCGACTACAACAGGAACGTTAATTTCCAATAATTGAGTCGTTAAGTATAAGTTTCTTTCTAGGTTAGTGACATCAACGATGTTAATAACACAGTCAGGATGTTCATCGATAATGTAGTTTCTCGAAACAACTTCTTCTGAAGTGTATGGCGATAAGGAATAAATACCTGGAAGGTCAACAATTGAAATTGGTTCTCCAAGCTTCTTATATGTACCATCTTTCTTTTCGACAGTGACACCTGGCCAGTTGCCAACGTGAGCGGTAGATCCAGTTAAGGAATTGAAAAGAGTAGTCTTTCCTGAATTTGGATTACCAGCAAGTGCAAATCTCTTCATTATTTTCTACCTCCCATTTCTAAGACAATTAAGTGAGCTTCTGTTTTTCTAAGAGTTAATTCATAACCCCTGATTGTGATTTCGATTGGATCACCAAGAGGTGCTTTTTTACGTAAGAAAATTGCGGTGCCAGGTGTAACGCCCATGTCAAGTAAACGACGACGGAGCATACCTTCACCCTCGACAGTTTTAACGACGCCTGTCTCGCCTAATGCAAACTCATCTAATCTTTTAATCATATTTCTTTAACTCCTTGAAATACTCTCAATTGTCTGTTAGTCATAACTAACATCATAATTATATTCTTCCTATTTTTCTAGTCAACAAATACTGTAACTATTTTTATTTTTTAATAAGGAACGCGTATACGGGAAAAATCAAAAAAGTATGTAAAAAACCTGCAAAACTCAAGTATTTTCTTTGCAAATCCTCTTTGGAAATACTCGGCAGCAGTGGAGAGAAAATGTGTTTTATATTTACATTTTTTGGCAAAGGAAGAATAATAAATTACAGCAATCGAAAGGAGTTATATTTATGAACAAATTACTTAAAGCAGGCTTTATTATTTCACTTGTTTTACTCGTTCTTTTAGTCGTTGGAGCAGTCGCTTGTTTTGTCTGTGCTGGTTTAATTTCTAAGGACGAAGTAGAAATGGCAAACTTTATCTCTAGTGGTGTCCAATGCATCATTTGGGCTGCTCTTTCAATTTTTGCAATTGTCGTCACAAAGAAAGCTCGCGCTCGTGTCGAAGCAAAACAAGTTTCTATCGCTTTAGCAGTTTTTGTCATTATCTCTGGTGCTGTTTCCAATGTTGTTAACATCCCAGCTGGTATTTTAATGATCATTAATCGCAATAAGATTAACGGCTAATTAAAAGACTGTCTTAAATACTCCAGATTTATTTCTGGAGTTTTTTTATCCACAACTTTTTCCACATTTTTGAACATAAGCCTTGTTAACAAGGCTTTTAATATTGATCAAAATTTGATAATTTTATTTATCGTAGTTATGAGACTTTATTATTGATATAATAACAATACTTTTATGAAAAAGACTTTAGGAAAAACCAAATTAACAGCCTTCATTTTGCTCCTCATTGAGATTGTTGTAGCGACTGTTTTTGGCGTTTTCTATTATCTCAATCTTTTCGAAATTCAAAATTTAGTTTCAGTCGAAATAATCTATATTGTTGGCGCAAGTTTTGTCGTTGTTAACGCTATATTTATTTGGACTGTAATTTTAATTATTTCTAGTTTAAGACACAAAACCAATTTACACGCTGCTGATTTAATCGGTGGAGATATTCAAGAAGCTTATAACTTCGGTCAAATCGGCTTAGTTATTACAGATGAAAACAATGTTGTACTTTGGGTTAACAATCTTTTCAAAGAAAGACAAATCGACATTCTTGATACAAATATTCTTCAATGGCAACCAAAGCTTGAAGAGCTTCATGGTGCAAATCCAGACGCAGTATTAAAGATTGAGTTTAACTCAAGAAACTATGATGTTAAGTATTTGAGCGATGCCGGTTTATACATCTTTAAAGATGAAACTGAATATGAAGCCGTTTACGATTACAGCAAAAGACAAGCTGCTGTTGTCGGAACAATCATGATCGATAACTACTCTGATTTAACAGGTTCTGCTGATGACGCAAACGACGTTATTTCTAAAGTTAGAAATGCTATCTTTGAATATGCACGTGATAATGGCGTACTTATTCGTAGATATAAAAACGACGCCTATTTCGTCTTATGTAACTATGAGTCACTCAAGAAGATGGAAGATGACAAGTTCTCTCTTTTAGAAAGAATTCATATTATTGGTGAAAAAGAAGAAACTCCACCAACCCTTTCCATTGGTCTTGCTCATGACTTCCCAGATGTCGTTAAACTTAACGAAATGGCCAATAACGCAATCGATATTGCTATGTCTCGTGGTGGTGACCAAGTTGTCGTCTCTCACTATGGACAAGATTTAACATTCTATGGTGGTAAATCTGCTGCTCAAGAAAACCGTAACAAAGTTAAAGTTCGTGTTATGGCTGACTCAGTTTTATCGCTTATCCGTAGTTCCTCTAACGTCATTATTATGGGTCACTCCATGACGGATATGGACGCGATTGGTTCATGCTTAGGTATGCGTGCTATTTGTGAATACTGCAAGAAGAGTTCGCTTATCGTTTATGATCCAAAGAATACTGAACGTAAAACTCGTGGCGCACTTACAAGCGCATTCACACGTGAAGAACTTGCTAAAATTACCGTTTCTCCTAACGATGTTTTAGACAAGATTAAATCAAATACACTCGTCATTGTTTGTGACGTTCATAGACCATCGCTTACCCTTTGTCCAAAAGTC
>CADBNT010000071.1 GCA_902796125.1 uncultured Erysipelotrichaceae bacterium | reverse complement strand
GATAATCATGCCACCATCAGCGGTAACGGAAACGTTGTTTCCAGGTAATATTTCACCAGAATCTTCGCTTTGATATCCTGAAACTTCCATTTCCTCATCATATGCGTCATAGAATTTAATCATTTGACCTTCACTTAAAGTGATGCCATCTAGCATGTAATCTTCTAAAGCACTGGATGGATCAAGCGTAACTTGTGGCATGTTATATCTTTCGCCATCAATCTCTATATAGTAACTATATTCTGATTCATTTCCAGTGACCCAAACTCCCCAGTAGTCAGTAAATCTAGATAGGGTAATTTTTCCCATTGAAACAGATTTTTGGACATAGAAACTATCACCATCAGCATTTACGTTGTTGTTTGGAACTGGTCTTTCTGTTTCGGCATCCCTTAATACTTCAGCAGAAAGGATAGCGTCTTCTTTAGTGAAGTAAAGTTCAGCACCTTCATTAAGAAGTACACCTTCGCACACCAATGTTTCGATTGCTCCGCTTTCAGGAACAATTCTTGTCATATCCATCTGAATTGGTTCATTGTCATCTTTGTCTCTAAGATAGACATAATACTTAGTTGTGTCATAACCTGTTACCCAAACGGTCCAACCGAAGGATTCGAAGTATGATAATTTAATGGTTGCAGAATCAACTGTGCAAATTACGTTAAAGAGATTTTCACTTTGAGCGTCACTAACGTTATTGTTCGCCATTGGCTTAGCAGAATCTGGATCTTTTTCTAAAGAAACGGATAAGGATTCGTTGTTCTTTGAGAAGCTGATAGTTGATCCGGCACTTAATGATGAAGATGCTGCATACATTTCTAAAGCACGTGAGCCTTCTTCGGCAGCGTTACTCATTTCTAAAGCTTCACCATTAATAAGGACATAATAGGTATCTCCAACTGGAGTTGGTTCAGAGTAACCACTTACCCAGACGGACCAATATGATTCATATTTAGATAAGGTAATTGTTGCATTGGTCGCGCTTGTTAATACTGAGAATGAGTTATCAACTTCACCTAAAGTGACGTTGTTTCCTTTCATAATTTCACCTGCTGAATCAAGTTCGAGATTAACTCCTAAAGCAGTGCTGTTTTCTAAGAATGAAATGGTTGATCCACCCTCTAATGATTGAGTTAGGCTATATTGTTCTAACGCAGTTGAACCTTCTTTAGTAACTTTTGTTAATTCTTTAGAAACACCATCAATCAAGACATAGTAAGTCTTTTGGACAGGTGTAGGTGTTGGTTTATTTTTATCAAGTTCACCCATGAATAATTCATGGTAGTAATTGTTTTCAATACCAGCTGTCAAAGAATAAATATCGAAAGCATATTGAACTCCCGCGAGGAATTCACCTTCAAAAACACCTTCAATGGCAGTTGTATAGATTTTTTCTTCGCCTTCAACAGGCTCTGCCTCATCAAAGATGAGTTTATAATTCTTTTCGTCTGAAAAGTTCGTGCCTTTAACACGTGCATATAAATCGCCTTCTTCACGGAATTCCGCGACAAAGGAATATTCAAACATCGTCGATTTATCGTAACTAGTTTTAATTGAATCAGATGGAATAGAACAAGCTAGACCTAAAGTAGTGGAAATACCTACGACAACGGTAACAAGGCCAACACCTGCGGCAGTTGAGCCTGCAACTGTGGCAGCACTACCTGCAGATGCACCAGCACTACTTGCAGCACCCGATGCGCCGCTTGATGCGCTAGAGGCACTCGATGATGACGCACTTGAAGAAGATGCGCTACCTGATGCGCTTGAAGATGCGCTTGCCGTTTCAGCAGGAGCAGAAGACGCGTTTGCAGTCTCACTTGATCCAGATGAAATCGTTTCACTAGCGGTTTCTTGGCTCGTGTTTAAAGATTGGATGTCCTTTTGGGACAACTTTCTTTGTTGGGAAGATGACTTTTGATTGTTATCTAAATTAACAACCGATGCATTGTATTCCGTGCCGAAAGAAGATTGTTCAAAACCTAGATTTCCAAATTCTTCGTCCATATGTATACATAATAAATTATTTTTTTATTTTCGCCTAGGTGTAAGTTAGAAAAGCGTCATTATTGAAGTTGCACTTGCAAATCAATATAATGATAACCATGAACAAAAAAGAGTCTCGTGAAGATTATCTTGAAGCTATTCTCCAATTAAGTGAATCAGGGAAGGCAGTTAGAAGCATCGATGTTGCTAATCATCTTGGCTTTTCTCGTCCTTCTGTTTCAATTGCAATGAAGAAGCTAAATGCAGATGGCCTTATTTCCCTAGGGGATAAAGGAGAACTAATTTTAACCTCAAAAGGTGAGGAGATTGCTAAGAAGACTTTTGAAAAGCACGAGTTTCTAACTTCGTGGCTTGAAAAAGTAGGTGTCGATGAAAAAAGAGCGGAAGAAATCGCTTGTGAAATCGAACACTCTATTGATGAAGATACATTTGATAAAGTAAAGAGTTATCTTGCTAAGAAATAATTAGCTTAATTATGATAAGAGCCTGATTAATCAGGCTTTTTTCTTAATAAATGAGTTATCTTTTTGATGATATTTCATCAATAATAATTGAAATGTTTATAACTTAAGTATATTCTTTTCCTATGCAGTCTAATAAGGCTATTGTCTTAATCCCTTCATATGAACCTGAAGAAACACTAGTGAATCTCACTCGTGGTTTAAAAGATCTCGGATTTAAAGTCATCGTTGTAAATGATGGTTCTGATAATAGATTCGACGATATTTTTAAACG
>CADBNT010000070.1 GCA_902796125.1 uncultured Erysipelotrichaceae bacterium | reverse complement strand
TACCAGAGGCAATGTTTAATTACCGCATCTATTTATTCTTTAGAATACTTCTTCAATTCTTTGGTGGTATTGGACTTGTCCTTGTTGTTACAAGCGCTATTTCAGATCGATATGGTTTAAAGCTTTATACTGCTGAAGGTCATAACGATAAGCTCATGCCAAACCTTGCTAAATCAGCAAGACTCATTCTTGGTATTTATCTACTTTATATTTTTCTTGGCACGATTGCTTTTATTATCGCTGGTATGGACTGGTTTGATGCTCTTAATCATTCTGTCTGTGCCGTTTCTACTGGCGGATTCTCTTCTAGACATGGTGGTCTTACTGAAATTATTTCAGGTATGCCAGATGGAAACGCTATAGCAGTGGAAGTCATCACTTGTACCTTAATGGTACTTGGTGGTATTAACTTCCTTCTTCACTTATTCTTTATCACTGGAAAATGGAGAAAAGTTATTAGAGACTGTGAAATTAGATTATTTGCTTCTTTAATTATCATTTTCGTCCCGTTATTCTTCCTTTGCGTATGGATGAGTGGAGTAACCGACAACGTTGGACTTGCTTTCCGTTATGGTGCGTTTACTTTCTTTAGTAATATCACTACAACTGGTTTCTCTAATATCTCTAATCTTAATATGCTTGGACAAGGTGTCTTGTTCATGGTTGTAATTTTAAATATTGTTGGTTGTGGTATGGGTTCTACCGCTGGTGGTATTAAGCAATACCGTTTAGCGATTGCTTGCAAAGCCTTCTATTGGAACGTTAGAGAACGTCTTGCTAATAAAAACTACATCTTCCCATATTTTATATGGAGAACTGGTGAAAAGCGTGAAGTTAATAAAAACGACTCCATTGAAGCTTTTGGCTATATTGGCCTATATATCTTCGTCTTATTCCTTGGTGGATTCCTTGTAACCATCTTTGGTATGCAAGGTGGACTTGATTATGGCACAGCCTTATTCGAATTCTCTAATGCTTTAAGTGGCACTGGTCTAACGAACGGATTAACTGGCTATGCCAATAGTGCAATCCTTTGGGTTTTAATTGCCGGCATGTTCGCTGGCCGTCTTGAAATCATGGCTATCCACTTTGCCTTTATGAGAGGCTTTAAAGATTTAATTAAAAAGGAGACAGTTTAATTATGTTAATTAATGAACTTGAAAAGGCTAATATCGAAGCCTTAAAGAATAAAGATAAAACATCTAGAGCAGTGCTCTCAGTTGTCATTAATAAATATCGTTTACAAGCGATTGAAATTAAAGCTGCTGGTAAAGAACCAAATGATACAGATGTTATTAAAGTAATTCAAAAAGTTCTAAAAGAACTTGCTGAAGAAAAAGAAGGCTATCTTAAACTTAATAGAGTAGAGGACGTTAAAGGAATTGAAGCACAAGAAAAGATCCTTGAAGCATATCTTCCAAAGCTCATGAGTGAAGATGAAATTCGTCAAGTAATTGCCTCTTTAGATGATAAATCTATGCCAAGCGTAATGAAGCATTTCAAGGCTAACTTTGATGGCAAAGTTGATATGTCGCTTGTAAGCAAGATTGCAAGAGGGCAATAATTCTACTTGTTAGTAACCGTCAAATTAAATATAATTTATGACGGTCATAGGGGTGTCGTACAATGGCAGTACAACGGTCTCCAAAACCGCTAATACGGGTTCGATTCCTGTCACCCCTGCCAGAATCGTATAAATGTGTCGTAAAATATCGACACTTTTTTATTTTTTAATAAGCAAGATAACTTGAGGATAAAAAGTCGTTTGAATAAAAAACGGTGTTTATTACACCGTATTAATTTATCTTTCCTTTGGATTGAGTTGAAGTCGTTGTTACTGATTCTCCTAGAAGTGGATCAACGTGACCAAGTCTAATTGATTCAAACTCACCATCGTAATCATATGAGCCATTATTTGGAAGGAAGATATTTAGTGTTCCATCCGCGAGCTTTTCAGCACATAAGTGATCGGATTGCATTACACCATCTTTATAAGTGAATACATATTTATTGAGATTCTTTTCAAATATCGTTAATGATGTTGGATTTTGAACATGAATTACCTTATAGGTACCATCATTGAATTTGCATTTATTCTCGCCTAAGAAACGTGAATCAGTAGCACATAAGAATGAATAAGAAACTTCTGGCATATGGGCAATTATCATTCCTAATGCATTATCG
>CADBNT010000069.1 GCA_902796125.1 uncultured Erysipelotrichaceae bacterium | reverse complement strand
GTTGGAACAACGCCTTCACCATAACCATAATCTGGGTTATATAGTTCTGCTATACCGATATTAGCTTTGAATTCGTTCCAAAGAATTTGACTTTCTGGAGTTAAGTGTCCTTCTTCATCATATTGTCTAATACCAAGCTTTTCACAATCGATGATATACATGTCTTTTCTATTTACATGTGCATCTGCGTAATCTTTTAAGAAATATTTATCGACATAATTACAATCAGAACAAGTACTTCTAGCAAAATAAATAATCGAAGATTCACTTGCCTTATATAAGTTATTGACTGTTTCAAGATTTACATAGAAATAATGTGGAAGATTAACTGTGTTAGACATATATTCTTCAAAGGTTTTTTGATCATGAAACATGTTTTGATTATCAGAGATAATATTTTGTTTTAAAACGCCTTTCTCGAAGATGGCGAATGTGGTGTAGCCATCACGAAGATTTAAGCCATATGTATCGCTTTCATAAAACATGGAATATTTCATGTGGTAGACCATAACGTGAGTCTTTGGAATATAGTCATCTAAAATTAATCTAAAATCTGACCAACAAGCACATGCACTATTAGGTTCTACTGCAAGCATGAAGGTTTCTTCGTTATCGATTTTGCTTTTTAAATCTAAATATTTAATATCGATGTAACTTGTTTCATTCATATCTCCATAAAGAAGATTGATTTTAGAGTTATTTGAACATGAAGAAAGTGCCACTCCAGAAAGGAGCATTGGAAGGACAAAAAGGGCACATAATTTCTTCATAATTTTCACTATTATACTTTTTGAGTTAGTTTTCTTCAATAATTTAGGCGCTATATTATAAGCCTTTCTAGAAAGGTATATTAATATCTTTATAAAAAATAATTCAAAAAATTATTGCAATTATTCCCCATATATTGCACTATAAAAAACGACTTAATTTTTCATTAAGTGTTATTCCGTTATTTAGTGCTAGTTATGGAGGGTAGCTTATGGCATCCGAAGAAGTAATTATCTCTTTAAGTAATGTTGTAAAGGCCTTCGGCGATAATCGTGTCGTCGATAATTTTAGCCTCGACATTAAGAAAGGCCAGTTTGTCACCATTCTTGGTCCATCTGGCTGTGGTAAAACCACAACACTACGTATGATTGGTGGATTTGAACTTCCTACAAGTGGAACTATTCTTTTAAACAATCAAGATATCACCAAACTTCCACCTTACAAAAGACCAATCAATACGGTATTTCAACGCTATGCGTTGTTTGCTCATTTAAACGTTTACGATAACGTCGCTTTCGGTCTTAGACTTAAAAAAGTCCCAGTCAAAGTGAAAAATCGTAGAGGCGAAGAAGTGATCAAAATGAAGCACATGAAAGCTTCAGAAATTGATGAACTTGTCATGAAGGCTCTTGAAATCGTTGACCTTGAAGAGCTTGAAGAGCGTGATATCTCAACCTTATCTGGTGGTCAACAACAACGTGTCGCGATTGCAAGATGCATTGTCAATAAACCAGAAATTCTCTTACTCGACGAGCCTTTAGGCGCGCTTGATCTTAAGATGAGAAAAGAAATGCAGATCGAACTTAAAGATATGCATAAAAAACTTGGCATTACCTTTATCTATGTCACTCATGATCAAGAAGAAGCACTTACCATGTCCGATTTAATCGTCGTTATGAAAGACGGGGTTATCCAACAAGTTGGAACACCTACTGAAATCTATAACGAACCAAAAAATGCCTTCGTCGCGGACTTTATTGGAGAATCCAATATTTATAACGCAGTTATGAGCGGCAAAAAGAAAGTTCGTTTCTTAGCTGCAGAATTTAAATGCTTAGACGATTATCCACTTAATGAAAGAGTTGATGTTGTTGTTCGTCCTGAAGACGTCATCCTCGCTAAACCTGGTAAAGGTGCGATTGATGGAGTTATCGTCGATAAAATCTTTAAAGGTGTCCATTATGAATATGTCATCATGATTGGCAAAAACGAATTAGTCGCGAAATCCACTAAAGATTTCGAAGAAGGTCCAGTTTCTATCGATATTGAACCAGATGGCATTCATATCATGGAAAAAGAAGTTCTTTCTAACCTTTATCCAAACTGTGAAGTTAATAAAGATAACACCGTTGATTTAAGCGATGCTTCTTTAGAAGTTGATTTAACTCAACTCATCAAAGGCAGCAAAATTGATGACGACGATTATCTAGTTGCTCCTAATGGAAAGAAATACGATTTAACAGGAGCAAAAGTTACTTTAGAAGTAGCTCTCAATAAAATTGAGATTTCTGATGATACAGAATTTGGTCAACTTACTGGAACAATCGTTTCTAGCGTTTATAAAGGCGACCATTATCAAGTTACTGTTAGAACAGAAGATGATGAGGATTTCATTCTCGATACTCCTGATACTTGGAACGAAAACGAAACCGTTGGCGTCCAAATTAATAAGCAAGACATCAGCTTACGCTTAAAAGGAAATATTGAAGACTATGAAATTTAGGTTTCAACGTAAGTATTTCTCGATACCTTACATCATCTTTTTATCGTTATTCGTTGTTATCCCAATTGGCTTAATTATCTACTATGCCTTCTCGGATTCAACGGGTATGCTCTCGATTGAAGCAGCCAGGAAATTCTTTTCCGACACGACAAAACTTGATGTCATTTTAGTGTCGCTTTTCGTGGCGATTCAAACGACGCTTATTTGTTTACTTATTGGCTATCCTTTAGCATATTTCTTGGCTAGCAAAAAGTACAACAAAAATGCGGTATTAATCATGCTATTTATCATGCCAATGTGGATTAACTTTGTTCTTAGAACAACTGCCACAAGAGATATCTTATTTGCTATCAATTTAACCGGTGGCAATTCCCCATATCTCGCTACCTTAATTGGTATGGTTTATAACTATCTACCATTTGTCATTTTACCTTTATATACAACGATGCTGAAATTAGATCATTCTCAAATGGAAGCAGCGGCAGATTTAGGCGCTAATCCAGCTCAAGTATTTATTAAATCTGTCATTCCTCAATCCGTTCCGGGAATTATTTCAGCTATCACAATGACACTTGTCCCAGTAATGAGTTCATATGTCATCTCTGATGCTTTATCAGAAGGTAATGTTACATTAATTGGTAACTCCATTTATATCAACTTTGCGAACTATCAATGGAACAACGGTTCGTTCACAGCCTTTGTCTTACTGATCGTCGTCCTTGTTTCTATGTTCATGACTAGAAACGTGAACAAACAAGAGAATGCTAGAGGTGGCTTATGGTAAAGAAAATTCTTGCGAACTGCTACATCTATCTCATTTTACTTGTGATGTATCTTCCAATCTTGGTGCTCATCGCATTCTCTTTCTCTACAAATGACACTATTGTCTTAGGCGAAGGCGGATTTACTCCAGGATTTGATTTATATGTGAACTTATTTACTAATACAGCTGTAGCTAGAGAAATCTGGACTGCCATGGGCAATACTTTAATTATTGCGATTATTGCCGCAGTTGTAGCTGTGGTGCTTGGCACTTTAGGTGCCATTGGCGTATTCTACAGCAAAAAACGCACTAAAGTGGTCGTGGAAACTATGACTCAAATTCCAGTCGCTAATGCGGAAATTGTCATTGCCTTAAGCTTAACAGTTATGTTTGTCTTCCTTGGTACATACATTTTCCACGCGAAGCTATTTAGCTTCTGGACTCTCCTTATTGGTCATGTTGTTTTAGCTCTTCCATTTGTCTATCTTTCTGTTAAACCAAAACTTCAACAAATGGATCCAAACCTATATGAAGCTGCGCTTGATTTAGGTGCTAAACCTTCCCAAGGACTTATTAAAGTCATCATTCCACAAATTATGCCAGGTATCTTCTCTGGATTCTTACTCTCAATTACTCTTTCTTTAGATGACTATATTGTCACTGAATTTACTAGAGGTGCTGGTTTACTTTCTGGAGACGCTGCAATTGAAACTCTTTCAACCTACATTCAAACAAGTTTGAAAAAGCATACAGTTCCACCAGAGTTACGTCCACTTACTTTAGTTATCTTCTTAACTGTTTTACTCATCATTATCGGTGTAATTGTTTATAGAGCTCAAAAGGGCAAAACTAAAACTAGAAAGGCGGTGCTTGATAGATGAAAAACAAACTCTTATTAATGCCTGTCTTCCTTTTAGCGGCCTTAAGCGCTTTTGGATGCTCATCGAATGATGAAGTAGAATATGTTCTTCGCGTTTTAAACTCCGCGGATTATATCTACGAAGCTGAAACTGAAGAAGATGATCCAGATATGATGGATCAATTCGTTACTTACATGGAAGAAGAAAAAGGAATTAAAGTTTCTTATGTCTATGATACATTCGATACGAATGAAACATGTTATAACGAACTTATGACTGGTAAGTCATCTTATGATATTGTTTGCGTTTCTGACTACATGGTTCAAAAGATGATTTCTTCTAATTTAGTTCAACCTTTATATGAAGAATCTATTGAAGAAGATGAACGTCTTGAAGAAATATACGGGAATGTCTCTCAATTCTTATGGGACAAATTTGAAAATATTCATCCAAAAGATAAAAATACGAACGAATATATGTCCGTTAGCATCGACCAATATTCTGTTCCATATATGTGGGGCACAGTTGGGGTGATGTATAACCCAAGCTTCTACGAAGATTTAGATGAAGAAGACGTTCTTGAAATGTTTAATTCATGGGAAGCTTTATATCTAGAAGAAACAAATAATTCCTTCTCTATTAAAGATTCAGTTCGTGACGTATACGCAGTCTCTATTCTTCACGCCTATTATGAAAGCGATATTCTTCCACTTGAAGAAAAGCTTGAAAAAGGTGAAATAAGCGAAGCTGAATTTAACGCAAAACTTAACGAAATCTTTAACCGCTGCGACGATGAAGCAATCGCGAAGGTCAAAGAAGATATGCTTTCTTTAAAAGCAAATTCATTTGGCTTCGAAGTTGACTCCGGTAAAACCGATATGGTTGAAGGAAAAATTGGCGCGAACCTCGCTTGGTCTGGCGATGCGACTTGGGCGATTTATGAAGCTCAAAGCGATTATGAAACTGAATTATATTTCTCAGTGCCAGATGAAGGCTCTAACATTTGGTTTGATGCCTTCTGTATTCCAAATACATGTGGCAATAAAGATATTGCGATTGATTTCCTTAACTTCATGTCCATGCCAGAAAATGCGATTCAAAACATGGATTATGTTGGTTATACTTCCGCGGTTGCAGGAGATGAAGTATTAGACTATGTCTATGAACTATATGATGTCCGCGGAGAAGTCGGAGGAGATCCTCTTGAAGAAGGCGAAATTTATGATATTTCTTACTTCTTTGAAGATCGTCTTACCGAATACGATATCTCCGATGCAGTGCTTAACGCTTGGAGACTAGACGCTGAATACGTCTTTGTTGATGAAGAAGAGGAAAGTGAGATTCCTGCTAGCGTGTACGCTAGAATGCTAAGAAGTGCTTTCCCAAGAAATGAACAATTATCGCATTTAGTTATCATGGACGATTACGGAAATCGTAATGAAGCTGTCCTTGATATGTGGGAAAGAGTTAGAACAAATGCTCTTCCACTTTGGGCCATTATCGTCTTCATTATTGAAGCGGTGGTAGCAGCCATTGTAGTAGCGGCCTTCTTCATCATTAAAAGAACCAAAAAAGTTCTACGTTTGAAGCGTAAAGGTTTAAAGAAATAATTTAATGAGCCTGATTCCAATTGGAAAAGGGCTCTTTTTCTTTAATAATTAACTTGATAAGTTATATTCTCAATGCTACAATTTTCGTCGCTGGTTCCTTAGCCAAGTTGGTAAGGCAATTGACTGCAACTCAATGACCGTCGGTTCAAATCCGTCAGGAACCTCCAATAAAATGGCTAAAGTGCTTGAAATGTCTAACGCACATAGTTAAGATATATAGGCACTTCTGATGCGCCTATAGCTCAACTGGATAGAGTGGCAGACTACGAATCTGTAGGTTGCATGTTCGACTCATGTTAGGCGCGCCATTATCGGGATGTAGCGTAGCTTGGTATCGCGTCTCATTTGGGATGAGAAGGTCGCAGGTTCAAATCCTGTCATCCCGACCATTAGCAAATTAACCCCTCATAGTAGGGGTTTTAATTTACAAAATTGTTGTAAGTTTCATAAATGAATGTATAATTATTCTTTGCCTGGGTCTGTAGCTCATCTGGGAGAGCGCCTGATTTGCATTCAGGAGGTGGTCGGTTCGAGCCCGATCAGATCCACCATTTGGCTGAGTAGCTCAGTTGGTTAGAGCAATCGGCTCATACCCGGTGTGTCGGCGGTTCAAATCCGTCCTCAGCTACCAAAAGTATGATACAGTATCGATTAAATTCGGTACTGTTTTTCTTTCGCTCATTATTAATACAGATGATATGATTTAAATATGAAACGTTTAATCTCTATTAATGATTGCGAATTTTATACTCATTTGAGATTGCTATTTAAAGAGCTTCAAATACCTGATGACTTTAGATGGTTAGTGACTGACATTGAAGCACACAGTATAGATCAAGAATTCGATTCATTTCTTTCGGACAATTCTAAATATTTTATTTGTACGCATAAAGAACTTAAAGCATGGCTAGAGAAAGATGATGTTCAATGGATTTGGGGTGTATTCTCATTATTTGGTTCGACCATATCAAAAGATAAAATCTTAATTAGTGAGTTACCAAGAATTAGCGATGAGCATCATAGACCGCACCTGTTTGATGACGATGTACCTACAATACAACACTCACTAGCCATTTTAGAAATCGATGCCTTTGATAGCACATTTATGGTTATGACATCTAAAGAAGATAAATATATAGATATCTTTAAGAAACTTTACCCATTATCAACAATCAATTTTAAACAGTAGAAGGTGGTTTTATGAAATTAAAAACATATTTTAGAATTCTTGGATTTGTTGAATTTTTTGGTGTTGGAGCGGCAATAGTATGGTGGTTAATTGATACTATTGGTGCAGCATACTTGAGCAGAGGATGGAGCGTTGGAGTCAGCATTTTAATTTTAATTCTAATTTTGTTCTTTGGCCCTGCGTTGGGTTTTCTATTTTTAACTGCTGCAAATTATTTAGAAGATAACGAAAAAGAAGATGAGACTGAAAACCAGAAAAGAGCAATTAAAATACGTTCATATGATGCGATGGCTAAAGAAGACGGGTTGAAAAGATCAAATTTTAAAGAAGGCGAAGAGGTAATTCTTAAGAGCGATATAGCAGTTGACAATAGAGTTATTCAAAAAGGCGAAATTGGTAGAGTTGCCAGAGTAGATGAAACTGATGTTATAGTTCTATTCAATATAAATGGCGATGAAATAAGTACAAGACAAAACTGCAAATATTTCAAATCATTAGAATAAAACACGTAGTGTTTTCTTTTAAAAATTACTATATTATTTGTCTACAAAAATACTTGAGTGATATATTATTTTCGCTATGAAAATATATAAACATATTGATGAATTAGTCGGTAAAACCCCTCTAGTGGAGCTTTCTAATATTGAAAAAGAACTAAACTTAGAGGCTAAACTACTCGCGAAAGTAGAATACTTTAATCCAGCTGGCTCAGTTAAAGATAGAATCGCTAAAGCAATGATTGATGACCTTGAAGAAAGAGGAATCTTAAAAGAAGGATCAACAATTATTGAACCAACATCTGGTAATACTGGTATTGGGCTATCTTCTATTGCTGCAGCAAGAGGTTATAGAGCTATTATCGTCATGCCTGAAACTATGTCTATTGAAAGACGTAAACTCATGAAAGCTTATGGTGCAGAGCTTGTTCTCACTGAAGGTGCATTAGGTATGAAAGGTGCAATAGCAAAAGCTAATGAACTTGTAAAAGAAATTCCAAATTCAGTTATTCCTGGTCAATTTGTTAACAAAGTTAATCCACTTGCACACAAAAGAACAACTGGTCCAGAAATCTATGAAGATCTAGATGGTAAAGTTGATATTTTTGTCGCTGGTGTTGGAACAGGCGGAACTGTCTCTGGCACAGGCGAATATCTCAAATCTAAAAATCCAAATATTAAAGTAGTAGCAGTGGAACCTGAATCTTCTCCAGTTTT
>CADBNT010000068.1 GCA_902796125.1 uncultured Erysipelotrichaceae bacterium | reverse complement strand
GGTGGCGGAGCAAGTGAAGGTTTATCAGCTTTTAATGACGAAACCCTTGTCCGCGAAGCTGCAAAATTCCCAGTGCCGATTATATCGGCAGTTGGACATGAGATAGATTTTACTCTAATTGACTTTGTAGCAGACGCACGCGCATCTACTCCAACAGGAGCAGCCGAACTCGCCACAATTGATAAAAGGGAACTCTATCAAAAATTAGATAGTTACAAAGACGACCTTGATAACTACTTAATTAACAAAGTTAATTCTCTTAAACAGAAAGTGGAATTAATTAAGCAGAAACCGTTCTTTGTAAGTCCTAAATCAATGTATGAGGATAAGCTCAACGAATTAACTCTAGTTAAAGAAAAACTTAGCCTCAATATGAAGCATATGATTGATCTAAGAAAGGAAGTCTTAGCGTCATATAGCCAAAGGCTAGAAGCTTTATCTCCTAATAACGTACTCTCGCGTGGATACGCACTATTAGAAGACGAGAAAGGCAAAGTCCTCAAAAGCATTAAGGATGTAGAAGTTAATCAACTGATTAAAACTAGATTCAAAGACGGCACAGTCACCTCTAAAGTGGTGAGCAAAGGAGAATAAATATGGAAGAAAAGAAATTAGACTTCGAGAAATCTCTAAAGAGATTAGATGAAATTGTCTCTAAGATTGAGACTGAAACTCTTCCTTTGGAAGAATCCTTAAAACTTTACGAAGAAGGTCGTAAATTAATTGCCTCTTTAGAAGACGCATTGAAAGAAGCGGAACAAAAAATCAAAGAACTTCAAAAGTAACCAAAGGTTAGAAAACTAATATAGTATTAAATTAGTAGTTTTATAGTATATGGCTAAAAAATCAGTTAACAAAGTTAAACACATCGACATTAAAGGGATTAAAGATCCTCGCTTTTTAGCTGGCTTAAATTATAAAGAACTCAATTTTCTCGCAGATGATATACGTAAAGAAATATTAGCTGCTACAGCGAAGAATGGCGGTCACCTTTCAAGCAACCTCGGAGTAGTGGAACTTACAATTGCTTTACATCGTTCCTTTGATTTTTCAAAGGATAAGATTATTTTTGACGTTGGTCATCAATCATATACTCATAAAATTCTCACAGGTCGTAGTCTTGATGATTTAAGGAAGAAAGATGGAGTTTCTGGATTCCAGAAAATGAACGAATCTCCATATGACTGCTATGAAGCTGGTCACTCATCAACTTCTATTAGTGCAGCAAATGGCTTTGCCATTGCACGTGATTTAAATCATGAAAAGTACGACATTGTTCCTGTTATTGGCGATGCTTCAATCTCAAATGGTTTAGCCTTAGAAGGACTTAACTCATTAGGTCATTCTTCTCACAAAGTTATTATCATTTTAAATGATAACGAGATGGCAATCAGCAAGCCAACAGGCGGACTTGCCAAAGCGTTTGCTCGCCTATCTACATCTACAAGTTATAACCGCTTCAAATCAGGTTATAATCGCTTCATGCATAAGACTAAATTCGGAGCAAAAATCTATGATTTTACTTCCGCAATTAAGAACTGGTTTAAGCGCAAAGTTATTCCATCCAATATCTTTATGGATATGGGCTTAGCCTACATTGGTCCAGTCGATGGACATAACATCAAGAAGCTTGAAAAGGCTATTGCAAGAGCGAAAGTTATCAAGAAATCAGTAGTAATCCATGTATCTACCTTGAAAGGTAAAGGCTATAAATATGCTGAAAATGACGCCACTGGATATTGGCATGGGGTTCCTCCATTTGATTTAGAGACAGGAAAGCCTTTAGACATGCACGAAGGAAAAGTATCCTGGTCTCATGTGTTTTCTGAATTAACAGAAAAGATTATTGAAGAACACCAGGATGCAGTAATGATTTCTCCTGCAACTCAAAAAGGTGCTGGTCTAGACGGTTTATTTGAAAAATATCCTGATCGATTTATCGATGTCGGCATAGCCGAAGAACATGCAGTAACCATGGCTGGAGCGTTATCACTCGCTGGAAAACATCCAATCATTTCAATTTATTCCACTTTCATGCAAAGAGCGTACGATGAAATCTCACACGATATTGCACGCATGAATGTGGATGCTACTTTCCTAATTGATCGTTCAGGCTTAGTTGGTGCAGATGGTGAAACTCACCAAGGCATCTATGATGTTGCCTATCTTTCTTCAATTCCAGGAACAGTGGTGACAATGCCAAGCAACATCGATGAAGCAAAGGCTTTATACGAAGAATCGTTCAATCATCATGGCGCGTTCTTTATCCGTCTTCCAAGAGCACTTACCGATAAAGCAGAAGTTAAAGATTTATCTTTAGAATTCGGTAAATGGTTAGTAGTGGACAAAGATCCAAATAAGAAACTCGCTCTCATTGGAGTTGGGCCTCTTTTAAGAGAACTCGAAAAAGAACTCAAAGATAACAATGTTAAATGCACACTTATTAACGCTCTTTATCTAAATCCAATTGATGTTGAGTGCTTGAAGTCACTCCTTGATTATGAGCAAATCGTCATTTATGACCCTTATTCCACTCGTTTAGGCTTTGTTAATCAGGTGATGGCACAATTACTCACTTTGAAATTTAAAGGCGCTATTTCGGCCTATTTTGTTGAAAACGAATTCGTTAAACAAGCTTCCATTAAGGAACAACTTGAAAAATATCATCTTCTTCCAAGTCAAATCGTTTCCGATTTAAAGAAATAATTGGTTAACATAATAATTGATACTAAGCTTATCGTTCTATAAAATAGAATTATGAGCAAAATCATTTTGCATATCGATTTGAATGCCTTTTTCGTTAGGTGTGAAGAGATAGAAGATCCATCTTTGATTGGCAAACCAGTCATCATTGGCCGTAATGGTAGAGGTGGAGTCGTTTCAACTTGCTCATACGAGGCTCGTAAATATGGTGTTTCAAGTGGAATGCCTACCTTTAAGGCACTCGCACTATGCAAGAACGCAATAGTAATCCATGGTCACTATGAACTTTATCATCGCAAATCCATTGAATTTATAAAATTCATTAAAAGATATTCACAAATTGTTGAACAAGTTTCAGTCGATGAATGTTTTGTAGATATGACGAAGGTTTTGTATAAACATCCAAACCCAATTGGTTTTTTAGAAGAATTACAAAGTAATCTATTAAAAGAAACTGGACTTAAATGTTCTATAGGCGTCGCTCCAACAAAGTTTTTAGCAAAAATGGGAAGCGACATGAAAAAACCTATGGGTATAACAATTATCCATAGAAAAGACGCAAGAGAAAAACTCGCACCTCTTCCTATTAAAGACTTTTATGGAATTGGTAAGAAAACTGCTCCAAGATTAGAACAACTTGGAGTGAAAACTATAGGCGATTTAGCAAAGCTAATAGATGAAGAAAACCAAGATATCAAAGATACATTTGGTAAATTCTACAATGTCATCAAAGACTGGATTAACGGTTATGGTGACGATAACGTCAACACCGAACCATGGGATCCAAAATCATTAGGACACTCAACAACATTGCCGCATGACACAACCGACATAGATGAACTTAAGGATTATGTTCGTTCTATATCAAAGGAAATATCTGAGGAAGTGAAGAAGGCCAACAAAGTTGGAAATGGCGTTCAACTTGTATTAAAAGATAAAAACTTCAAAGTAACTAATCGTTCAAAGAAGCTTTCAAAACCGACAAACGACTTCGCTACAATCTATCAAGAAGCGGTGAATCTATTAGAGAAAAACCTAGGTGACAAAGTCATTCGCCTTATTGGTGTCACCCTTCAGGACTTAGTTGATCCAAGGGATGTAGCGGTCCAATTATCAATATTTGATAACTTCGATGAAATCAAGGAAGAATGCGCGACAAAAATTTTAATTAACGAACTTAACCGTAAGATGAATAAATCGGTCTTTAAAACTGCCGCGGATGAATTAAAGGAAAAGTAATATGGAACTCGATGATGCAATTGATCTATATTTCCAATACCTTAGAGTAGAGAAAGGTGTTTCTAATGAAACAATCAAAAACTATTCCTACGATTTAAGGCAGTTTTTTAAGGCACTTCCAAAAAAGACGACCGATGACATTCTTCCTACCGATATTCCTGATTTCATTAGGATTCAATCTCGTCATCAACTCGCTACAAAGACAATTTTAAGGAGACTATCATCCACTAAGAATTTTTATCTTTTCTTGGAAAAGGAACATATTATTTCTGATCCTATTGTCCCTTTTGAAGCTCCAAAAGGAGTGAAAAAACTACCAATTGCAATCTCCATAGAAGAAGTTGAAGCTTTGCTTAATCAACCAGATATAGAAAAAGACGAAGGATTAAGAGATAGAGCAATGCTTGAAGTTATGTATTCCTCAGGACTTCGTGTCAGTGAGCTTTTATCCGTCAAGATTAAACAAATTAATTTCCAAAAAGGAATCATCGATATAATCGGTAAAGGGAACAAAGAAAGAAAAGTTCCTATTGGAGAATATGCCTTGGAGTTCGTGGAACGCTACGTTCATGGTCCTAGAAAGAAAAATCCAGGAAGAAATACTGATTATCTATTTTTAAATAGATATGGAAAACCAATATCCCGTCAATTCTTCTTTAAACAAGTAAAGAAATACGCTGAAGAAGCAGGAATAATTGAAACAATTTCTCCTCATACGCTTAGGCACTGTTTTGCTACGCATATGCTTCAACAAGGAGCAGAGCTTAGAGCAGTGCAAGAAATGCTTGGACACACCAACATTGCCACAACTGAAATATACACAAATATTTCGACCAAGCGAATTCTCTCAGCATATGATTTGTTTAGCAAAAGAAAATAGAGTAAAATTATTTCGTCATGTTAGGAGGTACTAACAAATATGGCAAAGTTTAAAAGAATATTCGTAATCGTCGCTGACTCAGCTGGTATTGGCTATATGCCAGACGCCGCCCGCTTTGGTGATGAAGGTGCAAATACATTCGTCCATATTTCTGAAAAGTGTGGTGGTCTTAACGTTCCAAATATGAACGCGATGGGTTTAGGCGACTTAGATAATGTTAAAGGTACAAGCAAAGTTTCCCATCCACATGCTTATTCCATGAGACTTCGCGAAGCGAGCAATGGCAAAGATACCATGACAGGTCACTGGGAAATGATGGGTATTTATACCACTAAACCATTCCAAACCTTTACTGATACAGGTTTCCCAGATGAGTTAATTAAAGAACTCGAAGAAAAAACTGGTCATAAAGTCATCGGTAATAAAGCTGCTTCCGGCACTGAAATTCTTAAAGAATTAGGTGAAGAGCAAATGAGAGATAACTCCATTATCGTTTATACCTCTAGCGATAGCGTTCTCCAAATTGCTGCACACGAAGAAGTTACCGGTGTTAAAGAACTTTATCGTTGTTGCGATATCGCACGTGAAATTTGTATGAAGCCAGAATGGATGGTAGGCAGAATTATCGCTCGTCCATACGTCGGTAAAAATAAAGATGAGTTCAAAAGAACTCCAAACCGTCACGACATCGCTATTTCCCCAACCGGAACAACAACAATGGATATCTTAAAAGATAACGGCTATATGGTTAGCTGCGTTGGTAAAATCGGTGATATCTTTAACCAAGTCGGAGTTGTTAAAACTCAAAAGACAGTTTCTAACTTCGATGGCATGGAAAAGACTATTGCTGAAGCAAAGAATCATGACTTCGAAGGTTTATGCTATGTCAACTTAGTTGAATTCGACTCTGAATATGGTCATAGAAGAAATCCGCTTGGATATGGCAAATGTCTAGAAGATTTCGATAAACAATTAGGGGAACTCATGGAAGTTTCTAAAGAAGACGACCTCATTATGGTCACTGCCGACCACGGTAATGATCCAACCTGGACAGGCACAGATCACACCCGTGAAAAAGTCCCACTATTATGTTTCTCTAAATCCTTCAAGCATGGAAAATACCTCGATGAAAGAGAATGCTTCGCTGATATTGGAGCGACAATCCTTGAAAACTTCGGTTTAAAGAAAACTCCAAACCAAATTGGTAAGCCAATTGAGGAATTACTCAAGGACTAATTATCTAAAAGATAAATATGTTTATTAAGACGTCTAATTAGGCGTCTTTTTTCTAAGTCTGATAATAAGCGCGAAAGCGTTTCTCTTTTAAGATGTAGATCATTAGCGAGAGCGGTGATTGTTTTATATTCGATATGTCCTTCATTTGAGAACATATAGTATTCAAATCTTTCATAAGCACTTTCATAGCTTAATAATTTGATTTGATAATTGAGTTTCTTACCGAAGTCTGATTGAATCTTAAGATAGTCTTTTAGAAATGACTTATTACTTTGTAATAAATATAAAAGATTGTTCGCATTAATAAACGCAATATCAGCGTCTTCTTTAGCGATAACATCACCTTTATATTTTGGAGTAGTGGAGAAGATGAGGTTGTTGCCAAATATCTCTCCAGCAGAAAGCGAATTATAAATTAGCTCATTTCCTTCAAATGAATATGAGGCAATATCGATTCTTCCTTTTAAAACAATTCCGATAGATGAACAAAGTTCATTTTCACGAAATAATACATCGTTTTTCTTAAAAGACTTAAAGCTCACTAAGGCTTTCTCTTTTTCGTTTAAAAAATCAATAATGGTACTTTTCATATAATTTCGTGATTCAAATCACATATTTATTAAAACATATTTTTTAAAATATCACCACAAAGAAGGAAATACTTATGAAAAATCAATTAATTACATTACTGATGGTAGCGCCAATACTCGCTAGTTGTTCAAGTATTGCTCCATATGAACATAACTTATCTATTATTGCTCCAACAGGAGCCCCAGCAGTTGCCTTTTATAAATACGCTGAAGATCCTTTATTTGAAACAAATGCTGATGCAGCGACAGGAATCTTACCAACTATGGTCAAAGCATCTAAAGACATCGTCGTTTTACCAACAAATGCTGGCATCCAAGCAATTGTAAATAAAGGTGTAAATTATCAAATCGCAGCAACTATTACCTTTGGTAATTTATTCGTATGTGCTACCGGGCATGACGCTGATGGAGTTATGGATAAAGATGACTACATCGTTTTATTCCAACAAGGAAACTTACCAGATTTACTTTTCCATTATGTTTATGGAACTGAATTAAATGACGGAATTCACTATGTGACTGCAGCAAGTGACGCATCCAAGTGTTTAGCGAGCGGAATCAACCTTGCTGACGACAATCATCCAGTCGATTATGTTTTGCTTGCAGAACCAGCTGTTTCGACCGTTTTAGGACAAAAACCAGATCGTAGCGTTTACTCAAACATTCAAGAACTTTATAAACAAAAAAGTAACGGACTAGAAATGTTCCAAGCTTCAGTCTTTGTAAACAAAGATTCAGATAAAGAACTCGTAAAATCATTCTTAAATTCCTTAAAAGAAGACATTGAAGCAGGACTTAAAAATTCTGAATCAGTGGTGGAAGGCATTAAGAAAGCTTCTAATCCATCATCTTTTTATGGCGTTAATCCAGACATCATTCCATCTGTCATAGGTGAAAAAAAGAATGGTTTAGGTCTTGGATTTAAATACGCTAAAGAAAACAAAGCTGGAATCGACAAATTCCTTTCCATCTTTAATATAGCGGAGACTAATGAAGAAATTTATTTCTAATAAATATCTGTTGTTTTTATATGGCGCCATCTTCTTTATTGGACTATGGTGGATAATTTCCATTCTCATCGATTTCAATGAGATGATTGTTCCAAATCCAATCGTCACCTTTGGTGAAGCTTTTAAACTGCTTGGAAATTTAGATACATGGGTGAGCATCGGTTATTCTCTTCTACGCTTACTTATTGGTTTTGCTATATCCTTTGTTTTAGCCTTCTTACTAGCTATGCTAGTGTACGATAACGAAAAGATGTATCATTTCCTAACTCCAACAATGACTGTACTTAAAGCTATTCCAACGGCGGCAGTTGTTTTTCTATTCATCGTATTAGCAGGATCAAGCAACGCACCTTTGTATGTTGTTATTCTTATTTGTCTTCCAATTCTTTATGAAGCAATTGCGGGTGGACTTAAGAATATTGACCAAAATATCATTGAATCAACTCGCGTGGATGGCTCCAAAAGGCTCAATACTTTATTTAAAGTAAGACTTCCAATCGCTATTCCGTATATTGTTGTTGGCGTTGTCTCAAGCTTCTCTTTGTCGTTCAAAGTAGAGATTATGGCAGAGGTCATTACCGGCTCAACTAAGAATGGAATAGGCTGTTTAATCCGTGGTGCACAAGTGGATGATCCAACAAATATGACAGGTGTATTTGCCTATACAACAATCGCAGTTGTTCTCATGCTTTTAATTACGCTTGGAGCAATGATTGTTAAAGGAAAATTGAACAAAAACGCTCATAGCAAATAGGGCGAAAACATATATTATCTAATCGAGAAATTTGATAGTAGGGAACTAACAATTAGTAGATAATTAGTAGTTTTAGATTTTCAATTTTATGTGGATAACTCTAGTTTTAGACTATTGTTAAGTCGCTAATTCAAAGACTTCGATTAACTATTTTATTCGATTAATTCTTTATTTTAGGTTATTTGGTTAACATAATAGTCATTATACGAAGTTCTATTGTTTTCAAGTTTGTATTAAAAAGTGTGGATAAAAAGAAAACGTGCCCTTCAGCACGTCTATCTTCTATTGATTATCTTATTTACGAGCAAGCAATTCGTCTAAGGAAATTCTCTCACGTTCTTCTCTACTGAAGATATTAATTATCACGTGATGAGCGTCAATTAAGATCCAACCAGATTCAGGTTTTCCTTCAATGTGGCCGACTGAGAATTTTGCTTTCTCAAGTTCCTCTTCAACAATTTCTGCTAAGGCGTTGAGTTGGCGGTTATTTGTCGCTGTTGCTAAAACGTAATAATCAGCGAATGGTGTCTTTTCCTTTACATCGATGACCACTACATCCTCGGCTTTATGATCTTCGAGAACTTTCTTTGCTAATTTTGTAATCTTGTCCATATTATTTATTTCCTTCTAAATACATTTTGAAACATCTATCGGTGAGTTCATTAGAAATATCCTTGTTATGAGCGAGCAAGTACTTCTTGTTATCTGTTAGAGTATCTAAAAATCCTTGTTTCCAATCTCTTAAACAGGAATTGATGAGCCATCTAGAGTCAAATTGGCGGGTTGGCTCAATTTTATCCGCTGCATACACCACCATTCCTAATGGCGACATATTATCTACGCCAGTACAGTGAAAGCAAATAGCGTTAAGTATATCTTTATCTTTAATACCAAAATCATGTTCAGCAATATAAGCACCAATAAATTGGTGATATGAAAATTTAGGAAGATTTACATATTTAGGAAAATGCTTCTTCATAAATTCTTCTGCTTCATCACCACTCATATTCGGAGTTTTACCAATATCATGGAGTAAACCAGTGAAATAATATTTCTCTGGATGATCTAATTTATTAAATCTTGCGATTGAATAAGCTAAATTTGCAACTTGAATCGAATGTTCAAGTCTCTTTTCAGTTATATAATTTGCAATCTTACCTACAAAGTAGAGTCTATTCTGTTCGATGTATTTCAATACATCGGTTGGAATGTCAAGTGTTCTCATTTCTCTGAAATCAGTTGATGAGACATCACCGCTTTCCATAAAAGATAAATCGAGCATGTTATATGTTTGAATAACAAGTTTATCTAAATTATGTTTAGGTCTTGCAACAAAGGTTACAGTTGCAAGTCTAGATAATTCTTCAGCGTTTTTCCATTCTGCAAAACGATTAACTTGATCAGCACCAATTAGAAAATAAAGTTTTGCTTTAGGATATTTCTTACGAAAGTATCTCACTGTATCAATTGAATAATTGATTGGAGAATCGCTTTTAAGTTCATAATCAGATATCTGTGAACCAGCAGGAGCGTTTTTCATCGCGATTTTAAGCATTTTGACGTGATGTTCCACTGCTGTTAAGGGAGTTTTCCAACGTGGAGATTTTGATGGCACAAAAATGACATCTGCGTTTAATTTAAGCGAAGCGTCTAAAGCTATTCGCAGATGTCCGTTATGAATTGGATCAAATGTACCGCCAAAAATAATTATGTTAGACATTGTTATCTTTTCTTTGGATAGAATTTTGGACGAGAAGTATAAACAGAAATACCTTTTGGAACATAAATTCTAAATGTTTGTGCTCCAGCAAGGAATGAGAACCATCCTAAACCTTGAATTCCGATATCGCGGAGATTAGATTCGGTGATTTTAATCTCAAAGACGTCCATATCTTTAATGCTCTTAGTTTTACTAAGAGATGGTTTGAGTGATTTACGAGAAATAAGTTGAACGAATTTTTCTTCAGCTTTCTTTGCTGCTACTCTTCGAAGTTGAACGTTATCGTGGAAATAGCATGTAAGAGTTGTTTTCTTACCTGAAATAAATTCAATGAAAGCAAGTCCACCAAAATAAACAGCTTGTCCTGGAGCAAATGAAATATCGCGTCCTTTAACTGGTTCTGTTAAATAAATTTGACGAAGAGTTGGCTTATCTAAATCAAATAAGATGGAGTTATCAATGCTAATTCCAGGAGTGTTATACATTGCTGAACGCTTGTTTAAAGGTATCTTCATCATTCTTAATGATGTACCTGGATAAGTTTCGGTAACAATATTACCTTGTGAAAGGTTATTGTAAACACGTAAGAATGAAGAAATAAGCGTAGCTTTACCAGCAAGTTGAGAACCGATAATGTAAACGTCTTTACCGTTTTTAAGTTCATAAATGCGGGTGATGATTTGGAATGCCATTTCATCATCAAAGGCGTTTGCTAAAATAACGTTGTCTCTTTGGATGGTTAAGCCAGAAGCTCTAAATCTATGAGCGACATATTCGGCAGTTTCTTCATATTTAGTTCCAACAGGAAGAAGGTCGAGTTTATTTCCTACGACAAGAATATTCATTCCTTGAAGGATTTCGTTAATTGATTTAGCGAAGCTAGCTTCAAATGAGAAAAGGTTAATAACATAAACGATTAACGCATCTTTCTTCTTTGCTTCGTTTAACATAGTTAAAAATTCAGGATCAACTGTAGGTTCGTTGCTAAGTGGACGATGTCTTTCGAGTTCAAAGCAACTATCGCAGAACAAGAAGTTCTGAGAAGCATTCTCGAGAGTTTCTTTTTTTACATAACCAACTTTTGTTGGGTCATCGGATTGCAAAACTGCACCACAGTTGTAGCAACGTCTGATTTGAGAAATTTGAGCCATTAGATGTTCCTCCAATCCACTAGCAAGTTCTTCTTTTTAAGTGAGCGTCTAAGTGGACGATCAAATAAACGATTGAATCTGGTAGTAATTTGATCCTCTTTAACGATTTTATCTGTTAAAACTGATTTAATTTTAGCACGATTTGCGCATGTAATATCAGTAACAACTTGATCCCCTATCATAATTGCTTCTTCTTTTTTGATGTTTAGCTTTGCTAATTTCTTAAGAAGCTTGCTTGCAAACGGCTTTCCAACCGAGTTTAAATGTCTAACTCCAAGCGCATTAGCGTATGTAGAAACTCTATTCCCGGTGTTATTGCTAACAATAATTAGCTCAATACCTTCTTTAGCGAGTCTTTCTTTAAGTTCAAAGGCTTGTTTAGTTGGAAGCTTTGCTCGATATGAATCAAGCGTATTGTCAAGATCTGCTAAAACATATTTCACACCAAGCTTAGTGAAAAAAGCACCATCAATCTCATAAATCGATTTGGCGTGAGCAAATGGGATGCGGACCTTTAACATACCAATATTATAAATGTTTTTTAGTAAAAGTTTACTTTTTCTAATCTTGCCTATAATTTTAGACGTATTAAAAACGCCACCGAAGTGGCGCTTTAACATAAATGTTAACTATTTAGTTATTTTCATCGAAGTCGTCATCGAAGATGGAGATTTGTTGGAAACCTTTTTCCTCTTCTTCAACTTTTTCGATTTTTTTCTTCTCTTCAGTTGATGGACCAACGATGGCTTCTTCGGTCACAATTTCAGATTCTGGACGTTTGATTTCGTGCGAGACAACATTCTTTGAAATAAAGTCATCACCTTCGAGGAACGGAATCTCTAATCGGATACGTTTTGCCATGTCCACTGTTTGTTTAGCATAGCGGTCCATTGGAGTGAGATGGAAGTCATCAACATCGAACTCGCTAATCTCTTTGAGATTATTTAAGAATCTAAAATGCATTTTTTCGACGTTTGGAACAACCTTTTTAGCAAGCACTAAATTATGTTCGTCAGACTTAAATGATCTAAAGATTACGCTTGTTTTTCCAAGACGTGAAGAGCAGTCTAATTTGCTGATGTCATAGATTCTAACACAAGCTTTATCAGTGATTAAAACAACCTTGCCAGATTCTTCTTGCTCATAGGCTAAAACGCTTGTAACTGTTGCTCCATTCATCTTAGAAACTGACTTAACACCACCGCTTCTCATTCCAGCCATTGGAAGATCGTTTTCATTAAACATGATGGCGTCGCCATCGTTTAAGAAGATGGCTAAATTACTATTTCCGGTTGTAAACGTAACATCAGCGAGAGTATCATCGCTTAGAAGTTTCATACATGTAAGAGGCTTAGAATAACGGACGACTGAGAAATCACTTAAACGTAAACGTTTAATTTGTCCTCTTTTTGAGGTTAGAACAAAGAATAGATCTTCTCTAAATTTCTCAACCGTGTACGCACGCACTATTTTTTCATTAGGATTTAAATTAATGAGATAGTTGATGTGTTTACCTTCCTCTTTCCACTTGTTTTCCATAACTTCATGGATTGGAATATAAAGGAAATTACCAACATTTGTAAAACATATTAAGTAATCAGTTGTGGTAGCTTGACCAGAATAGACACAAACATCGCCTTCTTTTAGTCCTGGAAGAGCATTATCGCCACTAGAACGATAAGATTTGATGGAACTGTGTTTGATATAGCCATCACGAGTTACAGCCACCATAACGTCTTCTTTTGCGATTAAATCGCGCTTATCGATTTGAGCTGTTTCACCCTTCTCGACAATTTGAGTTTTTCTTTCAGTTCCATACTTATTAGCAATTGCTTTTAAATCGGAAATTAAAAGGCGATCAAGTTTCTTTCTATCTTCCAAAATTCCATGGAGATATTCGATAGTTTTTTCAAGGGTCTTTTTCTCATTCTCGAGCGTAGTAATATCGGTGTTAGACAACTTATAAAGTTGTAACATGACGATAGCTTCACTCTGTTCCTCGCTAAAACCATACTTCTTTTGGAGGTTGAGTTTGGCATCTTGTTTGTCCTTGCTTGAACGAATAATTGCCACTACTTCATCAAGGATTGAGATGGCTTTAATTAAGCCTTCAACGATGGTGAGTCGAGATTCACATTTTTTAAGATCAAAATTGCTTCTTCTTGTAATAACATCGACTTGATGTTCAATGTAGCAATCCACAAAATCAAGAAGATTCATTGTCTTTGGCGAGCCATTAACAATTGCAACCATGTTTGCTGAATAACCAGTCTTTAAACCGGATTTATTCATTAAGTATTTGTGAATGACATTAACATTCGCATCTTTTTTAACTTCGATGACGATTCTCATACCGTGACGGTCGGATTCGTCTCTAACTTCCTGGATACCAGGAAGAGTTTTGTTATAACGAAGCATATCAATCTCATAAACAAGTTGCTTTTTGACAGCTTTGAATGGGATTTCGGTAACAATAATGGCTTTTTCCTTGCCATTATCAACGATTTCAGTTTTGGAAGCGACTTCGATTCTTCCCCTACCGGTTTCATAGATATCTTTTAGTCCTTGAGAGTTATAAATGATACCTCCAGTTGGGAAATCTGGACCTTTTACAAATTCCATTAAATCGAGCGGTTCAACCCTGACATGACCAATGCGATAAATGACAGCATCAATAACCTCTTTGAGGTTGTGAGTTGGGATTTCAGTTGCTATTGCAACTGCAATACCTTCGGAACCGTTGACAAGAAGGTTTGGAAATCTTGCTGGCATAACCACAGGTTCAAAGTCTTTATCATCGAAAGTAAGAGCCATATCAACGGTGTCTTTTTCGATGTCGCGAATCATTTCTTCAGCGATTTGGCTTAAACGTGCTTCAGTGTAACGATATGCTGCTGGTGGGTCAGCATCGATTGAACCATTATTACCTTGGAAGTCTATTAATGGGACAGAAACTTTCCAGTCTTGGCTCATTCTAACCATTGCTTCATAAATTGAAGTATCACCATGTGGGTGATAAGCACCCATAACAGCCCCAACTGTATGAGCACATTTTCTAGTTGGACGAGTAAAAATATTACCCTCTTTATACATGGAATAAATGATACGTCTTTGGACAGGTTTTAATCCGTCTCTAGCATCAGGAATAGCACGATCTTGGATAACGTATTTTGCATATGTTGCATAACGAGTGGACATGATTTCTTCCATGGTCTCGTTATGGATATTTTCAACGATTTCTACTTCAGGTGTTACAATCTTTTTTGCCATATTATTTCACCTCATCAATAAAGCTATCAACTTCGTTGAAGTTAACATTTTCTTCAACCCATTGACGTCTCACTGTGGTGTCATTTCCCATGAGAATTTTGACTCTTTGTTCAGCGAGTAATGGGTCTTCAATTGTCACTTTTAAAAGTTGACGAGTCTTTGGATCCATTGTTGTTTCCCAAAGCTGGTCAGCGTTCATCTCACCAAGACCTTTGTAACGGGAAACTTTTGAGCCTGGACCAACACGTTTTTTGGCTTCAGCCAAATCGATGTCATCCCAAGCATATTCTTGTACAGTTTTGTGATTAATTTCACGACTCACTCTATATAAAGGCGGAAGTGCAACAAATAGCTTTCCTTTTAAGATGAGTGGTCGCATATAGTGATAGAAAAATGTAAGAAGTAAGGTTTGAATGTGCGCTCCATCGGTATCAGCATCGGTCATGATGATGACTTTCCCATAGTGAGAATTATCGGCGTTAAAGGATTCGCCAATACCAGCACCAATGGTATTTACAATGGTTGCAATCTCCTCATTTTTCATCATTTTATCAAGAGCAATTGCATCAGTGTTTAATGGTTTACCACGTAGTGGTAGAATCGCTTGATGAAGTCTATCTCTGCCCTTACGAGCTGTACCACCAGCAGACTCACCTTCAACGATGAAAAGTTCGTTGCGATCATAGTCTTTTGATTGAGCTGGAGTAAGCTTATCAGAAAGAATCATTTCCACTTTTTGTTTTTTAGCGGATCTTGCTTCATCTTTAGCTTTTCTTGCTGCAATTCTTGCTACTTGTGAATCGATACATTTCTTCACTAATGTAACTGCGAATTCTTTGTGTTCATTAAGATAATAACTGAAGTTATTATAAATAAAGTTAGTTAAGATAGGCAAAGCTTCAGGAGTACCTAGTTTTTGCTTAGTTTGTCCTTCATATTCGAGCTTTTGTTCAGGTATTTGTAAGGAAATTACTGCCGTTAAACCTTCACGAATATCACTACCTTCTAACTTGGCTTTTCCGCGTAGTAATGAATTTTCTTCGGCGTAATCATTAACTGCTTTTGTAATACCAGCTTTGAAGCCTGATTCGTGGGTACCACCGTCTCTAGTTCTAACGTTATTAGCGTAAGAATAGATAGATTCTGCATAATCTTGAGCACAATATTGGATTGCGACATCGATTTTAATGGAATCATCACTTCCTTCGAAAGTGATGACATCTCCGAAAGCTTGTTTGTTTTGATTTAAATTTTGAACGTACTCTTTTAGACCATCCTTATAGCAAAATTCAACTTTTTGATTAACTCTTTCATCAATAACGACGAATTTTACACCTTTTAAAAGATAGGCACTTTCTTGTACGTGGTTAGAAATAATGTCTAGTTTGAAATCTGTACTTGAGAAGATTCTTGAATCAGGTTTGAATCTCACTAAAGTACCATGCTTCTTGGTATTACCAAGAACTTCTAGAGGAGTAACAAGTTTACCACCGTTTTCAAAACGAAGATGATTGATCTTTCCATCTCTAAAAACAGTGACATCGCAGTACTCAGATAAGGCGTTTGTGACAGATGCACCAACACCATGTAGACCAGCGGATGAGGCATAAACTTTTGAGGAAAATTTACCACCAGAATGCAAGGTGGAAAAGATGAGTTGAACAGCAGGCATACCGGTTTGTCGATGAATATCGACAGGGATTCCACGGCCTTCGTCGAGAACTGATAAAGAACCGTCTTTAAAGATAGTAATTGTTATTGTTTCGCCAAAGCCATTCAATGCTTCATCGACAGAATTGTCGATGACTTCCCAAACTAAATGATGTAAACCAGTTAAATTTGTGGAGCCGATATACATTGCAGGTCTTTTGCGAACACCAGCTAAACCTTCAAGGATTTCGATGTCGGCTGCTGAGTAGCTTGATTTTGCTTTTGTATCTGCCATATTATTGTTTTCCTCAATTTTCAAAAATTGATTATAACAAAATAAAGGTTGAAAAGTAACGTAGTTTTTTTGTATTATTTTCACACTTGGAGGAATAAGAAAATGGATATTATTTTATATAATATACTTGTCGGATTTTGCTGTTTATTTTTTGGTTATCTTTTTGGTTCAATTCCATGTGGAGTTATCATCGGAAAGGTTTTTTATCATAAAGATCCTCGTTTAGAGGGAAGTAAAAATTCAGGAGGGACAAACGTAGGAAGAATCATGGGCAAAAAAGCAGGTCTTGCTGTTATTTTCCTTGATATGCTCAAATGCGCAATTCCTGTCATTGTTGTCTGGGCCATCTTCAAATTCTCTCCACTTTTAGCTACATTTGAACAAAACTTAGGCCAAGCCATGTGGGACAATGGCGTCTTTTATATCTACCTCACTCCTATTGGAGTGGCTATCGGACATTGCTGGCCAGTGTTCGCTAATTTCAGAGGTGGAAAAGCCGTCGCTAACTTTGGCGGATATGGTTTAGCAACATCTTGGTTCTGTAGTTTGATTGGTTTTGCAACATTCTTTGTAACACTCAAACTTAAAAAATATGTCTCTCTTGGTTCTATCATGGCGGCAGTAACTTCAATCATCGCTGCATGGATCATGTTCGGACTTCAATTCTGGGTTCCTGAATCCTTCTGGCATATCGGCATGTGGGGTTGGGGAGACTACCTTCTTGCTGGATGGGAATACGCTGCCTCAATCACCTTTGTTGGAGGCATGTTAATCGTCCGTCATAAAGCCAATATCGGACGCCTCATTCGCCACGAAGAACGCAAGGTCACTTGGTTGTAACAATAGGATATCGTTAGTAGTTTTTTAGTAGATTTAAGCCCTGTGAATTAATTGCCCACATTATTGGAACACATCAAAATTGTTTCGATAAAATGGGCATTTTTAATTGACGATTTCAATTTTGTCCACATTCACTACCACTACAGCTACTAAAATTTACTACATCTATCATTTTGCAACAAAAAAGCACCACAATTCGTGATGCTAATTCGTTTGATTTTCGAGCCTTGATTAGCTGTTGCGTTTCATCGAATTCATGACCGCTCTAACTTGCGCTTCAGAAGGTTTTCTACCCATCTGCATGAACATAGCACGGATCATGTTTTCATTGATTGGAGGATTCTTTTGAAGTTGGCGTTTGAAGAACCATCTTGAGACGAAGAATCCGATAATCGCACCGGCGAGAGCGCAGCCAATGGCAATACCTACAATTGCACCTGGTTCCATTTTGCTCTCCTATGCTCTTCCATCGTATGCGCCTGTATCGGTGCGAACGAGGATTGTTTCACCATTATCAATGAATAATGGGACTTTGAGTTTGAAACCGGTCTCCACTGTCGCAAGCTTCATAGCTTTGTTGACTGTATCGCCTCTAACAGCTGGCTCACAATCAGTGATTTGAAGAGCGACGCTGCTTGGTAAGGTAATACCGAGGATTTCATCCTCGTAGAAGAGAATGTCGATTTCAGCATTGCTGGTAAGGAAATTCATTTCCCATTCAAGCTTTGATTTGGAAATTTCAATTTGCTCATAGGTTGTGTTATCCATGAAGACGAGATTATCTCCACCATCATATAAATAGACCATTTTCTTTTTAGAAAGAATGGCTTTTTCGACGTCGTAACCACTGTTACGAGCAAGTTCGGTAATTGCGCCTGTACGCATGTTTTTAGCTTTAACTTTGGCAACCATCTTACGCATGGCTGTCTTGTTAAGCAAAATATCTATAACTTGATAAAGATTGCCTTCATCAAGGAAATAGTTTCCAGGTCTTAATTCAGTAACGTTCATTGTTTTCCTCCTTAAAGTTAATGTAATTATATCTAATTTTAGATATTTCGCAAATGACTATTATATTTCTTCTCTCTTTCTAGACGAGTCATAACTCCATGTCCAGGATAAACTTTTGTGTCATCTGGCAAGGCAGCTAATTTCTTTAAAGATGGCTCGATTAACCTTTCTGATCCAGTTGGTAAGTCCGTTCTTCCAATTGTTGTGTAAAAGAGAGTGTCTCCACTAAATAGAGCGTTTTCGCTTTCAACATAGAAGCAAGCACTACCTTCTGTATGGAAAGGAGTCTTAATCATCTTGATAAGATAACCAGCTTCTATAAAGGTTTCATAATCTCCTAAAAGAGTTATTTTCTTAGGTAGATACCTAAGTATCTTATCTTGACCGTCATCTCTAAAATAAGAAATATTTAGTCTAGGATTGATTAGCACTTCTTGTTCATCCTCACTGATATAAGTCATCGCATCAGGAAATCTTTTAATAACATCTTCAAGCGCGGTGATATGGTCAAAATGACCATGAGTAATTAAGATTGCTTTAATCTCGACACCGAGCTTTTCAATGTGTTCGATTAGACAGTTCCTGACGTTATAACCAGGATCAACAAGAATTGCTTCTTTTTTCTCGTTATAAAGAATGTAGGAATTACACGCTGAACGAGAAATAAATGAATCAATCATATAAAAAATAAGGATTATATCCTTACTTTTTCTCCTTATGTAATGTAGCTTTTCTGCATTTCTTACAATACTTTTTAGTTTGTAATTTGTCTGGGTGTTCTTTTTTATTCTTGGTGGTAATGTAATTTTCTTCACCGCAGACAGTGCATTTCAAGATAATGTTATCGCGCATTGTTTTACCTCCGTGAGTAATTTGCAAGTAAGATAATATCACACAGAAAAAAAGATATCTACAAGATATTTACTCTTTGTTATAATCAATTTATGGAAAAGTTAGCCCGTGAACTTACTAAAACAGTAAAAGTTGGTAATATCACTATCGGTGGATCAAGAAATGTTCTCATCCAATCGATGTGTAACATCAAAACCAGCAAAGTTAATGAAGTTGCAAAGCAAATTAACGAATGCGCTCGATTAGGCGCTGATTTAATGCGCGTATCTGTCTTGGACTTTGAAGATGCTGAAGCGATTAGAGAAATTAGAAAACTAATCTCTATTCCATTAATTGCTGATATTCATATTGATTATCGCTTGGCGATAGCGGCTATTGAAGCAGGCGCTGATGCTGTTAGACTTAATCCAGGAAACATCGGCTCAAAGGAAAACGTCGAAAAAGTCGTTTCTCTTTGCAAAGCAAAGCATATCCCAATTCGCATCGGAGTCAATTCTGGGTCAATTGATAAAGAAGTTAATAACAACACTTCTCTAGTTTTGGCTGAAGAGCTTGTTGAATCTGCTGCTAGAATGGTTAAGATTCTTGAAGATTTAGACTTCCATGATATCGTTATTTCCCTGAAGGTAAGCCACGTATTAGAAACTGTTGAAGCCTATCGCCTAGCGTCCAAGCGCTTTAGCTATCCTTTACATGTAGGCATTACAGAAGCGGGACCAAAAGATATTGGCTTAATTAGAAGTTCAGCTGGTATCGCTCCAATCTTACTTGATGGAATTGGAGATACAATTCGTATCTCGCTTAGCGATGATCCTGTTGAAGAAGTTCGCGCAGCAAGAAGACTTCTAAAAGATTTAGAAATTCGTAATGACTATCCAAATCTCATCTCTTGCCCAACATGCGGACGTACACAAGTTAACTTAGTTCCACTTGCCAAGAAGATTCTATCTTTCCTTGAAGAGAACCATATCAATAAAACTGTAGCTGTTATGGGCTGCATCGTAAATGGTCCTGGAGAAGCTAAAAGAGCAGACATTGGATGCGCTGGCGGAAATGGCGTTTGGGTCATCTTCAAAAAGGATCAAATTATCAAACAAGTCAAAGATAAAGATATCTATGACGAAATTACTAAAGAACTACTAAAACTAAAATAAAAAAGGCCAATGGCCTTTTCTTTTTACTCTCTCCAATCTTCAAATTTGGAGTTTCTAAGCATTTCAATTTCCTTTTTATAAGGAGGATTTCCATTGATATATGGGGTCTCAAGCTCCATTGGAATTCCCTTCAATAATGGGTGATGAACAACGTGGTTTAACGCTTCAAATCCAATCTCACCATAACCGATATTTTCATGACGATCTTTATGCGTTCCAACAGGATTCTTAGAGTCATTAATATGCACGCATAATAGTTTGTCTAAACCAATAATCTCATCGAAAGATTTCAAAATTTCATCGAAGTTATTAATATCCATTCCGTCATCTGAGATGTGACAGGTATCTAAGCAGATACCTACTCTTTCAGGATGTTTGATTTTAGATAGAACATGAGCAAATTGTTCAAAGCTAGTTCCCATCTCTGTTCCTTTGCCTGCCATAGTTTCAAGAGCAATCTTAACATCAGTGCCATCTTGCTCTAAGACTTCGTCTAAACCTCTAATTAATGAGGCTAAACCGTTTTCTACTCCAGTACCGACGTGAGCACCTGGGTGAACAACTAAGATCTTTGGTCCGAAAGCTTGAGTTCTTTGTAATTCTCTTATAAGACTGCTTTTTGAAATATCAAAAAGAGATTCATTAAGTTGATTGGAAATATTGATGATGTATGGAGCGTGTACAACTATCTTTGATTCATCGATGTTATTAGCTTTTAAAAGCGCTCTTGCTTCATCGATTTTGAGTTTTTCCAAAGGAAGACGGTAAGAGTTTTGTGGAGCCCCTGTATAAAACATGAAGGTGTTCGCTCCATAAGAAAGAGCTTCTTTTACAGAACCGAGATAAAAATCTGGGCTAGACATTGAAACATGTGATCCTAAATAGAGTTCTTCATTAGCCATTTTCTCTTCCTTCTTTCTTATATCTTTCGACGCGTTGACGTCTTATATCTTGTTTGATTATTTCACGTCTACGTTTTTGTTTTGCTTTAGCAATTTCTTGCTTTCTAGCTTTTTTATAGCCAGGTTTTACTTTCTTGTTTTTTGCGTTAGACATCGCGTTAATGCGACGAATCTCTTTTTCGAGTTCTTCATCTTTTTTACGACGAGTTGGATGAGTCTTCTTGATAGGATGTCCTTCGACTAATTCACCACCACTTAAAGCTAAGTAAGTAAAACTTACTCCATCTTCAATTAAACGAAGCGCTCTTTCAGTTCTATCGTTGTTATAGAAGGTATAGCAATTACCTTTCTTATTGAAACGTCCTGTTCTACCTGCGCGGTGATAATAGAATTCAAGATTGTTTGGGAAATCGACATTAATAATGTCTGTAACATCGTTGATATCAAGACCTCTTGCAGCAACGTCCGAGCAAACAAGAATATAAATATTCTCATTCTTAATTTGCTTCATGACATTCTTACGTTCACGTGTAGATAAATCACCAGTTAGTAAACCGACCTTGAATTTCTTTGCTCTTAAATAAGCGTAGACATCATTCGCGGTTTCTTTTTTAGAAGCGAAAACAAGAAGCAAATAAGGGTTAATAATATTGATTACTTGCTCGAGAGCAAGTTTCATATCTTGATGACGAATATCAATCAAATAATGAGAGACATTACTAGATGTAAGAATCTCTTCATTCACAATTGGAGTATTTGGTCCAACATATTTTTGAAGTTGATAAGAAAGATTAGCTTCAAGTGTTGCTGAGAACACTAAGAATTGTGGCGCAGGAGTTTTATAAACAAATTTATCAATCTCTGCAAAGTATCCTTCTTTTAGAAGCATATCGGCTTCATCAAAGACAATTGTCTTAACATTATCAAGATTTAGAGTGCCGTCAGAAAGAATGTCAGCAAGTCTTCCTGGCGTTCCAATAATAATGTGAGGAGCGATACTTAAGCCTTTCTTTGAAGCATCTCTTTCTTCACCGGCTTTAAATAAACGAATCTTAAGTCCTTCAAATTCCTCTTGGAAAGGAGTAGCAAAATCAAAGATCTGTTGAGCGAGTTCTCTAGTAGGCGCAACGATAATTGCTTGGACGTTTTGATTTTTTAAATCAATCTTTTCGATAATTGGAATCAAAAAGCAAAGAGTCTTTCCACTGCCAGTCGCTGATTGGACCATAAGAGTATCACCCTTAAGAGCTTTTGGAATACTTCTAAGTTGAATATCGGATGGTAAAAAATACTTTTGTCTTTTTAAAGACATGAGCATCTTCTCTGATAAATTGATTCCTTTAAATGACATAAAATTTTACCGCGCTTTATTATACACGAAAATTCTTTACCGTGTTATTATTGAACATATGAAGGTAGTTCTATTAGAACCTTACGGATATTGCGTTGGAGTTGAACGCGCTATAAAAATTGCGTTAGACACTAAAAGTGTAAACCAAAATAAACGCGTCATCATTTTAGGAATGCTCGTTCATAATGAAGACGCAATTAATGAACTCACCAGCCAAGGAATTGAGACCCTTTATCAAAAAGATAAGTCATTAATGGATTTAGTCGATGAGATTCCAAGTGATTCAATCGTCATTTTGACTGCCCACGGACATAGCGAAGATCTCGAAAAGAAACTAATTTCACGTAAGATTGAATTTATCGACGCGACCTGTCCTTTCGTAAAAGCCACTTTTAAGCGCATTCTAGAGGCCGCAAATGATAATCACGATATTTTGTATATCGGTAAGAAAAACCACCCTGAAAGTAACGCTGCCTTATCAATCTCAAAAAAAGTACATTTAGTGGACATCGAAAATCCTTCGTTTGAAGTTGAAGATTCTAAGCCATTAATTATCAATCAAACTACTTTTTCTCAAAGAGAAGTTAACGATGTTACTAATGCTATAAAAACAAAATATAAAGATGCAGAAGTTTTCCCAAGCGTCTGCAAAGCATCAACCGATAGACAAAACGCTATTTTATCTTTAGATAACAAGATTGAATTATTCTATGTTGTTGGAGGAACAAATTCCAATAACACCAAGACCTTAGCAAAACTCGCTAAAGAATCTCATCCTCACGCCAAGGTAATTCTCATCAAAAATAGGAACGATATAAATAAAAAAGACCTTTTAGGTCTCTCTTATGTCGCTATCGCTTCTGGAGCATCAACTCCAAAGCATATTAGCGAAGAAGTAAAAACTTACATCGAATCTTTATATAATTAACTCAGGAACTTCTTCATGATCGATGGTCGTCACATTAAGTGAAGGATCGATTTCTAAAAGAAGTTTTTTCATTTGTGGAATAAAAATTCTTTCAATTTCATGGAACATATTGAGGTAGTTATAGTGACGAGCAATGATATCTCTTCTTGCATGATGAGGAATATCACCAGAAATAAAGATATCGTAGCCTTCAAGCATCGCTACTTCAAAATAGCGTGATCCAGCTCCACCTACAATAGCGACTCTTTCAATTTCATCCTTACCAGCATGAACAAGTTCACTATATGGCATATGAAGTTTTTCATTCGCGTATTTAGCAAATTCATGGATTTCCATCTTATGAGGAAGTTTTCCACCTCTTGCCATCGGAGCTTTTTCAAGTGGTTTAATATCACTTAGAAGCAAAGCTTCTGATAAAGCATCATTCATACCATCTTTACCAGTATCAAAGTTCGTATGCATGCTATAGACAGGAATTCCTAACTTATCAATTTCTTCAACGGTATGAGCTTTTACTAGGTCGCGTTTAAGAACTCTTCCTCTTGGTCCATAAATAAATGGATGATGGGTAAGAATCATATCTGGCTTCTTGGCCATCTTCTTAACTTCTGCAAGAACAATATCATCGAAATCTAAGCAAAGTAAAATGTTATAAACATTTCCTGGAAGTTTTCCGGTCATTAAACCGATTCTATCACCATGGGATTTGATTGATTTAGGGAATCTTTGAGCGAGTTTTCTAAGTAACTTAATCGTTTCCATAATTTTCTAACCTCACTATCTTTGCTTTTAGTTTTTCCATTTTAACTTTGTTAGGTGACTTTGCCTCACCTGATTTAATGAGTTCTTGATTTAACTTATTTAGTTCAAATTCTTTAAATTGCTTGAACAGAGGATCTTTATAGCAAGTTCCAAATTCGTATTGCTCATCGCTATATTTAGTCGATCCTTTTTTAAAAGATATTACAAAGTAATATTTCTTGTTTTCAAAGACAATTACTTCCTTATCGATTTTATATCCAAGTCCAATGATTGCACGCCTCACGAGTTCGTTGTCGCGATGTGCATCCACCACTATGTGCTTAACGTTTCTAAGCTTAGTGATGTCATCTTTAAGAATATCGACAATAAGATTTCCACCCATTCCAGCAATGACGACAGTGTCAACTTCCTCAGTGATTTGTTTAATACCATCGCCAAGAATGCATCTAACATCTGTGCCATTTAAAGCATTCTTAAGAATGGAATATGGACCAACCTTATTTTCAACAGCAATTATGCCGTTAAGCTTTCTATTATCTACAAGATAGATTTCTAATTGGCCATGATCTGCTCCAACATCCATAACAAAAGAATTGTCTTCGATGAAAGAGGCGATTGTTAAAAGCCTATTAGAAATTTTCATGATTATTTATAATCGCGATAGTCGCCAAGTCTTCTAGCCCTATTTGGGTGACGAAGTTTTTTAATAGCTTTAGCTTCGATTTGACGAATACGTTCACGAGTAACACCGAATTCTTTGCCAACTTCTTCAAGAGTTCTTGGATGATTGTCATCTAAACCATAACGAAGACGAAGAACTTTTTCTTCACGGTCGGTGAGTTCACTCATTACTTCGTAAAGCTCATCTTTGAGTAATGACTTAGTTGTATATTCGTTTGGTGATTCAACTTCCTTATCTTCAAGGAAATCACCTAAGTGGGAATCATCTTCTTCACCAATAGGAGTTTCTAATGAAACTGGTTCTTGGTTAATTCTTTGAATCTCACTAATTCTTTCTGGAGATAAAGCACCTTCAAGACGTTCAGAGATTTCTTCTGCAGTTGGATCACGGCTAAGCTCTTGAACGAGTTGTCTTTGTGCTCTTGTAATCTTATTGATGGTTTCAACCATGTGAACAGGAATACGGATTGTACGAGCTTGGTCAGCAATAGCACGGGTGATAGCTTGACGAATCCACCATGTCGCATAAGTTGAAAACTTATATCCACGTGTATAATCGAATTTTTCGACAGCCTTAATAAGACCCATATTACCTTCTTGAATCAAATCAAGGAATGGCATGCCTCTACCGGCATAACGTTTTGCAATAGAAATAACCAAACGTAAGTTCGCGTTAATAAGAGCTTGTTTAGCTTCTTCATCACCTTCAACGATTCGTTTAGCGAGTTCGGTTTCTTCTGCTGCTGTAAGTAATGGGACTTTACCTATCTCTTTGAGATAGAACTTAACAGAGTCGTTAACTTTAACATCACCAACAACGAGTTTAGTGATATCAGAAAGTTCTTGATCGCTTGGTGCGTCATCATCCCCTTCGAGGAAATCATCATCAAGCAAGACATCATCAGCGTCTTCGCCATTGAAATCGATATCGTCCACTGCATCTTCATCATCATCGGAGATAACTTCGATTTTGTTCTTTTTAAAGAACTCCATCAAGCCTTCAGTATCTTCATCCGATAAATCAAGATGTTGGATTGAATCTTGGATTTCACCTTGTTCAATTACATTGCCATCTGCCTTTGCTTTCTTAAGGAGACGCTTTTTAATTGAATCTAATGACTCAATTTCTTCATCAAGTTCATCATCTAAACTTGCTTTTGGAGCTTTCTTGGTTGGCTTCACTGCCTTAGGAGCACTCTTTTTTGGCTCTTTTACGGCTTTAGAGGCCTTGGATTCTTTCTTTGCTGCCATTTACTCATCCTTCTTTCTTAAGACGCTTATTTCGCCTTATTTTTATTTTTGTTCGTGTAGGCGATATAATCTCCCGCCAAACGAGCTTTGTCTCTTGGAGTCTTCCCTTCCAATGCTTGACGAAGTTGACTCCTGGAGGAAATGCGATCCCTCTCTTCGACAATAGCGCTTTTACAATCGCGAATAATTTGTGGATTAAAGACTTTGTCTTTTTCAAATGAGAATGTCGTAAGTAATGATACAATCTCATCTTTATTAGGAACTTCACTTTCGCTAATGAAGCTAACTAATAATGAAGGATCGATGTCTCCGTTCGCGGATACGAACTCATTTATGAAGTTCGACAAAATGCGATAATCTTCGATAATAAAATATTTTATATTTTGGTTAAAGTAGTCCACTGCTTCTTTGCTGACAATCATCTGACCAAGCATGAGCTTTTCAGCATTCGCAAGTCTTCTCATTTCTTTTGGAATCTCGTTATCAATTTCTTTACGATATTCCTCAAAACTTCGACCGGAATCTTCACTACTTCCTTTGGAAGATTTAACATAATCTCTAATGTATTCCTTGATGGCGCCAGAAGAGAAACCAGTAACTTCAGAGAGTTTGAAGATGTAATCATCTTGTTCGAGTTTGCTCTTCATGTTTGAGATAGTTGGTGCGAAGTGTGCAACAACCTTCTTACGGTCATCAACAGAACCTAAATGAGAAATATTTTGATAGTAATTAATTGCAAAATTGAATGGGTCTACTAAAGTAGTCACAAAAGATTTAAGTTTTTCTTCACCATCTTGTTTAAGGATTTCGTCTGGGTCACGGATTTCTCCAGGAACAGAGACAAGCCTATATGGAAGATTGGCTTCATCTAATTGTGACATGAGTTTCATCATGGCTTCTTGACCTGGTTTATCACCATCTAGACATAGTCTAATTTCCACACCAAGTCTTCTTAATAACTCAATGTGTTGCTTTGTTAATTTAGTGGACATTAAGGCAACTACGCTTGTAATACCTATGGTATCGAAGGCAAACACATCCATGAAACCTTCTACTACATAAATAAATCCATCGTGCTTAGCTGTTTGCTTAGCAAGGTTGTAATTATAAAGGATATTACCTTTGGTAAAAATCTTGGTTTCTGGTGAATTTACGTACTTCGCTTCATCGTTATTATCATTAAGCCTTCTAGCAGAGAAACCCACCACTTGACCGTTTTGATCTTTGATTGGGAAGATTAATCTTCCTGAATTGTGGTCAGCCATGCCGCTAGTTTGAGCTAAAGCGATGCCAGTATCTTCAATGTTTTTCAAAGAAAAACCTTTTTGTTTTAGGTATTCAATGGTCATCTTGCCATCATTAATTGCATAACCAAGGGAAAACTTAGCTCTTTGTTCGTCATTAATCTTACGATTATCAAGGTAATCGCGAGCCACTTTTCCTTCATCAGTTGTAAGCCCATAAACATAAAGTTTTTGTAGTTCATTAATACAGTTGTAGATTGGCACTAAATTTTGATCGACTGGTCTAACATAGGTTTTCTTATGAAGACGTGGGTCATCGAAATTAATAATTTCGCAAACCTTACGGACTGCTTCTTCAAATGTGCACTTATCGTATTTTTGGACAAAGGAGAACACGTCACCAGAACTATGACAGACAAAACAATTGAAGATTTGTTTCTCCTTATTTATCTGCATAGATGGGTCATGGTCATCGTGAAATGGACAAATCGCAACAAAGTTGCGCCCTTTCTTTTGGACGCTTGGAAGATATGACGAAATCACGTCGACGATATCAGCGCGACTTTTTATCTCTTTAATTAAATCGAAGTCAATTGCCATATTTCACTTATACAAAGTATCAATTACTATAAAACTACTAATTTTTAACTATTCATCTAATTTGGATTCAAGGTAGGATCTAACTTCATCAATTTTGATTCTAACTTGTTCCATGGAATCTCTGTCACGAATAGTGACACTGTTATCATTGGCGGTATCAAAATCAACAGTAATGCAGAATGGGGTACCGATTGCATCTTGTCTACGATATCTCTTGCCAATACTTCCAGTTTCATCATAAGTAACTGAGAAATACTTATTCAGTTTATTTAAAACTGCTTTTGCTTGTTCACCTAATTGTTTGCTGAGTGGAAGCACTGCTGCTAAATATGGAGCAAGCTTTGGTGCAAAGTGCATAACGATACGTTGATCTTTTTCGAGTTGTTCAACATCATATGCTTCGCATGCTACCATGAGGAAGATTCTTTCGACACCCATGGAAGGTTCAATACAGTATGGAACATACTTTTCATTTGTTTCTGGATCAAGATATTCCAAAGATTCTTTAGAAGCATCCATATGACGTTTAAGGTCATAATCGGTTCTATCGGCTACGCCGAGAATTTCGCCCCAGCCAAATGGGAACTTGTATTCAACGTCGCAAGTTGCTTTGGAGTAGAACGCTAACTCTTCTGGTTCATGATCTCTATAACGAAGATTGTCTTCGGAGATGTGTAAGGATTCCAAGAATCCTAATGAATATTTCTTCCAATATTCAAACCATTCTAAGTCAGTTCCTGGCTTACAGAAGAATTCCATTTCCATTTGTTCAAATTCACGCACACGGAAAATGAAGTTCCCTGGAGTAATTTCGTTACGGAATGATTTACCAATATTACAAATGCCAAATGGTATTTTACGTCTTGATGTTCTTTGAACATTCTTGAAGTTAACGAACATACCTTGAGCAGTTTCTGGACGGAGGTAAACAAGTGATTCACTTTCTTCGGTAACACCAATGTGTGTTCTAAACATCATGTTGAATTGTCTAATATCGGTGAAGTTGGACTTGCCACATACTGGACATTTAACTTTGTTATCTCTGATAAACTTCACCATTTGTTCGTTATCCATACCGTGGACATCGACATCTGGGTAAGCTTTTTCAATTAAATCATCAGCTCTATGTCTAGCGTGACATTCTTTACAGTCAATGAGTGGATCAGCAAAGGTGGCAACGTGGCCAGTTGCTTTCCAAACATTTGGGTTCATTAAGATTGCAGCGTCAATTCCAACATTAGTTGGAGATTCACGAACAAACTTCTCCCACCACAACTTCTTAATGTTGTTTTTAAGTTCAACACCTAAAGGACCAAAGTCCCAGGAATTGGAAAGTCCACCATAAATTTCACTATCTTGATAGACGAAACCACTAGTAATTAAGTGGTTAACAATTTCATCGAATTTCTTTTCCATTATCTTTAAACCTCGTTTAAGAAAAAATGATTTGCGGATTATTATAAAGCACAAACCACCTTTGTCAACCTATTATGAGTGTATTTTATATTTTTAAAAGCAATTTTATTGATTTTAGTTCAATTTGGACGACATCTTTAACGAACTTATTGAGTTCTTTTAATAATTCATCTACGACAGGTTCCTCAAAAGTAACTTTTTTAAAGTTATCAACATCAACCTTAAAGATGAACCTAATAACTTTGAGTTTATACGCACTACATTTAACGTGTTTTAGAGGGTCAAAACAGTTTTCACAGATAAATCCTCCATCCTTATAGCTAACGGCGACAATCGCGCTTGTTTGACCGCATTTTTGGCATGAATCAACTTCTAGGCCAAACCCTGCTACATTCAAAACCTTAGCGAAATAGATTAACGCTACTGTTTTAGGATCAAATCCTTCGTTAAGTGAATCTAATGCCTTTTCAAGAAAAGGATATATATCACTAGCGTCATCACTTTGAATAAACTGATTGGTTATTTCACCAAGGAAATCCGCTACCGCTAATGACGTTAGATTGTTCTTTATGTTTTCGTAGCTATCGAGTAACTCGGCGTTTCTAAGTCTAAATCCTTCCTTTCCTTTGGAAGTTTGAAATCTAGAACGTGAATACAGATTTACTGATGAGGCGAGTTTAGAATTGAACTTCAATACGCCAGGAGCAAGAAAAGAAAAAAGGCGGTCCTTGCCTAAAACGTTCACCATCGCATCATATTCGCGGAATGGTGTGACTCGGATTACGATGCCTTCAAATTCCATTATTTATATCCTAATTCTTTTAGAATTAAATTGTTGTTAATCCAATCTTCTTTAACTGAAACGAATAGTTCTAAGAAGATATTCTTTCCAAAATATTCTTCTAAATCGGTTCTAGCTTTAATACCAACTGCTTTAATACGTCTACCGCCTTTACCGATGACAATTCCTTTATGGGAATCTCTATCAACAATAATTGTTGCTTTGATATAAGCAGCTTCTTTTTTATGCTTGATTTCGTCAACGCGAACAGCGAGATTATGTGGCACTTCTTCTTTTAGAAGCTTGAGTAGTTTTTCTCTAATGACTTCAGAAACGAAGAAAGCGGCATCTTTATCTGTAATTTGATCTTCTGGGTAATAACGAGGACCTTCAGGTAAGATGGCTTTAATCTCTTTTAAAAGAGAATCGATACCAAAGTTTTCAATCGCTGAAAGCTCAAGTATCTTCGCATTTGGGTACATATTCGCATATGCTTTTTTAATAGCCTCTGCCTCAGGAAGTCTAATCAAATCAATTTTATTGATTGCGATAAATGTTGGAATCTTCTTGGATAAGGAATCATGAATGAAAGCATCGCCTTCATTGATTTTCTTAGAAGCATCCACCACTAAGATCACTGCATCGACATCCTTGGCGGAGTTAAGTGCATCTTGGTTCATAATCTTGCCAAGACTATGATGAGCTTTATGAATTCCTGGAGTGTCTATAAAGACAATTTGGTATTTCCCATCATCATAAATACCGCGTATCGCGTTTCTAGTTGTTTGGGCTTTTTCAGTAACAATCGAAAGCTTTCGCTCTAAAAGAGCGTTGATGATGGTTGACTTACCAACATTCGGTTTTCCAATTATTGCTACAAAGCCTGATTTCATTATTTTAAATCGTCTTCGGAGAAGGCAAATGGAAGTAATTCAGAGATGTTTGTTTCTTGAATGGCGCCTTTTAAGTTACCCATATAAATCTTTGCTTCCTTTGGAAGAAGTTCAGAAATAACTTGGCGGCATGCTCCACATGGTGAGCATGGTCCATCTGTATCAGCAGCCAAAGCTAAAGCTACTAAATCTTCTTTTTTCTTGCCTTCCATCATTGCGTGATAAAGAGCGTTTCTTTCAGCACACATGCATAAAGGGTAAGCAGAGTTTTCAACGTTTGCGCCTAAATAGACACTGCCATCTTTGCAAAGCACTGCTGCACCAACAGCAAAGTGAGAATAAGGTGAGTATGAAAGCTTTCTTGCTTCGATAGCTTTGCTAACTAATTCTTTTGATTCCATTTTATCTTTCTCCTAAGATTTCATCTTGCAGTCTAAACATGACTTTTTCATCGTCTTCTTTCATATGATCGTAGCCGAGAAGATGGAGCAAGCCATGAACAAACAAGAACGACATTTCTCTATTAATAGAGTGGCCATAATCCTTTGCTTGTTCCTCAGCCTTCTCATATGAAATGATGATTTCACCCAAAGAGGTTGGAATGTTCTCATCTAAGACTTTCTCATCCTTATCGTCCATAAAAGCAAAGCTTATAACGTCAGTTGGACGATCGACTTTGCGATATTCACGATTGATTTCATGAATTTTCAAATTATCAACAATGGTCACATCTACTAAGTAGTTAACCTTCACGCTTAGATGAGAAAATGTTTTCTTCATCAAGTTAAGGAAAGTCTCTTCATATGCATCATAAGATGCAGGACCGCAGTTTACAAAGTCTAATTCCATATGTCTTTGGGGCATTATTATAGCATGTTTTTATAAAAGTGCCTTATAAATTGCATGAATCAATAAACCTAGCGGACAAACGACGTAATTTTTTGAAGTTTGAAATATAAAGTGTAATGTTGCCAAACGAGTTAGATATTACATAGTAAATGCCAAAATGGAATAGGACATAATTAGCTGAGTTTAATCCGTTAATTATCATCATAAAAACTGCAAATATCGCTATTAAAAAGACATTGATGCATTTGCGGGCAGATAGTCTTGAAGCATAGCCACTAGCTTTACTATTTGCTTTAAGCAATTTATCAACAAATCCTTCTTTACTTTTAAATGAATCAGCTTCAAGGTTATTAATCTCTTGGTTAGTGGCGTCATCCTTATTGGCGAATATGATCAAATCCACTACTCTTGCAAACAAAATCAAAATGATGACCATGAGATTCTTGTAATCGTTCAAAATAAGCAAGGTTGAGAACACTAAAACAAGTAGAGTTGAGACGGTTAAAGACTTGCTAGTTCCAAAGTACGATTTCTTGTATTCAACGTACTCTTCATAACGCTCAATTTTGCGTGATTTTTCATCCTCAAAGAACAAAGGTAAATACTTATTATCAAAATATTTTATATTTTTGATTAAATACCAATTTTCTACTAATTCACTAATAACTACTATCGCTAAGAAAGCTATCACTAAACCGAGGCTTGCATCGTCGTTTAAGAAGTAAAATCCAAGCATCAAAACAATACCCATCGCAGCAGTTAATACATACTGCAGAACATTCCTATACCAAGGCATCAATATAGGTCTAGTGTCTGGGCATTCCACTATTTCATTTTGAGATATAACTCCTAGCACATAGTAAGTTTTCTCATCATCTAAAGATGCAATTTTGATTCTTTTTATTCCTATAGCAGGATCATAAACGACTATTACTTTCTTCTTTATTGATTTAATTAAGACCATATGCCCATCACTTAGCATAGCTAAAAAGGGTGTTTTCATCCCTAATAGGCCAACGAAGTCTACTTTGTAAGCCTCTAGCTTCAAGTTATATTCTTCACCTATTTTAATAAGGTCATATAGGGAATAATCTTTTTTCTTATGATTTCCTTTCTTCAAGAATAAGTAATTCTTGTCTTTACTTAGCATCGCTAAAAGCATCTTCAAAGATGTAAAGCCGCAATCACGATCATTTCCTTGATAACAAAAATATGACATAAATATTCCTCCTACCCATGAATAGGACAAGAAAATATATTTTGTTACAGCAAGAAAAAAGGAAGACTACTGTCTTCCTAATTTTTTTATATACTAGCAATTAGTATGATTTACGTCTGGCCATTTCGCTTTTCATTTTGCGTTTGAGACCAGGTTTGAGATAGAACTCTCTTTTGCGCGCTTCAAGGAGAACGCCAGATTTATTAACTTGACGTTTGAAACGACGAAGGGCTTCGTCTAATGTTTCATTTTCACGAACAACTGTTTTTGGCATCTTTACTCATCTCCTTTCGTACACAAATGAATAATTAATTATTCACCTTTAACAATTTTAACACCACAAGAGGCACCGATACGGCTTGCTCCGGCTTTCACCATCGCATCGGCCTCGGCTCTATTGTGGATTCCACCACTGGCTTTAACACCAATGTTTGGACCAACGGCTTTACGCATGATTTCAACAGCGTGTGTGGTTGCACCACCAGTTGAGAAACCGGTTGATGTTTTGACAAAGTCAGCACCACCTCTAACGGATGCTTTGCAGCATTCTTCGATTTCTTTATCGCTTAATAAGCAGGTTTCAAGAATGACTTTGAGGAGAACGTCTCCACATGCATCCTTAACGCATCTGACTTCTTTTTCGATATAATCGAAATCGTGTTCTTTTGCCATTGAATCATTGATAACCATATCAACCTCTTGAGCACCAGCTTCAATTGCTAATTTAGCTTCAACAGCTTTAGCTTCTGGAAGGGTTGCACCAAGTGGGAAACCAACGACTGTACAAACTTTGACAACACTACCTTTTAACATCTTAGCGGCAAGTGGGACAAAGCCTGGGTTGACACATACTGAAGCAAACTTGTATTCAAGAGCTTCTTCACATAATTTCTTAATTGCTTCAACTGAAGCATCTTGTTTTAAGAGAGTATGATCGATGATTCTATTAATTTCCATAATTTTACCTCGTGTGTCTATTTTACCATATTAGTGTTTTCAATCACTAATCTTATTTGCTTTCAGCTTTTGGTTCGGCCTTTTTAGCAGCAGCTTTCTTGGCTGGAGCTTTCTTAACTGGCTTTACATCAACAGCTTTAGCTGGTGCTGGTTTTTCCATGACGTTCTTACCGCCATAGTAACCACATTTTGGGCAAACGTTATGAGATTTGATCATTGCACCACAGTTTGGGCATTTGACTAATCCTGGAGCAGAGAGCTTGAAGTGAGTTCTGCGTAATCTTTTTGCGGTTTTGCTAGTTCTTCTAAATGGGACTGCCATATTTAAATCCTCCTAATAGACGACGTATATTATAACTTAATATAAAAAACGTTCAATCAATTTTCATACAATGTACAAAAAATATATAAATTATTCTGTTATTATCGAACTTCTATTTTGCAAATTTTACCAATATATTTATCTGGCAAATCCGCGCTTAATTTAAGGTAGTTTGAAGTGAATCCACTTAATAAACCAGTCTTCTTATTTCTCTCTTCTAAAATAACTTCAAGGGACTTACCTATAAATTTATCTTTATATTGTTTTTCTAAATCCTTAGATAATTCTAAAAGAATTTGGACACGCTTATCTTTGATTTCTGGAGACACTTGATTTGGGAATGAATAGGCTTTTGTTCCTTCTCTTGCAGAGAATGGAAAAACATGAAGTTCAGCAAAACCAACTCTTTTAATGAATTCATATGTCTCATTAAATTCTTCATCGCTTTCACCTGGGAAACCTACAATCACATCGGTAGTAATAGCGATATCTGGACGAACTTTTCTAATTCTATTAACTTTGTTAATAAAATCTTCGGTTTTGTATTTTCTACCCATTCTTTGAAGAACGCTTCTGCTTCCACTTTGAAGCGGCATATGGAGATGATTAGCAATATTTGGATACTTCTTTAATAGTTCAATAAAGTGATCATCTATTTCACTTTCTTCAATAGAAGATATTCTTAGCCTATATAAACCTGGAAGCTTAACAATCTCTTCAACCAAATCAGAGAATGTCATTCCTTTTAAATCAACGCCATAATGCGCGGTGTGTATGCCAGTAAGAACAAATTCTAAAAAGCCTTCTTTAATTAGGAAATTGATTTCATCAATAATTTCATCCTTGTCGCGACTTCTTGCCACTCCGCGAGTGTATGGAATCGTGCAATATGTACAAAAGTTATTACAGCCGTCTTCAATCTTGATATACGCTCTTGTTGATTCAGGAATCGCAATTGTTTTAAAAGATTCATAATCAAACTTACGAGGATCTTCGTCGATGGCAATAATTGGCTTTTTATCTTTTAGATAAGTTTTAACATAATCGACAATTTTATTGCGGTTAGATGTGCCTACAACAATATCAGCGTGGCATTCTTTTAAAGCATATTCGCCATTCTTTTGGGAAAAGCATCCCATCACCACTATAACCGCTTCAGGATTGTTTCTTCTTTCACGTCTAACAATTTGACGAGATTTTTGATCTGCGACGGAAGTTACTGAACACGTATTTATGACAATAACATCAGGCTTTGTGTCATTAGAAAAACCTTCTTTATAAAAAAGTTCCTTAAGAGCATTGCTCTCATAGGAATTAACTTTGCATCCAAGTGAAATAAATTTAAGCACGATCTGCTTTCCTTTGTAATTTGCGTTTAAACTTAAATTCCTCGTGTTTAATCTTAAAGATTAATTTCTTAGAAATAAGGTTGTTGTTCACTAAAGCTTGGTACATTCCTTCACGATCATCATTTAAATATGCATCCACTACTGAACCGATTCTATCGATAATGTGATTCTTCACTGGTCGATGCATATATTTATCAAATAAAGCAAGCTTGGCCTCAAGTCTTCCTTGGTCATCGACAAAGTAGATAGTTGAGAAATCAAAGTGATATAAGACTAAAGTCTTTTCAGTCTTTTTAATAACGATGTATTTTGAAAACAAGGAATCATAGAGGGAAAAACCATACATTTCAAAACAGTCGATACAAGACGATGAAAAATCTTCGATGAGAGTTGAGTAAGGTTTAGATAATAACTTGCCAAAATCACGGTAATAAAGCTCATTTACCGACCTATTGAAAATAGGAACATAGATCTTTAGATCGCCTTCTTGAATATATGGAAGTCCAACCATTCTTTCATGAATGAAGTCAGAAACCTCTTCGGTTTTCATCTTGCTGCCCTTAAAAGCATATAAAATTGCTTCATCTAAAGCTTTCTTGTTTTGGATAGCACGAATGACGATGTTTGCTCTAATAATGTCAAACTCATTTAATGAGTTGATAAGAGCTTTATAAATGTCTAAACCATTAAGAAGGTTTCTATTTGCAACGTAAAATTGGAACTCCTCGCTATCGCGAAGCATTCTTTTGTGGTGTTTTTGGTTTTTAACAAGTTTATCGTAAAGATGCATAACTATTTTTGTTCAAGCATATTAGAAATTACGCTTAAAGCGTATATAGCAGCTGTTTCCGCTCTTAAGATGCGTTTACCAAGGCTGACTTTTTTAAAGCCATAATAATTAGCGGCGTCGATTTCGCCAGAAGAGAAACCTCCTTCAGGTCCAATAACAATCGCTACTCTTTGTCCTGGTTTAAGCTTTGCAATTTTGTTATTAAAGCTATCAGCGGTGCCTTGCATTCCTTCATAAGCTATAAGCTTAACTTCAGCTTTAATCTCTTTTAAACCATCGAGATTGATGATGCGATATATGTTTGGAATGACAGAACGCTTAGATTGTTCAGCTGCTTCTTTAGCAATTCGATGGAATCTTTCAAGTTTATAATCTCTATCGGATTGTTTGATTTTAACAATGGTTCTTTCCGATTGAAGAAAAATGATTTCATCAACGCCTAATTCAGTAGCTTTTTGAACGACTAAATCAGTATGGTCTCCTTTTAGGAGCGCCATGACTAAAACCACATGGCTTTTAAGCTCGTGGTCTTCTTTAATTTCACGCTTTGTTCTAATTTGAAGTGGTTTAAGTGATTTAACTTCACAAAGGTAGACTTTATCGTCAGCGACAATTTCGATTTGTTCACCAACTTTAGCTCTCATTACTTTAGTAAGATGAAAAACGTCATCTTTTGTTAAGACAACATCACGTTCATAAACCTTAGCGAAATATCTTTGCATTAACGAAGGAACTCTCCTCTTCCATCTTTAACATCAGCACGGGTTAATAAGAATAACGCAGCAAATATAATCAATGCTTCAAGTACGAAATATGGAATTAAAAATGCAAAAGCATTTGGCATGGCACCAGTAAAAAATAGAAGCGATCCACCGCCGCCAATGACAACAATAGAAATAGCAAGGCTAACAAATCCATGCTTTTTAAATCCAAGATAGAAAGAATTAACACCAAATATTCCTAGGAATATAGCTAAAACAATCGCCACTACTCTAGATTTTGGTCTTGCAACCTTAGCTTTTTCTAAATCTGATAATGATTCGAGGCTCTTTGTAAAATCTTCTGTAACGTCTTCCGAGCCATCAAGTGGTTTTAGACCACCACAAAACGGACAAATTTGTTTGTCTAGTTTTGAAAGTTGAGCGCCACAATACTTACATTTATGCATAACGTCATAAAGTATAGCACAACTTTTTTACAAAAAAAGAAAAGACCGGAATAACCGGTCAAATTCTTTTCTAGTTTTAATGTCTGAAGCTCGCTTTGAACTTTTCAAAGAAAGAATTTTCTTTCTTTTCTAAGGATTGATACTTCTGTAGCAATTCTTTTTGTTCTTTAGAAAGTTTCGTTGGAGTCTTCACGATGACGTGGATATATTCATCGCCAGGAGTACCTTTTCTCATATCTTTAATTCCACGACCTTTTAGACGGAGAATTTGATTTGGTTGAGTACCTGCTGGAATTTCCACTTCAGCCATGCCATAAACGGTTGGAACATCAATCTTTTTGCCTAAGGCAGCATCGATGAAGCTGATTGGAACATCGATATGGATATCATTACCGTCACGTTTAAAGAATTCATGTGGGATGATAACAATCTCTAAATAGAGATCGCCATTTTCTCCACCATTGCGTCCTCTTTCACCTTTGCCACGGACAAGGATTTGTTGTCCAGCGTTAATACCGGCTGGAATATTGACTTCCATGTCGCGTTTGATATGTTTATAGCCTTTGCCATCACATTCTGGACATTTGTCTACGACAATCTTGCCTCGTCCTCCACAAGTTGGACAAACGCTTTGACCTTCCATTACTCCAAAGAGTGTTCTTTGTTGAGTACGGATATAGCCTTTACCAGAACAATTAGTACAAGTCTTTAGGCTATTAGCGTCCTTGGCTCCTGTTCCGTTACACTTGCTACATTTTTCATCATAGCTAACTGGAACGAGAACTTTCTTGCCGAGAACGGCGTCCATAAATTGGACACGAATACGTTGTAACGTATCATCTCCTCTTTGAGGACCAAAATCTTGTCTTCTAGATCTTCCACCTCCAAAGAAGGATGAGAAGATATCACCAAGGTCGACATCGCCAAATCCTTGGCCGGAGAAGCCAGCACCACTAAATGGATTACCTGCTCCGCCTGTAGATGCGCCTTGTTCAAAAGCGGCCATACCAAATTGGTCATACATCTGACGTTTCTTGTCATCATAGAGAATATCGTAAGCTTCTTGAACTTCTTTAAATTTCTCTTCTGCACCAGGCTCTTTATTTATGTCTGGGTGATACTTTTTAGCGAGCTTTCGATAAGCAGATTTTATTTCATCTTTTGAAGCACTTTTATTAACGCCAAGCACTTCATAGAAATCTCTTTTTGCCATAGTCGCTCCTTTCATAAATGAGCAAAGCGAGTGGGACAAAGTCCCATTCGCCTGCTACTAAATAACTACTAATTAGTTTTTCATCTTGCTGTCAGCATCGACAACATCATCAGCGGTTTGTTCGCCTTCTTTAGTTTCGCCTGCTTGGGCAGCTTTATCACCCATTTGGGTTTGGGCCATCATCTCGGCTGCTTTCTCAAGTTCACCGATACGTGTCTTAAGGGTTTCAATGTCGTTATTGTCTAACGCGGTCTTAAGTTCGTCACGGAGTTTTTGAGTTTGTTCTTTTTGAGCAGCATCAATGGAATCGCCTTTTTCTTGTAAAGCTTGATCAATGCTATTGATGTATTGTTCAGCTTTGTTTTTGAGTTCGACCTCTTCTTTGCGCTTTGCATCAGCTTCAGCGTTTTCTTCCGCTTCGCGGACCATGCGGTCGATATCTTCTTTAGATAATCCATTAGAACCAGAGATGGTAATTTCTTGTTCTTTTTGAGTATCTAAGTCTTTAGCAGTAACTTTAACAATACCGTTAACGTCAATGTTGAAGGTAACTTCAATTCTTGGTTCACCTCTACGTGCAGGTTTAATACCGCTTAATTGGAAGTGTCCAAGGAGTTTGTTATCGTGAGCAATTGGACGTTCACCTTGATAGACCATGATGTCAACGGCTGGTTGATTATCTTGTGCGGTTGAGAAGATTTGGCTCTTGGTGGTTGGAATTGTTGTATTTCTATTGATAAGAGGTGTCATAACACCACCTAAGGTTTCAATACCTAAGGTAAGTGGGGTGACGTCGAGAAGAACGACATCTTTGATGTCACCAGAGACAACACCACCTTGAATAGCAGCACCGATAGAAACGGCTTCATCTGGGTTAACAGAGAGGTTTGGAGTCTTGCCTGTTAACTTCTTAACTAATTCTTGGACAGCTGGCATACGGATAGAACCACCGATTAAGAGAACTTGGTTAAGTTCGCTTGCGGAGATACCTGCATCGCTTAATGCACGTTTGACTGGTTCTTCTGTTCTTAAAAGAAGATGTTTAGTCATATCTTGGAATTTAGCTC
>CADBNT010000067.1 GCA_902796125.1 uncultured Erysipelotrichaceae bacterium | reverse complement strand
TTTAAGCCTTGTTTATAAACAAGTTTATAAAGTTTCGCGGATGCAATAAGGAAATAAATAAACGCTCCTAACGCTATTAGACCAGTTGAGCCAATAACGATGTAATAAACTGGTTCATCATGAATAAATAAGAATGTAAATAAAACTGATAAAGATGCACCTATGGTAAGCATCAAAAAGAGGAACATTAAAGCATAATGAAGCTTAAGGACTTCTGCTAATGAACGTAATCTACCTTTTCTTGCCATAGCTACATCCTTTCCATATCGGTTCTTGAGATTTCACCGATGAAGTTCGCGACAGCTTTACCAAGCGAAGCATATTCTTCAAGAATGAGGAGATAATGGTCTAAAGTTGTGTATTCGCCATATTTGGCTTCCACTACTTTGACCGTTACAGCTGGAATATCATTGAGGAAACAAGCTAAATGAATTCCACACGATTCTCCATCAAGAACGATATTTTGTGATAAAGATTGAACGTAAGTATCTTTTTCAAGATTACGAACGTATTCTTTGTTTTGCCTAAAGAACGATGAAGAAAGGAATGTCGCGCCATAATGCATATGGGAACTAACCTTCTTCAAGCAGTTATTCATCGTATTTAAAACAGGTAAAGGTGTATGGAATACTCTTGGATGATTTGGAATTTGACCAAGTTCTGTTCCTTTTACAACGTTGATTTGATCTACATCCGCGAAGATATTGGCTTCTGAGACAACAATATCTCCAACTTTAAGTCCTCCACGGACAAGCTCACATCTACCAACATTGATAACTAAAGAGATAACGTATTTGTTAATTAAATAAGAAGCGAGGATACCTGAAACATAAGATGTATAAACATCCTGCACCACCATAACTTCTTCGGATGCAATTGTTCCAATAATAAGATGATAATGATTTAAAACAACTTCTTCTCTTGGGTTTTTAAGAAGTGATTCATAATACAAAACATCATCGTGATTTGAACCAATGATTAAAATCATCTTTTCTTTTCTCCCTTCTTCTCAAATGGGTTATCTTTTAGAAATTCAACATATTCTTCTTTGGAAATAGGTTTGGAATAGTAATAGCCTTGAATAACATCGCAGTTCATCTTTTCTAAAGCAATTACTGTTTCTTTAGAATCGACGCCTTCCGCGACTACTTCAAGTTCGTTCACGCGACAGAATTCAATAAGAAGTTTAACAACTTCTTTATTCTTTTTATCGTTAATGATTCCATCGATAAATGATTTATCAATCTTAACTGTATCAATTGGAAGTTCATTTAATTTAGAAATATTAGAATAGCCACTTCCAAAGTCATCCATGAGAATCTTAAAGCCGAAATCATGGAGACGTTTAAGTATTGCAGCAGATCTAATTACATTAGCTTGTGATGTTGCTTCAGTAATTTCGATTTCAAAGCAACTAATTGGAAGTCCAGAAGATACAACAAGTTGTCCAATATCTTTTAAGAATGCTGGTGAATAGAATTCATGCATGGAGAAGTTTACTGATACTGGAAGCAAGCGTCCACCACTACGTTTTATGTCCATTAAGTCTTTGATAACTTGTTTAAAGACATAAACATCAATATCGTGGATAATTCCACCTACTTCAGCAGTTTTAATAAATCTAGCAGGTTGAACTAAACCATATTTTGGAGAATTCCATCTCACCAAAGCTTCGCTTCCCACAAACTTCTTTGTTTTTAAAGAGAATTTTGGTTGATAATAAACTACTAATTCACGTTTTTTAATAGCATCCAAAATTTCCTTTACATCATCTAAGGAATAAGATTCACCAACACCTTCTTTAAAGAAGGTAATTTCTTCGAAATTCTTACAAGCATGATTGTAAGCAAGTAACGCTTTTTCTGTTGCTTCAACTACATCAGTGTTATTAATAACTTCTGCTACACCAAAGTGAGGTTCAACATAAACTTTAAGTTCTTTGGTTTTGACAATATCAAATATCTTCTCTTGAATCTCATCTATATATTCGTGAGTGTCTTCAAGTGACATAAATGAACATAGATAGAAACATTGACGGTAATAGCAATAAACCATCTTATCTTTTCTATTTCCTGGGTTATTTGTTAATGATTCGGTTAAATAGTTAGCGATTTCACCATTAAGTCTTTTCGCGCCTGGGTTCGCATCGTGTATATCTTTTAAAGAGTTAAAACAAATGAAGAAATTCGTATTAACTTCTTTATTTTGCTTGCGTAATTTTTTAATTCTCTTTGAGAAAGAGGAATAATCATAG
>CADBNT010000066.1 GCA_902796125.1 uncultured Erysipelotrichaceae bacterium | reverse complement strand
CTTATCGTTAATATCGATTCCGTGTTCAATCTTAATTTGAGCTTTAATCCAATCAGCGACAACTTTATCCCAGTCATCACCACCGAGTTTATTATCACCGGCTGTGGAGATAACTTCGAAGGTACCATCACCGATATCAAGGATGGAAACATCGAATGTTCCACCACCTAAATCGTAAACGAGAATCTTTTCGGATTTATCTTTGTCTAAGCCGTAGGCTAAGGCAGCGGCTGTTGGTTCGTTAATAATTCTTACGACATCAAGACCAGCGATTTGACCAGCGTCTTTTGTTGCTTGTCTTTGAGCATCGTTAAAGTAAGCAGGAACGGTAATGACAGCTTTTTCAATCTTATGACCAATGTTTTCTTCAGCATACTTTTTCATGTATGCGAGGATCTTGGCTGAGATTTCTTGTGGGGTGAAGTCTTTATTAACAGAGTTAATGTGGACCTTTTCACTTGTACCCATTTTACGTTTAATTGAGGAAACTGTATCTGGGTTAGTAACTGCTTGACGTTTGGCAGCGTTACCAACGATTTCCTCACCATTTGCCTTAAAGGCAACGACAGAAGGTGTAGTCATTGTGCCTTCTGGATTTGGAATGACTTTTGTAGTGCCATCAGCTTGTAAATAGCTAACGACGGAGTTTGTGGTACCAAGGTCGATACCGAGAATAATTTCTTTTGCCATAATAATTTCCTCCTATTTAGGCGTCGCAATCGACGTTATTATTTTCTTCTTTAGGCTCGTCTTTTTTATCAGTGGAGACGACTACCACAGCTGGACGGATGAGATGGTCATGGAGTTTATAACCCTTTGCCATCACTTGTAAGACACGATTTGGTTTACCTTCATCAAATCTTGTTTCGAGAGCTTGCATGAAGTTTGGATCAAATTGGTCATCAACTTTTGGAGTGAATTCTTTGACTCCTTCGTTTTCAAGTACGTTCACCATATTGCGGTAAATATATTCGAATCCGATGAGGAAGTTTTTCATTTCTTCACTCTTCGCTTCATTTTGAAGCGCCATATGGAAGCCATCTAAGATTGGAAGTAGATCGCTTACGAAGCCTTCCGCCCTATATCTAATTGCTTCATGATGATCTTTTTCTATTGCTTTACGAAGGTTTTGCATGTCAGCGTAAGCACGATAGTATTCATTTTTCCAATGTTCAGCATCAGCGCTTAGCTTAGCAATTTTTTCTTCGTAAGGATTCTTAGGAGCTTTCTCTTTCTTTTCCTTCACTATTACTCTCCTTTCTTAGAAGCATAATGCTTCTCAAGTTCTTTGATGAGATATTCCATCGCTGAGACGACTTGGTCGTAGTCCATACGTTTTGGACCAACGATTGCAATCGATCCTTCGTTCTGACCAGGGATTTTAACCTTGGCAGAGATGATAGAAACATCATCATCGTCTTCATTTTCACCACCGATTCGGATGGAGATGTCATTAGAATCAACTTCATCTTCAACCTCACGGAAGATTTCTGGGGATTCAAATAAGCCAAGTAGCTTACGAATCTTTTGTGCATCATTCGCGAATTCTGGTTGAGAGAATAATTCTTCTTTGCCATAGGCACTTAAGCGGTCTTTCGCGAATCCAACGAATGCTTCAAGCATAGCTTGGTACAACACATCGTGGTCAATTACGTAATCATTGAGTAATGGGCGAATAAGTTGCATCTTTGGAACAAGTTCAGAGATGGATGTGCCGCGCAATCTTTCATTAAGAAGTTTCACGCAGGACTCAACATCGCTTGGCTTAGTGTTCTCAGAGATGACGAATGTCTTATTCTCAACATAACCTTGATCGGTAACGAACACGCATGTTGCAGACGTCTTTGATATAGGAATGATTTGAACCGAGACGAGCTTTTCTTTGGAGACGTTTGGTCCAAGAACGATACTCGCTAACGAAGTCATTTGAGATAAAATCTCGCATGATTCTTTGATAACTTCTTCAATCGACTGAACTTTTTGATCAAGAATCGTTTGCATTTGATACTTGAATTCGTCCGAGACGCTTCTTTCACGTAGGTTGTCGATATAGTATCGATATCCTTTAGAAGAAGGAACGCGTCCACTTGACGTATGCGTCTTTTCAAGATAGCCATCGACTTCAAGAGCGTTCATTTCGCTTCTGATAGTCGCGCTGGAATAGTTAAGCCCATATTCTTCAATAAGGGTTTTACTACCAACTGGCTGAGCGGTTTTAATGAAGTGCTCAACGATGAGCTTTAAGACTTTATCGCGTCGGTTCATCTTTTTCTCCTTTTTGGCACTCAAACTTTTCGAGTGCTAACACATATTATAAGTATGTTTTTGGCACTGTCAAGTCGTAAGTGCTAAATTTTTGTAAAAAAGAAAAAACCACCAAAGGTGGTAATTTCATTAATTGCAGAAAAAATATTGCTTATCTCATGCGGTTTCGCCAGTCAACAACGACGGTTCTACTCATGCGGTCAAACACCGTTTTTTCGGTATGAACGTAGAGCATATATATCGCATTAATAAGCACCATTGGGATAATAGCAAGAGTCACACTTCTACAAACTGAATCAGCGAACGTAAGTCTTTCTAAGTTTGGGTGCACTACTCTAAGGCCAACAATTAAGGCTCCAAGAGTTCTGCCGTTTGAAATATAAAGCCAAAGAGAATTGATAAAAGTATAAATAAACCAAGCGAGGACCAAGGACAATAGCATACTGAAATACCAAGGTATTTGTCTAATTGGTTCAAATAGAATAAAAGCAAACACGATGCCAGTCGTAGTTAAAGCAACTGAAAAGACGATGTCGATTAAATATGCGATAACTCTTTTATCAAATCTGGCTGTGTTCATAGTAACTGTAATAGGATGGAGTCCATAATCATAAGACCCTCATCGCTAAGCATTATTCTATCACTCGTAACAATTATTTGTGACTTTTTTTCTAAAGAAAGGATTTGATCTTTATATTTGTCGACAAAGTCTATTCCAAATCTATCTTTAAAATCTTTTCTTAAGAATCCCTTCTCTAATCTTAGATTAGTAAGGAGGAAATATTCTAAATCTAACTTTTTATCGACAATTTCTTTCTCACTTACAAATTCGTGAGCGAGATATTTATCTAGATTCTTAGTATTCGTATAACGAAGATTACCAAGATATCCTGACGCGCCTAAACCAACGCCATAATATTCTTCATCTTTCCAATAAGTGAGATTATGCTTCGCGTATTTGCCGTTTCTAGCGAAATTGGAAATTTCATATCGCTCATAGCCGTGCTCACGAAGAGTTTTGAGAATAAAGTCGTAATATCTTCTTGAATCATCCTGATTTTGCTCTTTAACTTTGTTATTGTAGAAAATCGTTCCTGGAGAAACTGTTAATGAGTAGATGGAAACATGATCAACATCTAATTTAAGGATGTTTTTCAGGTCTTCAGAAAGTTCTTCCATACTTTCACCTGGATAACCGTAGATTAAGTCGACATTAACTAAGTCAAAACCATGCTTTTTAGCCTTTTCTACGACTTTTTGAGCGTCGTTAAAGGAATGACACCTTCCAAGAGATTTAAGGCGCTTATCGTGGCTAGACTGCACACCGATGGAAAGACGGTTCACGCCATAGCGATGCATCAAAGATAATTTGGAATCCGTAAGATTCTCAACATTAGCTTCACATGTAAATTCAGTGTCTTTATCTAAATAACTACTCGCTTTACAAAGTAACCTTTCAAATTCATCATCGCTTAACGCAGTTGGAGTTCCGCCACCAAGATAAATTGTCTTCATCTTTGGAATGCCATACGAATCAAGTTCATAAAAAAGAGCATCTAAATATAATTTAGAGAACTTTTCATTATAAAAAAGTTTTGTGAAATCGCAATAACTGCAGATGTGCTCACAAAACGGAATATGTATATAAAGTGATTTGCTATTTTTCAGCATCTTCTTCGTGTTTGGATGCTTCTTCATTCATTTGCTTAAGTGTCTCTTCATCATCAATAGGCACTAAAACACGATCGAGTTCTTCTTGGATAGCTTGTTCTTCTGGAATATCATCCTTCTTTATCTGTAAAGAAGTGAATTTTCTTTTAACAAGAATAATGACTAAAACGAGGAAACCAAAGAATCCAAGTAAACCGAGGATAATCCATAAAGGAAGGAATTGATTTGCGTCAAACGCTAATAATAATTTGTCCATAATTTTTCGTCCTTTATTCTACTATTTGACAATTGGTGTGTAAACAAACTTGTTCTTCACTTGCTCGCGCTTATAGTAGCCAAGCTTAGCTAAATTATCCATGGAGGTTCTAGCTGTTTCATAGACACAGCCTTCAGCCTTTTTATATTGTTGAATAGTGTAATATCTATCTTTAAGACAATGTCTTACATAGAAATGAGCTTGTCCTGGACGAAGCATTGGATCTTGTTCGAGAAGTTCCTCTGCTGCTTTTCTAAGTTCTTTTTCAGTTGGCTCATCGCTTAAAGTAGGAGCAGATTTAGCTTCCACAACTTTTGGAGCTGGTGCAACGCGAGGTTTAGGTTCTCTAACAACCTTTGGTTGGTCAACTTCTTTAACTGCTTCTTTGCCAAATTCTTCTTCAATCTTGCTTGCGTCTTCGCCGGCAATGTAGGAACGTTGTACGCCAGAAGCAGTTAATTGAACCATCTTATCAAGAAGGAACTGCACCGCTACCTCTACCATTTCAACAACGTTCAATAGAACGTAGGTGACATCTCTTGTCTTTTGTACTTCTTTAAATGCATTAGCGAGTTCTTGTTGTCTTTCAGCAATTAGATTAGCGCATGGGATATATGCAGCTACTCCACCAACTTCAGACATTGCGAGAACTTGCTTTGCAAGAAGGACAGACATCTCATCATTGCATGAGGCAAACGGCTTAATGTAGTTGATCATATAAAATACGACACTTGCCTTGATAGCAATTGAGTAAGATGAATTATTGACAAAGTCAAGAAGGTTATCCATCATGCTTTCAATTACATCAATAGGTGCGCCAACGTATTCACGGTTAATGAGAACCTTTTGGGAGAAAGCAGAAATCTCTTCTTGCCTATAGAAGGAAAGGAGTTCGCCTTCACCAGTAACGCAACTATATAAAGCGGCAAGAACATTATCGTCAACTATGTTGACTTTGTGAGAAGCAATATATTCTAAGGCAGATAAATAATGAATGAGCTTTTCATAAGTAGGATCATCTGATGTATGAGCAAGAATATGATTTAAAGCAACTTCGTTAACGAAGATATTGCTGCATCTAGCGATATAGAGTAAGTCCTGTCTTAAAGCTGTATGAAGTAAGGTTGATTTCTCATAAGAGCCATCGATTTGCTTTGCAAAAGCTTCAGCATAACGAAGGAGTTTATTATCAAGTGATGAACACTTCTCGTTAACCTTATTGCATAAAGTAAGTTCTAATGAACTTTTTCCAATATCTCTTAAAGGAAGAACGCTTGTGAAAGGTTTCCTATATGCAACGATTGCATTCCAAAATGGATCAATTAAATTTGTGCCTAAAGCTTTCGCGACTTGAGTGCGG
>CADBNT010000065.1 GCA_902796125.1 uncultured Erysipelotrichaceae bacterium | reverse complement strand
CTTTAAACCATTTAGATTAGATCAAGCTGAGTTCTTAGAAAATGAATTAAGAAAATTTAATAAAAACACCATTGTTACAATCAAAGATTGTACTGAGTTATATAATTCTCACTTAGATAAAAATAAAAACGAGAAACCTAAATATTCACCATATTGCACGCTTCGTCTACTTATGAGTGACTTCCCTGATTTAAAAGAAAAAGTCATTTATTTAGACTGCGACACTATGGTGTGTGGAGATATTAAAGAGTTATATGACATTGATATGACTGATTTAGAATATCGCGCTTCACATGATTATATGGGAAGACATTGGATTAAATATGATTACATTAACTCTGGCATTCTTCTTATGAATATGGATGTCATTAGAGAAACCGGACTTCTTAAGAAGTGTTGCCACATGGTAAGAACTAAGAAAATGTATTTCACTGATCAAACCGCATTATATAAATGTAAAACTAAATTTAAATTCTTCCCTGATGAATATCGCTTCAACGAACAAAGGAAGCCAAAAGAGAATACAGTTGTAAAACACTTCTGCAAAGGAATACAATATCTACCGTACTTCTATGTTTACAACATAAAGCAATGGAACATTGATAAAGTACATAGCTTCTTGAAGATTCATACCTTCGATGAAGACTATGAAATATATAAAAAGATAAAAGATGAATTAAAGGAGAAAGAAAATGCTTGAATTTAGATATGACACTCAACTTCTTATCGAAGGTCATGACCTCGATGAAGACACCATCAACGAATGGATTACCAAAAACCTCAAAGGTGATTGCTTACTCGCAGTAGGGGATGAAGAACTTATTAAAATTCATTTCCATACAAATGAACCTTGGGATCTTCTTAAATATGCTGCTAGTCTAGGTGAAATCTTCGACATCGTCGTTGAAGATATGGATAGACAAAGCCGCGGATTAAAAGGATAATTAAAAACCCCACTTTGTGGGGCTTTTATTTTATTGTCTTTTCTTACGAATTTCATTGAACTTAGTTACAACTTCTGGAGTAATTAGTTCAATGTTTTCTTTTCTTGCGTATTCAACGATTTGCATTAAGGCTGCTTTCATAAATACGCGTGGAATTTTAACAAGCATTGCGCAGGCATCTTTGGTGAATTTAATTTTGTCATCAAGACGGTCAGCGCAGTACATGACTGATTCAACGCTTCCTGCATTTGATGCTGCGATAGGTTCACTTACTGGAGTTTTCGCTCTAGCGTACCAGAAATTCTTTGAATCACGATATCCATAATCAACAGGAACTTTTGGGAAGGAACTTCGTTTGGCACCATTTAAGATTGCATTCGCGTATTTCTCCTTAAGGAGAATCTTATCGATTTTCAAGATGAAGTGGCAACCATACTTAGAAGTAATACCATTGAAGTTATGATATGGTCCTTCGACGCCTTCTAGTTCACCAAGATGCTTTTTATCTTTATAAGCATCCTCTAATTTGTCATCCCAAGTACATTCAAATACTTGATATGCATCTTTTAAAACAAGTGGGCGTTCTCCTTCGGCTTGACCTTTTTCAAATTCAAACCAGCAGTCTTTCATTTTTTCTTCTGGTGTTTTGCCTGGGAAACCAAGTCTCACTAGTTCTTTGAATGTCTTTCTATCGTCATTAACAAAGTTAAGGGCACATTTACCTGTTCTTAAAATGTTTTGCGCGGTGTTAGAAGAATTACGACATTCTAAAATCATGGCGTAATAGTCTTTTCCAGCGATGTAATATGGAAAGACTAGGGAATATGAGCCAACGGTGGTTTTACCATCCTCAGTAAGCGTAGAAATCGCTACTGTTGGCATCGGGAAAAATGATGATGATTGATAGAAATTATCAACAACTCTAATATCTTTAAACGAACTCATCTAAATACCTTCTTTCGTAATTATTGTAGTATTTATTAACAATTGTGTTAATATAATTACGCGAAAGGAAGATAGAAATATGAAAAATACTATTTCTACTAGCCTTAAGTAACGGAAGAGATTCCGTAGATATAAAAAGAGCTTCACCTTCGGGTGGAGCTTTTCTTATCCCCAAATCTTTCTTGCGTATTCAGGGTGATCTATAAATGGATTACGATTCTTTTGAATAGCTTGAACTAAAGAGTTACGAGTTATTTCCCAAGCATCTGGTGGATCATCATCATTCCATTGAAGGAGTGTATTTACGTATCCCCATTTGCCACCCGAATCATCGGTTCCGGTGGTCAATGCGAGTTTAGTTCCACCTGAGCCATCACCAGTGGAGTATCTCGTTGCCATATAAAATATGGCACGTGCGCAATCTCCTCTATCTCTAGCGGTTGGAAGATAAGTTGCTCCTCTCATGCCAGAGTTATCTCCGTTTGCATCTACAACCCAATTGCCTCCAGTCCCTGGACCGTATGGATAATTGCTTCGGGTATTATTGTTTTTCATATCGGACGCTCTTAAGTGATGAAGATCGCAATATGCTTCTAAGCCTTTGGTGTTAAAACCATTTGATTTTGGCCACATATGTTCTTTGTCCCACATATATTTGCCAGTAACGGTAGAGCCGAAGCCCCCATGAGATTCATTCCATAAATGAGGTTTAGTATCGTTATTAACCAAATACAAAAGGAACATATATGGATTTTCATCATTTGGGTCTGGTGATTTGTCCCAGTTTCTATCGGTGGTTCTCATAGCAATTTCCAGATTGTCATACGAATATTTCGTATGTCCTTTAATCAAGTTATATAAAGCTGACTTTAAAGAATCGCCTGAAAGAGACGAGGAAATTGAATTATAATAACCTCCCGCTGTTGGAGCGGATGAAGGCGTAAGTGTAGATGTTATAGTTGTTAATGAGGAAAGAGTCCCTGTCGAATAAGAACCTCCTCCGGTAGTTGATGATGGTGTTGATGCTGTAGTAGCACCAGTTACTGTGGTAGTTGAACTATTTCCACTTGTAGTTACTGTCGGGATCGGATCATTTCCGCTTGTAGTAGTTGGAGTGGAACTAGAATTAGAAGCGATAGTGGTTGGATTATCACTAGTAGGATCAACACTTGTAGATCCTCTACGTCCTCCACGGCATCCCGATAAAACAAGGATGGCAGTTATAGATAGAACAAACAAACAACGTTTCTTCATGCTTTAAAGTTTAACACTTATTTCTAATAAAATAGAGTATAATTTCTTGTATGGAAGTTGCTATTAATAACAAAACATCACGAAAATGGGAAATAATTCGTTTCCTTATTATTGGTGTTGTTGCCACAATATTTGATGCTGGAACGAGACTTTTAGTAGCTTATTTGCTGAGAAGCGCTCCTGAATGGGTTGCGACTGGCGTATCTGTTCTAGCAGGATTTATTGTTGGAGTAGTCGTGAACTACATTTTCTCCATTCTTTGGGTTTTTAAAAATGTCGCAGATGAAAATAAAGCAAAGACCCAATCATCATTCTGGCTATTTGTTCTTCTTGGATTTATCGGTTTACTTTTCCATGAAGGTCTAAATTATGGCTCTAAAGCTTTATTTAATTTAGGTGGAATTAGCATCCTTGCTGGTCAACAAATGGTCATTGATACCATCATAGATGGTACATGGGCGTTCTTTGGTAGCATCAATTTCTGGATGTGGGCGATTATCTTTGTTGTTGGAACCCTCATCGTTCTTGTTTGGAATTATTGGAGCAGAAAAAAATGGATCTTCATCGCTCCAAAAGAAGTTGACCCACAAGAATAATTATTTTTCTAAGTTAGCTATAAATTCCTCAAAACCAGAGTGGTGGAGAGGATTTTTATTTTTAAGAGCTTTTAATTCAGCTTTATGAAGTTTGAGTTCTTTAAGTCCACCATGGCCTAAAACGTGTCTAGTGGAGTAACCGTCGTACCAAAGTGACATTTTACTTCTAAAGAAGTATCTACGATATCCTTTTAAATAAAGCTTATTTTTATTTTCATCAGTGAGATGACGAACATAGGCAAAAACATTAAGATGCATTTTAAATCTATCTTTGTTTTCAACTTTGGTGAGAGATTCTCTATTATCCCTATAAAAATATAAAGGAGTTTTGATAGATTTGACTTTTTTAGAATGCATTGCTAGGAAATAGACGATACCTAAATCTTCAAAGATATGACCCTTTGGCCAATTTCTTGGGCATTTATCATTATCAAATAATTCTTTTCTAAAGATTTTATTCCAAAGGAATGAGCGGAAATAGGAATCTTTAAGGATGGCGTTACAAGCCTCAACAGAATTCATCTCTTTAGCTTTTACAAAGCCATTCTTTTTTATTTTTCCATCTCTATCAATAAAGAATGAGGAGTTAACAATGTCATAGCCTTTATTAACTTCTTCATACATCACTTTTAAGAAATCTTTGTGGTAGTAGTCATCGGCGTCAAGGAAACAAATATATTTTCCTTTAGCAATCTTTAAGGAATCGAAACGATTAACTGCAACTCCTAATCCACGTCTATTTTCAACAACTAAATTAGAGTGTTTTTTCTTATATTCATCTAGGATTTCTAGTGTTTTATCTTCACTTGGATCAACTCCAACAATTACTTCATAATCTTTATCGAAACTCTGTTCAAAAACACTATCTAGGCATTGTCTAAGATAGCGTTCGCCATTTTTAACAGGGATGATAATTGAGATTTCCATTATAGGTCAAATAACACTCTTCCAAGACGGATATGAGTAGCGCCTTCCATTATAGCTTCTTTATAGTCATCTGACATCCCCATTGATAGATATGGGATGCTAATTTTGAACTTCTTTTCCATCTCATCACGGAGCTCTCTAAGCTTCCTAAATTGGTCTACAAGTGACTCATCATCGGAGTGTTTAATCGCCATCATCATAAGGCCAACAAGCTTGATATTTTTGTACTTGAGAAGCTCGCGGATGAAGCCTTCTAGATTGTAGTAGGGAACTCCGTTTTTACTATCTTCAAGGTTCACTGAAACCTCAATAAAAACCTTTAATGGAGAGGTTACATTCTCGTCGATTATTTTGGCGAGTTTTAATGAATCTAAAGAGTGAAGATAGTCAATTTTATCGATAACATCAAGGGCCTTATTTCTTTGCAAATGACCTATAAAATGCCAGGTAATTTTCTCGCTTTGAAGAGCGTAATATTTCTCTAAAAATGCATCGGTTCTGTTCTCTCCAAAGTTATTAATTCCGTGTTTCAAAAGCTCTCTCATTTGCTCAGAATCGACGTATTTTGTTGCAGCAACAAGAGTGATATTTTCAGGAATTGTTTTAAGGAATGAATCGATGTCTTTACGAACCATACACTAGTATTGTACTACGCCATT